>DHHG01000214.1 GCA_002403175.1 Syntrophaceae bacterium UBA4778 | reverse complement strand
GGCGGAGTCCCCATCGGACGTTTCATGATCATCAACAAAACCGACGGCCTGACCCAGGCCGACCTCATCATCGAAGCCAACGGCCAGTACAAGATCATGGAAAAACCCGATGCATTCCTCATCAAGAATGATGAGTGCTGTAAGAGTATTATGGTCAAGGTTTCAAAGAAAGACTAGCAGGCTGTTTATAAGCACTCGTCTGCTGCGTTCCCCTCGTCCTTCGTCGGTCGCCGTACGTCTATGTACGCCTTCCTCCTCCGGACTTCGGGACGCCTTGCATCCAAGCACTTCAAAACACCCTGCGAGAGCGCATCCGGCTGCGAAAGGGAGAGGTAAAAAGCCAAACCTCCCGGTCTTCAATAGAAGGACAATAAAAAGGCTCAGAGAACTTGCTTCCGCGAGCCTTTATCCGTTGCTTTGTGGCTCAATCCTTTTTTCTTTAATGCTTTCAATATCAATCCGCCTTGACTCACTCGTTCCTTCTTCGTATACTCCGAACATTAGTGTGACCCTTCTCTCGTTATGGTATTAATAACATTAAGAAATTCAGTTTGTTAAATCCGCAGGGCATGTTGATTCCCAACCAATGACAGATATTCTGACACCTGAGCAACGCTCATTGTTAATGGCGAGAGTTCAAGGGCGTGACACAAAACCTGAATGGATATTGCGCTCTGCTCTTCACCGACTCGGCTTTCGCTTCACTCTGAATAATCGGAAACTTATAGGCAAACCGGATATTGTTCTTCCTAAATATCGTGCCGTGATTTTCATACATGGTTGTTTTTGGCATCAGCACAAACGATGTAAGAAAGCCAGCATACCAGAGAAAAATCGAATATTCTGGTGCGATAAGCTAAGAGGTAATGCCAAGAGAGATAAAAAAAACGAACTAATATTGGCAAAACAGGGATTCAACGTAATTGTGGTTTGGGAATGCCAGTTATACAACCAAACGATTGAGACGATTGAACGAGTCGTTCAATCGCTCCTTAAGAATAAAAAGCTCCTCAGCACACATCGTGAAAAGATTGATTACATGAATTCTAGATCGCTATTAAAGCTAGCGGAGCAAAAGGTGAATTACAGATTGAATAGAAATAGGATGCAATGAGGCATCTATGAAGTAGAGACAGGGTGCGGATCATGAATAAAAGGAAATTCAATGTTATAGACCTCTTCTCCGGCGCTGGGGGGATGAGCTATGGATTCCACAAGCATCCGGCATTTACTGTAATTGGCGCAGCCGACGCAGAACTGGGCAAACCGAGCAGTGGCAAAGGCAAACTCCAATGTAACAAAACCTATTTTGTAAACATTGGCATTCAACCACACAATATTGATCTTGCCAATGCGCGACCAGACTCGCTCAGAGCATTACTCGAAATTCCTGCAAATAAGAAAATTGATGTGCTCTGCACCTGTCCGCCATGTACAGGTTTCAGTCGAGCAAACCCACTGAATCACATGCGCGATGACAAAAGAAATAGTCTTGTTCGAAAATCGGCAGAATATGCTCTGGCTCTGGATGCCGATATTGTCATAATGGAAAACGCTCGAGAGTTGATCAGAGGAAACTTTAAGAACCACTACGAGTGGTTCAGAGAATTCTTAGAAACAAATGAATATGATGTGTTCGGTAAAACTTATCTTCTTACGAGATTCGGGGTGCCACAACAACGCGAAAGAGCTATTGTGATAGCCACAAAACACAATATCCCTTTGTATACTTTAGAGAGTCTTTGGGATGGATGGAGCATCGATGAGGGCGCGTTGACAGTAAAAAGAGCATTTCTATCAATCAAGCAATCATCTACAGGAGTACAAACACATCCCGGCCTTTCTTCCGATATTGTTAAGAAAAGACTAGCCGCTATTCCAAAAGACGGGGGCTCATGGATGGACCTGTTGAAGAAGCAGGGCGGTGACAAATTGCTTACTGCGTCCATGAAACGGATTGTTGCTAAGAACTGTCTGGGGTCTTATCCGGATGTATACGGTCGCATGGCTTGGATGAAACCAGCCCCGACCATTAAAAGAGAATGCTCACATATCGGAAATGGAAGATACGCGCATCCAGAGGAAGATCGTCTATGTTCGGTTCGCGAGATGGCAATGCTCCAAGGATTCCCAAACGATTTCGTATTTAACGGTGCTGCCACATCGAACCTGTATCGGCACATCGGGGATGCTGTTCCCCCACTTATATCATACCAATTGGCGCATCTCTGTTATTGGATGCTAACTGGCGAGCAACCAAGAATGGAGGACATCCTTCTAGGCGGAACAAACCTAAGTAAAAGGGATATCGTCAAGGAGAAACAGGGGGACTTGTTTTATGATTGATTATTCCGTTTCAGTCAATGAACCGGAAAAAAGACGCCTTGATGAATTCATCAAGGCTTTGCGGACGCCCTGTCAAGTATGGATGAGTGAAAATTCTTGGTTGAATACGGAGGCATTTGAAAGCGAGTTTAGATCAAAACTTCTTACTCATCACAATTTCATAGGAAGCCCCTTGTTTCAGGAGAGCTTTGATTCCGCATTCATATCTGCATGCGAATATGCCGGACTGTCGGTTGAGCGGGCTCCTGAAGGGAAACGCTTTTGGGACGTTAAGATCGAAGGTAAAACCATTAGCTTGAAGTCATCGAAAGCGAAAAGCCTTCGAGATGATAAGCTTCATATCAGCAAGCTTACCGAGGCGGCTTGGATTCAAGATTGTCGCACGGCCAAAATGAGGAGGGAAAAAACATTTAAATTGTTTGAAGAATATTGCGATCAGGTGAATGCTATTATTCAACTCAGATATTTCGAATCGAAAAATACATATGAGTTAATAGAAATTCCGGCAACTCTTTTTCGACAAATCTTCGCTGTTAGATTGACATATTTCTCTGCCGATGGCCCGACCATAAATATTCCGATAGGAAAGACCCCGCCCGATTATACGCTTAAACTGGATCGATCCGACGCAAAAATTACCATCGCGAACATAAACAAGGATCTGTGTCTTGTACATGGCTCGTGGTCTTTGTAAAACATGGGCAGAGATTAAGGTCAGGGAGATAAGGGGTCAAATCTCGACGGGCTGTTGCCCAAATAACCATTGCATGTATGCGGTGATCTCTTTATAGGATTGGCAACGCTACGATTCATGGAGAGCCTGCCATGATGGGTTTCCAATCCGATCAGCAACCGAAGCTCTTTTATCCCTCGATTCATCTGGAACAACGCATCCCGGAGTCTCACGCCCTGAGACGGATCAAGAGCCGGGTTGACTTCGACTTCATTTATGACGAGGTCCGGGACCGCTACGGGATCAAGGGCAATGTCTCCGTACCGCCCCCGGTGATCCTGAGGATGATGCTCCTTCTGGTTCTCTACAACGTGCGCTCGGAGCGGGAGCTGATGAACACGATTCCGCTTCGACTCGACTGGCTGTGGTTTCTGGGCTAAGAGCTATGGGGGTCAGGTCTTGGCCTATCAGTTCATTATATTGCCAGATAGGATATGACTCACATTGCTG
Source organism: Syntrophaceae bacterium UBA4778 (assembly GCA_002403175.1). Next base: position 1,209 of record DHHG01000214.1, on the reverse strand, counting down.
TCTTGTAAATGCAAGGATAAGACGAAAACTTATAAGCCAAGACCTGACCCCCATGCTGCCAGTGCAAGAAGAACATTGACGAAAGCGCTGGCATCAAGAGTGGACCGCCGATTGAGGAATATCAGAAGGATTTGATGTAGGACGATGTCATCATCGAGGCCAATGGATAGCTGCGATACGGGAAGCATACGAAGGACCTGAGACCATTATTACTGATAAGGAGAGGTATGATGGGTGAGGATTCTCGGAGTCGTGATTTACTTGGAATCAAACCTGTAGCTGACTCAATAAAAATAGTCACGCAAGGAATGATAGATGGAGCTTCAGCATTTTTAGGTAGAATATGCCTTCCAGCCGCACAAGAATTTGGGTTGCTTTTGAGGGATAGAGTCAGTAATTGGCGTGAATTAAACAAAGTAAAAATACTGCAAAAAGCAGAAGAAAAACTTAATATACAATCTTCAACTGAAGGTAAACATGCGCATCCTCGCTTGATTGCCGCAATTCTTAACGATGGCTCATGGGAAGCAAAGGAAGAAGTTCAGGATATGTGGGCTGGACTTCTCGCATCAGCGTGTACAAGTAATGGAGATGATGAGAGCAATCTAATTTTCATCAGCATCCTGGCCCAACTGACAAGTCTGCAAGCACACGTTGTCAATTATGCTTGTGAAAATGCAACTAAGATATTGTCAGCAGCGGGCTGGATCACTACAGCTAGCGAAGTAAGGGTTAGCTTGGAACAGTTGCAAGCGCTTACTAGCTGCGCTGATTTTCACAGATTAGACAGGGAACTCGATCAATTGAGAAATCTGGGACTAATTGGTTATGGTGCAATTGGGGGAGGGTTTTCATCAGATTCAACAGACGCAGATATCACACCTACCAGTTTAGCCCTGCAAATGTATGTTCGGTGTAAAGGTTCTAATGGTGATCCAAGCACGTACTTCGGATTGTGTAGAATGGAACAGACACAGGAGATAGAAAAGTAAAATCAATATGCTACCACCTCTCTAGGAGGCATAATGCTGATTTCTCACCTTATTCTAAAAAATTGGCGAAATTTTAGGGAAGTAGATGTTTCACTGCAAGACAGAGTATTTGTCATTGGTCCTAATGCCGCCGGGGGGAAGAATGGAGGAGCGCACAATGGTTAAAGAGAAGGGGTCAAATCTCGACACTTCGAGCGTGCCCAGCGAAGGGCCGCAC
>DHHG01000188.1 GCA_002403175.1 Syntrophaceae bacterium UBA4778 | reverse complement strand
ATTTTTTCTAATTCATATGTGCCGGAAATTCTGTTCGATTCGTCAGCCCATGAGATAAGATTGCGTGCATCAATCCTTGGTTTTTCAGTAATTCCTAGAAATCCGAGATCACTAGTTTCATCGATCCACAGAAGCCATGCGTCATAATCTGAATCTACAAATGGAAGATCTATCATTCCATATGAGTTCAATTGTAGATTGCTCGGAGGCGGATCTTCAAAAGGTGAAAGGAAATAGTACCTACCTGTGCTTATCCCATTAATGTGATCAGTATATCCAATTTCCGGATGAAAAAGAGCATACCGTGATTGCGACTGCAGCCATCCTTTTATTGACCACGGTTCCCATTCGTTCCTAGAATTCTTTCTCTCGCCTGTTATAGTTTTTTTCGCGAATATGTCCTGTGACTCAAGTGGGATATAAGTCCGACGGACAATTTCCCCATTAAATCTATATAATCCATAATTTCTGTTTTCAAGATCAAATGCGATTGCAATTTGCCTGCGATCAGGAAGAAATACTAAGCGTGGCAGGGGTGGTCTCGTAAATCTTTTTCCGGAATACTGCGGAATCTCCTCTAGAGCATCGAGGAGGTCGGGGAAAAAACCTGTTCTGAATCCAGGGAGCTGAGCAAGTTGCCGATGGTCAATTAAATTACGTCTGTATTGAGAGATGCTTCTAATTACATCTTTGGTAAATAGCCATCCTTGTTCATCCAAAAGGAATTGTGTCAAATGTGTTCCATGGCAATGCGACCTAACCGTGTCACTAAATTCCTCTCGCCCCTGAACAAAAATCCCTTCCCATCCATAGGATTCCACTAATTGGTTCAAGAGAGCAGCGTATCTAGAGATTTCATCCCTTGTTATCCCGCACTGCTCTCTTAATGGAGAGACAAATCTAAAAGGACCTTTCAACCGATTAGCTAGAAATCCCAATCTCAATAATTCCGTTTCTAGCTTTTTACCTATCCACGATTGAGATTGCTGGCTATCATTTATACCTAAAAGATTACAGAAATGGACCCAAAAACCGTGCTCATTATGATTGTAATACATGCAATTGATTGCAAGGACGAGGAGGCAAATTCTTGAGGACTGTAGATTTTCCCTGGGCGAATAAAGATCCCTATTCAGAACCTTGGCTATTGTGGCTAGTTCCCCTTCAGGTACAATGATCTCTCCTACGTATTGGCAGGCTTTTAGCTTACTGGCCCACTCTTCAGCTAGCTTCTCCAACGGTGATTCAGTCTTTTCCAAGTTAACTTCTTTCAGTAGGAGGAATTAATATTAAAGCATACTTAGAAATTCTAATCTCGTCTAAATAGTTAATCCATTACAGCAGGAAAAATTATGATTTTTTTTGGATAACATGATTTACATTTGTAATCTACTAAATCTTACAATGATGAAGATTCTCTTTCAGGAAGCATTAAAAATGTTCTTGATTGTTGGAAAGAGCCCTTCCAAATTGCACGTTTCATCCCATGTGCCTTAATCTGATTCGATCTGATAACAAAGGGGGGGTGATTTAAGAAAATATGTGAAATCTTAAAAATACTGTTATAAGTAGCATATGATTTACAACAGGCATTGATATTTAGGGCTCTTCGAAAAGTACTGTTTTGTTACCAAGGGGTCCCCTGGTAATGACTGAATATGATGCACCACCCCTCTGACTGTCTTCGGATACCATTTGCCTCCGTTCTTCGATGCGATTCCACTTGCATTTAAGATTTGAGATTCTTTGATAAGAAGCACCCTTGGCCTTCATGAAGAGCAGATTCTGAACTGTCCTCATTTCAGTCGGGTCCGGTTCGAGATCTTTGCCCGCGAGCCTGAATCCGAACGGAACTGCTCCCACCAGCTTGAGCGAGTTTTTCATGAACTGCATGGAATCCCGCGTTCGTTCAGAGATGATATCCCGTTCCCATTGAGCTAACGTGGCCAGGATGTTCATGACCATGCGGCCATTGGCTGTGGAAGTATCGAAGTTGTCCTGTAGACTTGAGAACGCGACCGCATTCTTATTGAATACGTCCTCAACCAGATAGCCAAGATCCTTCACCGATCTTGTCAGCCGATCAAGCTTGAGTGTGACCACCACATCGAAAGCACGTTTACGACATCCCTTTATGATCTCTTGAATGCCTGGGCGGTTGAGATCCTTCCCCGAATATCCTTCATCTCGAATAACAGCTGTGATTTCCCAGTCCTTGGCTGTGCAATATGCTTGAATTTTCTGTGCCTGATTGGAAAGGGAAACGCCTTGCTGAGATTGTTCTTCTGTGCTTATACGGCAATATCCTATAGCTCGCATCTGTTCACCTGTTCCAGTGTTGTATTTAAGTAAAAATTGCAAGCCTCGTACCAGTGCATAAATGCAACATGTTGTATGGATTGAAAGATTCACTCCGAGGGGTTGAGGTATTGTGGGGCAAATGTGTAGAAGGGGACACATTAATATGTATATAGAAATGCATTTACAGTGGATTAAGGCCCCTCCCCGCCGGAATTGAGGGTTCAATTCCGCTTGGGCCTATAATAAAAAGGGGTTCCAACATATCACTGTAACCCCTTCTGTGCGTGGTGTTTTTTGTGGTATTTTTTAGCAGCTCCTTATTGTCGGATAGGTAAGTTCGTAACAGCTTGTCAAATATTTAATCTGATACCAGCTCTTCTAACGGCTCCGTATTTTCCGTCGCGCCTAAATCGGTTTGAGGATTTTCGCCCCCCGATTCAGTTGTCCTTGGTTTTAAAAGCCCATCTTTCTTAGTCGGCATACATAAGACTCTATTATCTTTCAGAGATTCTGGATATTTTTTAAGCCCCGTAGCCAATATTACTTGAAAATCTTTTCCAAGTGACTCAAGTTCTTGAAATTTTTCTATACACTTGATCAGGTAGTCAAATTCAATTCCTGCAGTTTCCGGGGTATCAACTAATAAGAAACGTGGAAATGTAACGTCTTCCTGAGCCAAGGAAAGCTTCATGAAAGATAGATAATACATTAACCTTACCGAGACCCTTGAGCTAGCCTCTCTGTATTCTCCCTCATTGATTATCGGTTTGTAATCTTCGAGGCTCATCCGAGCGGACCGACAATCCGGTAAAGTTGTAATCATAAGATCATTATAAATTTTACTCAAATCGTTCACTTTTTGAGATATATCTTTCTGAGCCCTCGCCCCAAGTTCTTTTTTTGTCAGTTCGTATTCGGTGAATATTTGTCGTTTACGGTCATAACTCTTCTGCAACGCATCCAGTTTCTTTTCAACTTCAATGATTTGATTTAAATGAGCGATTTCTTCCCTGACAAGAAGAATTTTATCATCAATGTCATTTATAGTTTCAAGATCAATCACCTGGTCCATTGTATCAAGTAATGCACGAAGTTTAGCTTTCAATGCAGATGATATATCTGAAAGTGATTTCTTCTTTCCCACGATACTGTCAATTTCTTCATTGCAGCCCTGTATTGCTAGCTCGATTGTGGTTAGCGATTTTGCTTTAACTTTTAGTATTTCATTGTATTCCTGAGAGGTATAGAAAAATCTTTCATACTTTTCCTCTTCTATTTCTGCACCACAAACGCAATGACCTTCAGTCCTGTTGACTTTTGCCAAGCAATAAGGGCACGTATCGGATGCAAAAAGATTAAGCCGGTCGTGTGTATGGATGATCTTCTGTAATTGACCTATTTCCTGAACGGCATCATCTTTTATCGATATTAATTTATATCTTTCGTCATATAATTTAAGAAGCGATTCATTGTAGTTGCTCAGCTCCATCTCATTCTCGACAATGTGGTTCTTCAATGAATCAATCTCCGGGTCAAGAGTATTGGATGTTTCCCGGTTGCGTTTGAATGCCATCCTTGAAACCTGGAGCTTGTCTAGCTGTGCCTCCCTATGTTTTAGCTCTTCAATTAAAAAGCTTTGATTTTTGAATTCTTCGTGATCATTAATTTTGTCTGCCAACGATGTGTATTCATCAAGTAGACCTTTGGCCAACAGTTTCTCTTTTTCCGCTTTTTTTGAATCCTCGATAGCTTTATAAAATTCAGAAAACGATTTTCCAATTAATAATTCAAATATGGCCTTTCTCAGGGTTTCCGAGTCATTTATGTAATTTGATCGCGTATCAAGTCTTTTGTATATGAACTCTGGGTCTGGTTGCTGATCATGATAGATTAGTCTCATCAGGTCTGAGAATTTTATCTTAAAACTAGTATAGCCCTGATATAATTCCACAACATTAATGCCCAGTTTCCCCAAAATCCAATCGGAAAAAGTAAACGGTTCTTCCTCTCGTCTATGAATTGCATAGATTTTCGTTTCTGCTGCCCTCTCTTCAGCAGAATACGTAACATATTTGCTCTTCTTATCCTCTGATTCTATGATGATCTCGGTCAAAGGAGTAACAGTGATATCATTCTCCACCAGAAATCTTCTCAGAAGATAATCTTCACTATTAACAGCAATATGCAGTTCCACATAGTTGTCTGTGTCAGACGTAATTTGTTTGTGCTTTTTGTTACTGTCAGCCCTGAACTCCTCTACACGTCCACCCAATCCGAAATATATAAGATTGCAAAACGTACTCTTGCCAGTTCCGTTATCGCCTTCAATGAGAACGATATTTTTTTCAAATGATTCAGTTTCGAAATAATATTTTTGGCCGGAATACAGAACTTTTTTTACTCTTAAAGATCCCATGTCATAATCCCGTTTTGCTCATATACCCTATTTAACATCGTATCAAGCCTCAACACTGATAATCGGCTGACGTTGTTACAAAAAATGCGTATGTTGTTATACTCCTGAGCAAATAATTTCTTATTGAAAAAATTATTCGGTATTGACCTTTCATTTAAAGAAACGTCAATTTCGCTTTGAGAACCTCCCTTCTGGAGAAAAATGTAATTCTTTTTTTCTAGAGTAAACAGTAACTTTAACACTTCACTCCTTCTACTCAAGCCTGCAGAGTAACTCCCGAAAAGATACTCTTTATCTATTGGATTGAGTGACTTGCCTTTTTTCCCTGAAATTATGTATCCAAGTTTTTTGTCTTTTATGAATTCTATAATGAACGCCAGTTTTCGATAGTCCTTAAAGTATTTTCCCTCTTTACATTTCAAATAATCCAAAGTAATTAAGGCAGAGTAACAGTAAAAATAGAAATCTTCCCCAGATAAATACATCAATCTTTTCTTAACGTCCTTATTGGCCATCGACCTTCTCATCAAACGAAACAAAACAGCTATCAAACAAATCCATCACTATCCCTTCAATTGTCTGTGAATTTGAAACAGTATAAACGTAATCTTTTTTCAGCTCTATAATCTGTTGTTTCGATATTTTCTTTAGTTCATCAAGTATCGTGTCAATATCTGATTCACTTCGTATCTCTGGTTCGGAATTTAGAAAATAACCGTTGCACGCTTCGTATACTCGGTATTTAAGAGATAAGAAACTTCGATTCCCTGATTTTTGCTCGGTTTTGGACCTACATGCTAATCTTGCAAGATGCTGAAGTTTTTTGTCGCGATACTCGGGGCAGACCGCTTTTATTTTTTCTTGTAAATTTCTTTTGTCCCTTATCTGCTTCTCTATTGTTTTTAATTCCTCCCATGTGGGATCCAATAATGGGTCGCTTTCCTCAGACTCGGCCTGCTTAAATATTAATTTCACATCCGAAGCATTAACGACTTTGCTTGCAAGAGATGGTGCAGATTGACGTTCCTCGAGCAATTCCATTAGAAGCGCAAAGACCACCTCCTCCTTTCCAGCAATTCGAAAATTGTATAGACGTGAATCCTTTATTAAAGACAGAACAGTCTCTTTCAGTTTTACGTCGTCTTCGCTTTCGAAGTACCAAGAAATCTTTTCTAAGAATTTCCCGAAATCACGAATGGACATTTCTTTTAAACTTAATAGATGGCCTTGCTTTTTTCCCGAATATGTCTTGCTATATTCATCAAGGACTACCGATTTGACCCTCCTTATTATCTCTTCAGTCAGGTTTTTCGAAGATAAATGCACCAATATGGGATTTTCAGGTGGGTGTAATTCAGTTCCGTCAACTATAAAGCACTTTCGCTCCTTCCCAATTTTTGCGGTGGTATAAAAACCAAGCCTTATTTCTTCCCCGGCTCGCCACTTCATATAAATATCAAAAAAGCTTACTAGGGCGTTTTTTACTTCCCCACTGAAGATTGTGAACTTATGTGCTTCATCATAATTCTTATCCTCTTCATAGTAAACTCCAGGATCATCACCGGAAACTTTGTCGAACGAAACGTCTTCACAATTTTCAATAGCTGCATAAAAAATGGCCTTATCCTGATTTTCCAGGGTTTCCAAAATCAGCTTTATGGCACGGATTTTCTGAAGGCGAAAACCTTTTGATTTATCTGCCGCTTCCCTATTTATGGTTTCTACGGTAAGCCCTAAATCCATTATTGCCTCTATCAGAATGAAAGTGGAACGGAATACGGTTTCCCATTATATAAAACCCCATGCATCTAATTAGTAGAATCGGACGGAATTACTGAAGCATTTAAAATCTAAAACTTTTTTCGATTATTTTATATTACTTAGATTGTCAAGTTAATTGTTGTATTTAAAACCTTCATTTTCCCTAATGTTTTTGATCCTGCTAAGTTTTTGTATCGGAGGGATTTTATGTCTGGTTTCAATAAACTGTCTCTGGATCTCGGCACAGCGTTTCCGAAGCTTGAGTTCGATATCGTCTCACATTTTGTCAAACTCATTGCAGCATTCTTGAGAATAAATTATGAAGAATGTGGGTTATGAATTTCGTGAGGTCCTTGGGGGGATTGGCCTAACAGGCCAGTGGTACGCGGCTAAAGGCAAATGCCCCTACAAATCAGCTGCCTTATTCTGATTTGCGGTATTTTGTATGGATAAACAGGATGAAAAATTCTCGCATCTGTATGTCCGGGCGAGCCAGTGCGTATACAAGAAACCGTTGTACTTTTGTGGAAAATCATTCGTATTTGAAATTTTTAACCCTGAAAGGTGAATTTTTAAGAAAACTACTATTTTCTTAAATGGCGTTTTTCCGAACTAAATAGTCGTTGATGTTCGATGCATATCTTATGAACGAATGTGGATTGAAAGGTTCATTTTTTTAAGGCTATTTCGTATAAACAAGAATTTTCATTTACTTCCTGAAAGAGACAACCAAGTTTTTGGGTAAAAAAGAAAGATTACAATTTGTAATCTAAAAAAAAAGTTTGAGAATCGGCCAGTCTCCCTGATTCGGCTTTTTAATCTATTTCGTTTATCCTGAAACTCCCCAACCTATAGATTTAACATTAATTTTAGGTGGCAATAACGCCTAAGTTTCGTATCGCCAAAATTGCATTTGACAATCTTTTTTTAAAAATATATGTACAAACAATTGCAAATTTTTTTTGGGAATTTGAGTTAGTCAATTTACGAGAGGTTGGCCTATCAAAAAGGGGAGATAGGTGGAATGGCACTCAAATTTGAATGTAACCCGAGTTTACTCCTGAGTAATTTTGAGGAGACTCGGTTTTTTTATTTTGAACACATTGACAGTATTAGTGCAAACTTTGAGGAGAATTAATATATGAGAGCCACTCTATTACTTTTTATATCTGGCGTTTTTCTTTTAACTTCATGCGCAACACTGGAGAAGCCAGACATACAAACTGTGAAGCAAGGGTCTAAAATCAGCCCGACAATAGCCCAAGCGCAGCCTGCTGCAAAAAAAGGTCTTAAAAGAAAAGTGGCGATTGCAAGATTTACAAACGAAACCAGGTATGGACAAAGTTTCTTCATAGATAAAGACAGCAATCGCATAGGGAAACAAGCTGTTGATATATTGTCAGCAAAACTGCTTGAAACTGAAAAATTCATAATTCTGGAAAGGGCCGATCTGGATAAAATAAATAAAGAGTTGTCAATGAGTAATATGCAGCCGTTAAAGAATATGGCTGATTTCATAATTGTAGGTTCCATAACGGAATTCGGCAGGAAAGATGTCAGTGATGTGGGTATTTTCAGCAGAGTCAAAAAGCAGGTAGCTTTTGCCAAAGTTCATGTCCGTTTAGTTGATGTGTATACTGGTCAGGTAATATATTCTGAAACGGGTGAGGGAAATGCGTTTTCGGAAGCGGGATCTGTATTTGGTGTCGGCGCCCGGGCCGGTTATGACTCATCTCTCAACGATAAGGCAATCGAGTCTGCAATCAGCAATTTGTCTTCCAATATAATTGAAAAACTCCTTGATAAACCATGGCGCGCCTATATCCTCGGTTACGAGGATGGGAATTTCATAATTTCAGGAGGTAAGTCTCAAAACATAAATACTGCCGATACCTTTGAAATAGTTCAGGAAGGGAAAAAAATTAAGAATCCTCAAACAGGTATGGAAATGACGCTTCCCGGCAAGAAAATCGGCGAACTAAAGGTCATCTCCTCTTTAGGCGATTCTCCAGAAAACGAAATATCACTTTGTCAGCCTACACAAGGCGATTTGACTCTGTATATAAACCAAAGAAATTTTTCGTCGCTTTACATTCGTCAACCCTAACCAGGAGAATAAAATGGCTAGAAAAACACTTGTCGTAATCGGAATCGCTTTTGCCTTGCTTTTTGTTATTGCCTGCGGATACCACGAAGGCGTACTTCAAAAAGAAGCGGTAAGCTATATATGGTTCACTGGCAATGTGAACGGTGCAATGGCCTCTATAGATAATGGTGAGCCTTTTTCCTTACAAGGAAGCGATTACCCTGAAGATGCATCCAGCAGGGGGAAGAGCGAGGCGAAGTATATCCATTATAAATTGTCTCCGGGAAAACACAGGATAACTGTGAAAAAGCAGGGGCAAGTCGTCGTCGACAGAATTGTGATAATTGAAAATGAGAACATCAAGGAGATAGATGTCCCATGAGAAAGAAGAGCATATTTATTTCCTTTTTGCTTTTTGTATTATTGTTTCTAATAGGATGTGCAAGCCAGAAACAATATTACTGGGGTGATTATTCGAATACTCTCTATGCATACCGAAAAAATGCAAACGATGAAAATCTGTTGAAACACAAAGCCACCCTGGAAAAGATTATTCAGGAATCAGCCGATAGAAACCTTCGTGTACCTCCCGGTGTGTATGCCGAATTAGGATATATCTATTTAAGGCAGAATAACAAGGATACCGCAATAAAGTATTTTGATTTGGAAGCGAAAACTTATCCTGAATCAAAATTATTTATGGAAAGGCTGACTCAATCAGCCATAGCAAAAACAGGCGGACAGAATACGGTCGAGCCAGCCGCCAAAACCGGCGAGGATGCTGAAGCTGCGGGAAAAATCAGCCGTAAGGCTGAAAAAACTGATGTTAAAACAGAGAAGAGTACAATTGAGACTAAACCTAACAAGAACTGAGGAGAATATGATACCAGGAAAAAAGAACATTCTTCTGCTTTTAAGTCTTTTTATTTTCCTCTTTATGACAGGCTGCGTTCACAGAGTAACGAAAGCTGAAAAGTTTCCTTTAATGTATGAGGAGATGCCTGCCTCCATTTTGATACTTCCTCCCATGAATCAGACAACAGCCGCCGATGCGAAAGAATATTACTCTACGACATTACAGGAACCAATATCTTTTTATGGTTATTATGTGTTCCCCTATGAGGTGACGAGCGAGGTTCTGAAAATGGAGGGTACTTATGATACGGAGCTGTTAAAAGATCTGCCCGTTACGAAATTCAGAGAGTATTTCGGCGCCGATGCTGTACTATTTACTACAATTAAAAAATGGGATCTATCTTATCTCGTAATTGCCGCAAATCTCACTGTGTCAGTTGATTGTGAGCTGAAATCCACAAAATCAGATCAAGTCCTCTGGCGCTATAACGGAACTGTGGTAGTGGACCTTTCAGGTGGAAATACAGGAGGGGGCTTAGCAGGTCTAGTCGCAAAAGCGATAGTAACTGCTATCAATTCAGCAACTAGCGACTATGTGCCGCATGCTCGTACTGCTAATTATCAAGCATTAAGCACAATGCCCTGCGGCAAGTATTCTGCAGCTTATCTTAAGGACAAGGAATACCAATTTATGGATCAGCAGCCTCAAGATCAACAGCAGAAAAAAAGTCAGTAAATCCATTGTTCTGTTATTGATAGTAGCGCCTGGAATGTTTATTCCCATTCAATAAAGAATCAAAAGGGGGTCAGGAATGCGAAAGTCATATTCTGTACTTTTTTGCATCATTTCAGTTTTCATCTTCACAACTTCAGCTAGTGCTGCCTCAGGTTTATATGTTGGCTTAAATGGTACTTTCGCCATGCAGGACTTCGATACCGGGGATCTGGATTCATTGCGGTCATATGGTTTAAATCCTAAATACGATGACTCTTGGGGCATAAACGGAAAAATCGGTTACAAGGTCCATCCTTTGTTTTCTGTGGAGCTTGCTTTGGAATATTTGGGCAATTTTAATTATAATGAGACCGTTAGAATAGGTGGGACTCCGGTGACTATTGATTCCGACATTGATGTATTTACGACAATCGTTTCGGCTAAACTTTATCCATTTCAATCAATGATAAAGCCATATTTGACTTTCGGCCTGGGAGTGATGCATGCAAAAATCGATGCTTCGGCCAGTGCGCCAGGATATTTGACGACATCGGCTAGTGAGTCCGAAACTGATCCATGCGGCAGAGTCGGATTTGGAGTGGATTATTTTGTGAATAAAAAATTTTCCCTGAATCTTGAAGGTGCATGGACTTCAGGATTTAATGACTTGAATGACATTCGTTACTTCAGCGTAAGTGGGGGTGTGGCCTATCACTTTTAATCGTGTTTGCATATTGATTTCACATGAAAATGCATAACTTTGAATTGGAACGTGCATTTTCGATTTGTAGGTGAAAGCAATTAAAGATGGGAAAAAGAACATCGCTGAAATTTATGAATATATTAGACCTCAAGTCGAAGATGAAGCAAAAATTCTTAATGTTCAACAAACCCCATCTCTGAATCCACTACCGGGAAATTTGCATAGTACGTTCATTTTGATGAAGTAATTGTGAAATCAATATTACAGCGGACCGGTAAGCGCTTCCTATTCGATGAAAATCTATATTCAAAGGCAAGTTAAGCAGGGGCCCTAATCACCATCATCCAGCTCATCTTCAAATTCGTCAGTGCTCCCATTGCCCACATAATCTTCGTAGTCGGCTTCGGCAGAATTGAATAGTGCGGTTTTCAGGTAATCCACAATATCTTCCATAAATTCACCAGATTCAATTTCTTCAACATCTACCAGTTCACTCGGGTTATGAATCTTATTCATAATATCCTGTTTAGTTATCTGGCCTCCTATCGATTCCCACCATATAAATTGCCGTACAATTGTTGGTAAGCTTTCGACGTAATTAACAATCATATCTTCGGCATGTCTGATGATGCGTCCATCTCCTTGACAAATATCCCAGCCCAAATCGATCCAAAGGCTTTGATGATCGTCATAAATAGCAGCTTGGCTAGATTTCAGCTGCTCAATTATGGGCTTTAACAATAGGTTCATGTATTCTTTCATTTTTTACATCCTGTATTGGATTACTAAGATTCAATACCACTGCATAAGCCGCACGTTCAGGAAATTCCGTAATTTGCCACAACCGGATCTCTTCAGGTCAAAATGGTTCAGAACAGCTATAACCATCGGCTATTTGAAAGTGCTCCCTATTCGGCGTAGTCATATTCCGATAATCGTAATGGTTTCTCCTTTTTTCTCAGCAATGGACAAATAATTTATTATATATTCCAAAGTATCAAGAACATCATGTCTCATTGATGATGGTGTGGTATTTTTATTTGGTTCATATAACCCAGAAAAAACTCTGCTAATTTTTTTATCACTTGCATTGGAAATGATTGTTGCCCAATCTGCAAAAGTACTTCGAACTGATTGGAGTGATTCCGTATCTGATAGATTTGTTACTTCATAAGGACTGAAGGGGCAATACTGGCCTGTAATGAGGCATAGATCATCCAGCAGATCATCCGCGAATTCGAAGAAAATATCTTTTTCATATTCTCCTATTGAGGGCCACCCTTCAGATATAAGCGGTGATGTACAGTAAACCATTTCAAGAAAAGGTCCATGCCCCGAAAGAAAAGTCTTATTCAATATTGTCACTGATTGCACCTCTTGAAAGAATGCCTTTGTTTCACGTTTTCAGGTTACCTGGATTCCCGAGTGGAATTGAAAACAGATTCATCCACTCTAGAACTGGTCTCGTCCGCTCGAGTTGATTCAAAACCGTTCGAACTTGGAAATGCCTTATAAGGAAATTTTCATTGCCGCACCGTGCATTTCAGTCTTTTTTCGCTGTGCTAAAATTGTGATAGATTCCAAAGAATAGACGGAAATTGACCGGAACAGATCGAATAAAAGGAATTTTAATTATTCTTTTATTTTCAGGTATATACGGTAAATCAGACCAAAAATCAAAGGGTTTAAGTATTCCATTTTTTTGATAAAAATGCCCTTCAAATCCGGTGTGGGGCGCTAATAACGTCTCGGGTGGGTTCGATTCCCATGCACTTCCGCCATAAAAACAAGCAGTTAGCAATAGCCAGCTAATCCTTTTCATTTTCAATGGCGGGAATGGGCGGCTTGGTCAACACTTTCAAATGAACCGTGGATTTCCGGCACGGCAACCGGACTGTAAGTCCTTCTTAGAAAGTGCTCCTGACCGAGCTTGCTCACGGCATTGGCATTCATCGTATAGATTTAAACAACTTTTAACTCGTCAAAATACATTATGGAACCTCCGAGACGGGTTATAACAGGTGTTTTGTCCAGGATCCCAAAAAGTACTTCCACATGTTTTAACCACTTTACCTATTCTGCTTTTTCAGGACAGGAATTCCGAACTTTGAAAGTTCGATTCCGCCCTGGCCAAATCCAAAGGCGGCTTGAATTTTTACATCGCCTCTCTCCGGATTACCTCGAGGATGCTCTTGATTATGCCGATCTCCCTGAATGTTTCTAATTCGGCGAGAGACTCCGCTTGGGCCAGAATTCCTTTCATCAGATCGCGTCTTATCCTTGAAACGTATGACCACTTCATTGATAGATCATAAGCGAATCGTTCCCAATGCCGATCGAATATTTTGCCTGGCCGCTTCTCGCCACCTATTCGCATTGCATACTTGTCGTTAATTTCCGGGTAAACCCGAGTTGAGACAAGATCATAGAAGGGGGCCAGGCGAGGCCCTC
>DHHG01000150.1 GCA_002403175.1 Syntrophaceae bacterium UBA4778 | reverse complement strand
GCGTAAAAAATAGCGCATAATAGAGACTCCTCGGTCAGTGAGGAGGCTCTATGCTTTCAGATCAGAAATGTGATTATTTTTGCCTTTGAGGAAGAAACTTCCTTCCCACACTTATCCGCTGCGCCGGGGGCAAACAGGATAGTGAGTTTGTGTGTCTCCTTGTTCCTTGAGGGTTTTTATGCCTGCTGCATACCGACAAGTTCCTGAATGCGACCGGTAACCTGAGGAGACAGACCCAGTTCGGCGGCCAGTTGATCAAGGTAGTTTTTCTCCGCCGGAGTATCCACTTCGATCGCCAGCAAAGATGCCCCATAGATCTGTGCCGCGAGTTCCGGCTGCCCCTTGGCGGTAGCAATCAGTTTTTCCGTTTCCATCGGTTGCTGCATCTGTGTCATCAAATAGTGCTCAGCTTCAACACCTACACCGATTTCCTTGAGTTTCCCTATAATACGATTGATTTCATCTTCATCGATCTGACCATCTGCCTTGGTGGCATTGATCATGGCCCTCAAAACCAGCTCTGAATTCTGTTCCAGTTCTTTTTTTCCGCTTCCGTCTGCGGTTCCAGAAGACCAACCAGAATCTGTGGTTTCTGTTCGCCGCTTCCTTTGAGGGCATTAAAGGCCATTGCCCCGAGAAGAGCCATTAGGCCGCCGCCCAACGCTCCGCCCACGGATTTCCCACCGCCTCCCAAAAGCGAGCCGATGAGCGCGCCGAGGCCTCCCAATGCCAAGTTTTGTTTTCCACCAACGGCACGTCCCGCATCGCCGAGCATGCCCGACAGTATCTCTGTGATTCCACCACCACTGCCACTACCACCGCCCAGCATTCCGGAAAGAACGTCTGCGATTCCACCACCATTCTGTGATGCTCCTCCGATCATGCCCGCCAGACTGTCCATGACACTGCCTCCACCCAGCGAGTTCCGCATCCGGTCGCTGGAAGACTGCGACATTCCCGCTTGCACCAATGCACCCAAAATTTCTCCAATGTTCATTTCGCTGCCCCCCTGTTTTGGTTGTCTAAAATTATTACCTTTATTGTTTACGGCCTTCACGTAGTTGAATGTTGACAGGAAGTTGATTGTGCATATGGTGAGCATAGGCGATAGCATTGGGGTTTGTAAAACCGTTTTTAGGGACGCTTGGATTGCCTGAACCTGCCTGATCGAAGCCAGGCTCCAGAATAAGGCAGCCATACATGGAGGCAAAATTAAGGGTGAGGATTGGAACGAGTGTTTCAAAACCCAACCATCCTGACAGGGTTCAGGGAGACAGGGAACACACTACAACAAGGGTTAATGACCCAGGTGTAACCTCGTTCTCCTGCCTCTTCTCTCCAGAAATCATACTACTCTTCATGATTAACATAAATGATAGGTAGGAGGTGGTACCAATAACCGGCATATTCCGTTTTTTCATTGCCCGTTCTTGAACATAACGGGATGACAGGTGCTGCACAAATGCATTCTCACAAAACATCGACTTCAATAAAAAAGGTGATATTTACCCGGCAATTTCTATTCGATCATCTACCTGAACTTCACCTCCGATTATTACTTTCACAAAGATCCCTTCCCGGGGCATAACACAGTCACCGACGGTGTAAAAGATGTTGCACCGAGTGTGACAGACCTTGCCGATCTGTGTGACTTCCAGGAGAACGTTGTCCCCGACCTTCAATCGTGTGCCGATGGGAAGAGAGGGCAGATCAATCCCCTCGGTAGTGAGATTTTCTGCGAAATCTCCATATTGCACATCCAGTCCCTTTGCCCTGATTTTTTCAATGCTTTCTTTTGCGAGGAGGCTTACCTGCCGGATACCACTCTCAGCATGGGCGTCCCCATCAAGACCAATATCTTCCAGAAACAGACCGCAGGGAATATTCTGTTTTTTTTCACCTTTTTTCTGAGAAATATTGACGGCCAAAATCTTTCCTTGTGTTTTTTTCATTTAAAAGTACCTATTAAATCCTTGTTTATTTTTTCCAGTTTACCTTAAGAAACAGCCTGCTCACTACATTAAACGCTCTTCCCCTGCATATACAAACCCGGAATTTCTTCGTACATATCCCAGGAGCGTTACATTGTACTTTCTGGCAAGGTTAACCGCTGCCGCCGTGGGCGTAGATCGGGATACAAGAACCGGGACTCCAAGCCTGATGACCTTGGTGATGATTTCAGAAGAAACCCTCCCGCTCACGAACAGCATTCCCTTTTCAACAAGGTTCATTTTATCGTTTCTCATCAGTACGCCTGCTATGTTATCGAAACAGTTGTGTCTTCCAATGTCCTCATTAAAAACGGAAAATTCATCATGATGGAACAAGACACTGTGGACCCCGCCGATTTTCTTGTAAATCTCGGAGCACCGCTCGAACTCCTTCATGGTTTGAAGGATCTTGCGGAGGGAGAATTTAATCTGATCTGGCACTGTCAGGAATTTGTCATGCTTGAGGGGATTGATGTACGTAAAGCATTTTCCGCAGCCTGATGTGACACTGCGCAGGCTTTCACACTTATCAACTGATCTTCCGACGGCAAGATCAATCAAGACGGCAAAAAGGCGTTCATTGTAGGTTATAGACACGATATCCCGGAATGTATCGATTACTCCCTCACTATAGAGGAACCCTATGGCCAGCTCTTCCGTCAACTGGTTGAGGCAGAGCAGGGAGGCATATTCCGTCCCGTTGATATAGATCTTCAAAGAGATCTCGCCGATTACGTCTTTCTCGACATTCCGTAATCCGGTCGTGTCACCATCTGAAAAGATTTCTTTGACCGTAAAAGCTCCGTACACTCTCTCATCCATGGATTTTACCATTACAATTCTATTCCTCGATATTGATGAATTCGTTCAGGCTCCCCATGCGATAGCCCTGGATATCGAGAGTCACATATTTAAATCCATATGATTTCAATGTCTGCGTGATTTCCGATGCCAGGGGCTCCATCACCAGCTTATTCTTGTCACCGGCGATCACTTCAATGCGGGCCAGATCGCCATGGCACCTTACCCTGATTGTCCTGAACCCTCTATCAATGAAGAACTTTTCTGCCTTCTCGACTTTATCCAAATCCTCGATCCTAATTTCCTGCCCATAAGGAATGCGGGAAAATAAACAGGCATGTGCTGGTTTATCCCATGTGGGCAGGTTGAGTTTTTTAGAAAATTCACGGATTTCACTTTTCGTCATCTGTGCATCAATCAATGGACTAAGCACCTGTAATTCGGATACTGCTTTCATTCCGGGGCGATAATCTTTCAAATCATCGACATTGCTGCCATCTAAAACATATTTTATGCCCAGATCTTTTGCTACCCTCTTAATAGATCCGAACTCGGTTTTTTTACAGAAATAGCAACGGTCAACAGGGTTTCTTTTTACCTCTTCCTCAATATTGTCTGATTTGACAATAATATGCCTGACTCCGATCATCCGGGCAATCGATATGGCATCATTGAGTTCATAACGGGGCAATGCAGGCGAATCAATGGTTATACCCACAGCCTTTTCACCTAAAGCCAGCTTTGAAACAGCCAGCAGGAAGGAACTGTCTACCCCGCCTGAAAAAGCTACTGCCACATGATCAAGGTTCTTTAAATGATCCAGCAGATGATCGAATTTGGGATTTTGTATCATGGGTTGAACTTGCCCTTTCCAAATCGAAAAACTTGACGGCGGAACCGTTACGCCTCTGAGATCCTACAGGATATTTTACCATTGCCTCAATCTGACTGCGAAACACACACAGTGCGGGTTGTTCTTACAATTCTTTTGATGCCCTCTACGAGATGCGACAGGCATCCAGTTCTTTTGCCGGGTACTGTTCTTTGATGACCAACACGGATTCCGTATTACCGATGACCCTCTTCCGAACAGGATATTCCGACCGCTGATCCTGGCTATACCGGGCAATGATCCTGCCGATGGTGATTTCTGTAGTTTCGTCCGATGTTCCTCTTATATAGACTGTTGGTCCGCGAAAGCCGCGCGGCTCAATCAGCGTTGCTCAGGGTCTTGCGAGGGCTTTAATCTTTTCATTTTCTTTTGTGTCTCTTCCCACGATAATTTCTAAGCCCGGATCGAGGCGGAAATGGCGTCCCACTTTGAGGAGATGAATATCCACCATTTCATAGTCCGGACAATGGGTAAAAAGATCACGCAATCGTGCAGCTATCTCTTTGTCTGTCAGCAAACATCCTTCCGCAGGACAGGGATAGTCTTTGATGCCGAACCTCATTGCCAGCTCAATTTGCGGTTTTCTTGATCTCCCGGACACAGCAAGGAGTTTCTCTCGGTCTACGACACCTTCCTGTTCAGCAAGCGTGGGATTAAAATGTTGCGCAGAAAGAGGTCTCAGAATAAGGCCTTCCAAGCCGCTTTCTCGTTCAATAAGCCGCAGGGTATTGCGGTGCTGGGACATGGGACGTTGTCCGAGAACTTCGCCGGTAATGACAAAGGATGCGTCCATTTGCGGAAGCAGTTCCTTAACTTTCTTGAGCATATAGATACGACAGTCAATGCAGGGATTCATACCGCTGCCGTAGCCATGAGGCGGACGCTCGACCATTTTTATGTAATCCATTCCTTTATGGATGACACGTATGGGAATATTGAATTCTTCCGCTATTTGTCCGGCTTGAAGCCTGCAACCGGCTTTTTTCGGCGTACAGTTGCAAAAGGCGCTGGTGAAATGGATAGCTGTTACGTCAATACCCTGATCGATCATCATTCTGACCGCCAAAGTACTGTCCAGACCGCCGGAGAGAAGGGCAATAGCCTTATGATTCATAAAATAATTCATTTAAAGTGGAGAGATATTTTGCCTAAATACCTGCTCCGATGGAGAATTCTTCTTCTGAGGAAAATATACGCGCAATCTCCTGCTTCTTTTCTTCCACGTACTGATCCAGTTCTACCATTACCCCTTCCTTTTTTTCGATCTCTGCCATTCTCTTTTCCAGGGTCCCAATCTGCTTGCCCAGAAAGTTAAAAGCTTCGGCAATCGGGTCAGGAAGTTTATTGTCCGTCATCTCCTGGATTTCTTTTCCGGAGAATCCAAGACCAAGCCGGGCAGGCACGCCGACGGCTATCGCCCCGGGGGGAACATCATGAATGACCAAGGATGCGGCCCCGATACGTGCCCCGTCGCCAATCAAGATAGGCCCCAAAACAATGGTTCCTGACCCGATTAGGACATTATTTCCTATAGTGGGGTGGCGTTTTTTCTTCTGCAGAGTCACACCACCCAGAATAACGCCCTGATAGATGAGCACATCATCTCCGATCTCCGTCGTCTCTCCGATGACAACACCGGAGCCGTGATCGATGAAAAAACGGCATCCGATTGTTGCGCCGGGGTGGATTTCAATTCCCGTCAGGAAGCGGCTGATATGGGAAAGCAGTCTTGCGCAAAAGTACCATTCATTCTTCCACAGAAAGTGTGCGATCCGGTGCATCCAGATGGCATGGAGTCCCGGATAGCAGATTATTACTTCCAATACACCTCTCGCAGCAGGGTCCTTCTTGAATATCGTCTGGATATCTTCTTTTATTGTTTCATAAAATTTCATCGTTATGAACGTTCCTTTTTGATTCCTCTAAGTATGTCATACCGCACTTGATGCGGCATTCAATATTAACTTATGTTCCCCGTTGAAGCTTACTCTTGAAAGCGGGGGCCAAAACAACGTCTGGATTCCTGCTTTCGCAGGAATGACAGAATATGTTTTATTCGATAATTTCCGTAACGGTGAATCCTGCCTGTTTAATCATGTCCATGTCGGCCTGATACCCCTGTCCTGGTGTGGTCAGGTAGCCTACGGTAAACATGGAATTCGCAGCATACAGGGACAATACCTGCATACTGCCGATACATGCTTCCCTTCCCCCGGCAATGCGGATTTCCCTGTCAGGATTTACAAAACGGAACATGGCAAGAGTCCGGAGACAGTCAGCAGGTGTCAGCCTGTGAAGTCCCTCCAGTGGTGTTCCCGGCCGCGGGTCAAGGAAATTGAGAGGTATGGAATCCGCATCCAAACCACGCAATGCGAAGGCCAGATCAACCCTGTCCTGAACAGTTTCTCCCATTCCTACCAGCCCTCCGCTGCATAGTTCCAACCCGGCAGCCTTCGCTATCCTGGCTGTCTCCACTCGATCGGTAAAAGCATGAGTGGTACAGAAAGAAGAATAGAACCTTTCCGAACTCTCCAGATTGTGATTGTAGCGGTCAACACCGGCGTTCTTTAATCGCCTTGCCTGTTTCTCCGATAATAACCCTAAAGAGGTACATATTTGTAAAGGCACTTCGCGTTTGATGTGCCGAGCGGCTTCACAGATTGTCTCAAGGTCTTTTTCCGAAGGGGCCCGCCCGCTGGTCACAATGCAGTATCGCACAGCTGTCAATTCATGCGCTTCCCGCGCTCCTTCCAGAATCTGCTCCACCGTTTGCATCGGGTATTTTGGTATCTCGCTATCGGATACGGCGGACTGGCTGCAGAACGAACAGTTTTCTGAACATAATCCGCTTTTTGCGTTGCGGATAACATGAATGCTTACACCCCGCCCGAAGTAATGACGGCGAATTGAAAACGCTGCGTCCAGAACGGCCAAAATATCGTCATCTGAGGATTGTACGACGGCAAGCGCTTCGTCATTGGTTAACTGCCCGCCCGTCAACACACGCACGCTCAGTTCATTCCATTTCATACTGTTAAACTCTTCCCTTTCATTAAAACAAAGATGGCATTCAAGGCCAACAGGTTCGGCCAGAAATGCACACTATCTTTTTCTCCCAGATAATGGGCTTCCTCGATCAGGATTTTTTTCTCTGTACAAAAATCCCTGAAATCCGTAATGCTCAAAAAACGAACGTTGGGAGTGTCAAACCAGAGATACGGCAATGATTCCGTAATAGGTGACCTGCCATGGAAAAAGAGCATTATGCGCGATTTGATGTAGGCGAAGTTGGGAAAACCGACGATAATCCTTTTGCCTATGCGCAGGGCCTCCTGGATTACACAATCCACTTTTCTTACTTCCTGCATACTCTGGTTCAGAATTACGTAATCAAAGGAATTATCCGGATATTCCCGCAAACTGTTCTCAATGTCGTCATGAAAAACACTTAAGCCCTTCTTGACACACTCCTGAATGGCCTTATCACTCAGTTCGATCCCCTGAGCCCGGACTTTTTTATCCCTGACAAGGGGATAGAGGAGATCTCCCTCGCCGCATCCAAGGTCCAGAACACGGGATCCCCGTTCGATGATCGAGTAAATAATTTTGTGATCCAGGCGAATGTCTTCAGATGCCATAGCTTCCCACGACCATATATCCGTCAAACGTCTTGTCCAGAAAATGTTTGATCAGGGTTGTCTGCTCTGCCACTTCCACCAGAAAGGCGTCATGACCGTAGGTGGAGTTCAATTCGCAATATGTTGCATCCACGTGTCTCCTTTTCAGGAGCCGGACTATCTCCTGTGACTGGTAAGATGGGTAGAGCCAGTCTGATTTAAAGGAAATAACCAGAAAGCGTGTGTTGATAGCCTTCCCGGCCGGGATCATTTTCCCCCCTGACAGATCGAAGTAATCGATCGCCTTTGTGATGTAGAGATAGGAATTTGCATCAAAGCGTTTCACAAAGTTCGCCCCCCGATAGTGCAGATACCCCTCCACCTCAAAATCGGTATCAAATCCGAAGCTGAACTTATCACTTTTCAACCGTCGGGAAAATTTCTCCTCCATGGACTGATCGCTCATGAAGGTAATGTGGCCTATCATACGGGCAACCGACAGGCCCCTCTCTGGCTGGCCATACTCATAGTAATTCCCCTCCCGCCACGCCGGATCGGCCATGATGGACTGCCGGACCACTTCGTTGAAGCCAATCTGCTGGGGAGAGTGCTTCAGTGTTGTCGCGATCGGGATGGCCGCTTTTACACGCTCCGGGTACGAGGCAACCCACTGGAGGACCTGCATCCCACCCATGGATCCGCCTGCAACGCACAATAATTTGTCGATGCCCAGAAAATCGATGAGATGCCGCTGGGCATGCACCATGTCGGCGATGGTGATAAAAGGAAAGTCCAACGCATAGGGTTTTCCCGTTGCCAGGTTTATGGAAGACGGCCCTGTGGAACCCTTGCAGCCGCCGATGACGTTTGAGCAGATGACGAAGTACCGGTTTGTATCGAAGGCCTTACCAGGCCCAATCATATCATCCCACCACCCCGTATTATCCTCGCCCCTATAAACGCCTGCCGCGTGGGCGTCCCCGGAAAGGGCGTGCAGCGCCAGTATCGCGTTTGATTTATCTCTGTTTAATGTTCCGTATGTTTCATACGCAAGGGTGATCGGACCCAGTGTCTCCCTGCTTTCCAGTTTATGTTCCCTGCCCTGTTCAGCATAGGTATAATATTGCGTCTCGACGATGCCGATGGAACTGCTCTTTATTGTTTCTTTTCTCGTTTCGCTCATATTCAAACGATTATATGCTAATGTAGTATTTTCCATAATTTTGTACATTTTGTGTAATGTCAAAGACCTGTCCTGGTATCTATTTCTGAAACAGCCACGTTGACAGGTACCGTTCCCCGCTGTCCGGCAGAATGGCCACGATCATTTTGCCCTCGGCCTCTTTCCTTTTTGCCACCTCGATGGCAGCCCAAAGTGCAGCACCACAGGATATCCCCACCAAAATACCCTCTTCCTTCGCAATGCGCCGCGACATCTTTCCCGCATTTTCATGGGCCACCTGAATAATTTCGTCAATAATATCTTTGTTCAATACATCGGGGACAAATCCGGCGCCGATCCCCTGAATCTTGTGGGGACCCGGTTTCCCGCCGGACAGAACCGGCGAATCCGCAGGCTCGACGGCAATCATCTTTACTGATGGTTTTCTTTTTTTCAAAACCTCACCGATACCGGTAATCGTTCCCCCGGTGCCGATACCTGAGACGACATAATCTACTTTGCCGTCCGTATCCTGCCAGATC
>DHHG01000074.1 GCA_002403175.1 Syntrophaceae bacterium UBA4778 | reverse complement strand
AAATCTAGACAGAGGCATAAGTGCGCAAAATATCCAGATTGACCGTATCCATGTTTTCTTCTTTGGGGGTTTCAATTATTTTTGGAATTTGTTCCAAGGAGGAACTCCTCATGATCCAGCGGAATGCATCCGCCCCGATTTTACCCTGCCCGATATGAGCATGCCTATCGGTCCTGGATCCGCATTCTGTTAGAGAATCGTTCAGGTGAATCAATTTAAGCTTTTCAAGACTTATTATTTTTTCTAATGCTATAAAGAACTCTTCACACTTTTTAAAAGATCTCAAATCGTATCCTGCCGCAAACACATGGCAGGTATCCAGACACACCCCTACTCTTTCAGGATATTCGACTCCAGCGATAATCTCCGCTAACTGCTCCAAACGAGAACCGATATACGTTCCCTGTCCTGCCGTCGTTTCCAGTAAAATGGTTACCACCCAATCCTGTGTCTGCCGTTGAATCGAATTGATGGTTCCGATAATCCGACGCATACCTTCCCGCTCTCCTTTTTCCCGGTAGGCTCCGGGATGGATGACCAAATATTCAATTCCCAGCAACTGACATCTTTGCAATTCACACAAAGTAGCCTGAACCGACTTCTTATGGATTACCGGATTCGGTGATGCAAGATTGACCAGATAGCTGCCATGTGAAAATATTGGACCGATTCCGGTCTCTTTCCTTTTCTCCTGAAAAGCGATGATCTCCTCGTGTTTTAAACTCCTTTCTTTCCACTGATTCGTGTTTTTTGTAAAAAGCTGGATGACCGAACAGTCGAGCGCCCTCCCTCTCAGGAGAGCCTGTTCCAGTCCTCCAGCGGCGGACATATGGGCTCCGATCAATGCTTTCATAGACGCCTCTTTCTTTTTTCATAATCTATGGCACGGAAAGCTGAGAGTCAACGATCATATTGAATCAGAATAAGCGGCGGGAAGTGAACCGGTGCGGACCGATCCTGTGGATTCCGCTTTTGCAGGAGGGGTTGGCAAAAGCGGAATCAGGATTTCTCTCGCCCCGGCGAGAGGATAATAACAAATTAAAATGCGGCGACTGATTTGGATGGATTCTTCAGATCGGAAAAGGAGATAATGGACGCGCCTCCCTGGCCGGTCTGATTTTCCGAACTCTCATTGTGTTTTAATAAGCAATTCATAAGAGAATCCGGATCGAGATCACTGCAATCAATTGTAACTCCCATCTGCTGAGCGATTCTGACATCCTGCAGGGCTCTCTCATATTCTTTCAAATGAAATAGAGCCAAAGCCCTGTCGCGGTAAATCGTTGCCTGGTCAGGATTAAATTCAATCGCCTTCGTAAATTCCACCACAGCTTTATTGAACTGGCTCGTTTTTAAATAGATTTCTCCATTTATTCTATACAGTGTAACGCTCCACTTCGGGTTCAGTTCCAGCACCCTGGAAAAATCGGATAAAGCGGCATCGTAATCCTCTCTAATATAATGGACGAGACCTCTGCCGTGAAAGGAAAGCGGATCACATGGACAAAGTTCTATTGCCTTAGAGAAATCAAGAAATGCCTCTTCATACAAATCATGGATGTGGAGACAATAGACCAACCCACGACTTGTATATGCCCGATGGTATTTCGGATTTTTCTCGATTGCTTTTGTATATTGAGCAATCGCCATTTCATAAAGACCTTTCCCGCGATACTCATCGCCCTGGTCACAATATGTTTTATCTTCCATGGTCATCAGTTATTATCGTTTAATAATTGCATTCTTCTTTCCATTCACTGCATCCGTACCGATTTGCATGTCCGATTATTTCCTTCAGGAGTTTTTTGGCCTTCATGTTATTGGGACTGATGCACAACACGAGATGAAGCCGGCGGATTGCCTCTTCTTTCTGCGCCCGATGAGGATACTGGCGGGATTTCAGAAACTGTATGCGGGCGAGATTAACATTGGCATCCTCCTGTAATGGCTCCAGACGGAGTGAACATTTATACTCCCGAGCCGCTTCATCCGGAAGCCCCATGCTCTCATAAATAGACCCAAGGTGGTTGTGAGCTTGCGAAGAACCCGGATCCAATTTCAGGACCTTTTCAAACATTCCAACGGCTTTGGCGTAATCACCGATCTGCCCCAAAAGAATACCCGAGTTAAATGCAGCCTTTGCATGATTCGAATCCATTTCCAGAACAATCGCATATTCAGCCAAAGCTTCCTCGAACATATCGTAATTGTCATACAACACAGCGAGGCAAAAGTGAGGAGAAACAGCTTTCGGGTTTTTGTTAATGGCTCCCAGATATTTATCTACAGCTCCGTAATAATCTCCTTCCAGCTCTGCAATGTGAGCCAGATTGATAACAGCTTCCAGACTTTCTGAATTGAGTTCGAGCGCCTTCTTGTACATCTGTTTTGCACTTCCATAGCGCTCCATCTTTTCATATACAAAACCCAAATTGTTGTAAGCTTCCGGATTTTGGGGCTCGAGTTTAACCACTTTCTGGAAACATTTCAGAGCATTATCGTAGTTTCCGATCTGAAGATAGACAAACCCCAAATTGACATGAGCATCTGTGAACAAATCATCATATTTAATACTGAGCTCATAGGCCTCGATAGCCTTTTCCGGTTTCGGCTCTAGATCGTATCTGCAACCTTTCGAAAACCACAGCCTGGCTTCTTTCTGCTGATTCATTTTCAATTCCCAAATCCTTTCAAACTACGGCCACCAGTGCAGTACCTCGATTCATTTCCCCCTGCTGTACCAGCCTTTCCAAAAGGATGTTACGTATATCGCTCCAAAGGACAATAGGATCCGCAGATGGATCGGCAGTCAGTTCGGGATATTTTCGCAAAACCTGCGCAGCAATAAATCCTGCAGATTTCATGCACTGCTCTTTATTTGAATAAAGGGCCTTTTGTCTTATTTCAGACGGGATATCGACTACTACATGGATCCCGGCAATTTCTAACGATTCGGCAGTCGCATTTTCCCGTTTTTCCATTTCAACTACTGTACTGTCCTCAACACGAGGGGCTTCCTCTTCGGCTCTTACATCTTCACATTCCATCATTTTCTGAGTCTCGGACTCCAAAGGGATACACGGCTCCACGTCCACCTGCTCCTCTGGAAGTGAAATTGGAGAAGAACAGCTGAATTCCTGCTCTGCACAGAACCGGGGAAAATCAATTTCTTCCCGATCAGGTTTTTCGGTCTGAAGTATTCCGGTCAGCTCTTTTTCGGCATATAAGCTCTCATCCAACCTCTTTCGAGGTTTTCTCTTCTGAATGGCTTTGCCAGTCAAGTTCTGGAATCGCTCACCAATTTGACGTACAACTTCAGCTTCTATTTGCCTGAACCCATTCGTCTCACCTGCTTTCAAACAGAGTTTGGCAATTTTATTGATGAGACGAGGAACACCGTTTTCGGAATATTCCCATAATAGGGCCATCGCATCGTCGCTGAAAATGTTTGTAGTAGCACCGGCACGGCTTAATCTCGTTTCAATATAGGTCTTTACCATATCAGCAGACGGGATCCTGTTAATGCGGCTGAAAGTCCCTATACGCTGAAAGAGATTTGCCCTTTTAGGATGTTCCAGCCGGACTGCCAATTCCATTTGGCCCGCCAGAATTATTGTGAATAAATTCTTTTGGTCATCCTGCATATTCGTCAGCAACCGGAGACTCTCCAGATTTGCAGGTGAAATGGCATTCGCCTCATCGATAAAGATTAGGACTTTCCTGCCCTCATCGGCCGTTTCGAACAGGATCTTATTAAATGTTTCGAATAGATCGCTCTTTTTCTTTTGTTCACATTCTTTTTCGGTAAGCTGGCCGATTATCTCTCG
>DHHG01000013.1 GCA_002403175.1 Syntrophaceae bacterium UBA4778 | reverse complement strand
TCGGTAATCTGATGGAGCAGTATTATGTTGAGAATGAAAGCTATCCTTTGACGTAGATCAGTTAAAGTCGTTAAGTCTGGCGATAAAGTAGGCGTTCCGTTGGGGCTTAATGATCCTCCGGCTCTCGCCGCAGCCCTCTGTAAGAGATATCAGGAACTGGAGAATGTGCGAATTTTCCAAGCGCTTGGGCTCGTGCCAAGAGATTATATGCATAAACCGGAATACAAGGGGCACTTTTTTTATCAAAGCTGTTTTCATGGTGCAGGGGCCCGCATGGGAACCAAAACAGGCATGTCCGATTTCGACACCCACCATATCTCGACAGTAGCGAAAACAACTCTAAAAACCCATCATATCAATGTCTTCTGGACGGCTGTATCGCCCATGGATGCACAAGGGTACATGACCACCGGATTGGGATGCGTTTATGACCGTGAATTCATCGAAGCTGCCGATATCGTCATTGTCGAAGTGAATGAAAATCTGCCGAGACTCATCGGAGATGCCAAAGTTCATATTACTGAAGTGGATTACGTGGTAGAACATAATTCGCCTCTTCTCCAGGCCCCCGGTATCATTCCTGACGAGAAAGAAAAGACGATGGGCCAGATTATTGCGGACATGGTTGAAGATGAATCAACTATTCAATTGGGCATTGGCGGAATCCCGAACGCAGTTGGCATGGATCTTTTTGAAAAGCGCGATCTGGGTGTCCACACCGAAATGTTTGCGGACTGCATGGTTGATTTATATGAGGCGGGAGTCATTACAAACCGTAAGAAGACATTTATGCGCGGCGCAATGACCGGCTGTTTTGCAATGGGCACTGACAAATTATACAAGTTCCTCGATAACAATAGGGGCACCTACTTCCTTAGGGGGGCTGTAAGCAATGATGAGATGAATATTGGGAGAAACAGGAAGATGATCAGCATCAATACCGCCATTTCGGTCGATATGGCGGGTCAGGTGTGTGCCGAATCCATCGGGACGGTGCAGTATTCGGGCGTGGGCGGAGGCCATGAATTCCCGCGCGGCACACGGAGATCCGATGGTGGAAAGTCAATCATAGCGCTTCATTCAACCGCAAAGGATGACACGATATCCACGATCGTACCGGTGCTTGCACCCGGCTCTGTCGTTTCAGTGCCGCGTGTCGATGTCCAGTACATTGTGACGGAGTATGGAGTTGCTTATCTGGAAGGGAAGACCCGGTCCGACAGGGCTCGTGCCTTGATTGCAATCGCCCACCCGAAGTTCCGTGCTGAGTTAGAGGAAGAGGCTTACAGACTGGGCATTCTCTTCAAATAACAAATATGTTGTAAGCATCCTTATAATATATGCAAAGTTTTTCGGGGTTTATTGAGCAATCAATAGACCCCGAAAATTATAGTAGATCTTTCCAGACGAGGTGAACTGTTTTATGTTTGATTTCAGATCACCTCTGCCATTACAAGAAATTCAGACTTGCTTTTTTTACGAGCCAATATTCTGATTTTATTAGTTTTCCCAAATCGGATTCCAAGGGCATGAATATCTGCCTAATTTCTATCTCTCTGAATGATATTTTAGTTTGGTTAGCTGATTCAGATACTCTGAATAACTTGGTTGACCTAGTTTACCGTCAAGATGTATATTTCTGCTTCATAATTGGCCCCTTCACTTCTATTAACCGGGTCGATACTCATTAAAATCTGCTCTGAAAATTAATATATTGACAATGTACTTAGATACGTAGTAACAACTGCCACTTTTTCGCGTTTTGCGCAGGGCCTTTCATTTTTTAAAAAAATCCATAGGAGAAATACCATGAGTCAGAATGAAAACACCCAAGGATGGATCGTTACTATGGCAGGATTGGGAGTGAATCTTGCCCTCGGAATCCTTTACGCTTGGAGCGTAATTAAGGGAGGCATACCGGATGCCTGGGGATGGAGCAATGCGGATAAAGCTTTACCCTATTCCGTTGCCTGCATTGTGTTTGCTATGGCGATGATTCCTGCCGGTTGGCTGCAGGATAAGATCGGACCGAGATGGGTGGCTACGCTGGGCGGAGTTCTCGTAGGCATTGGTTTTATTCTCGCCTCTATGACAGGTTCATCTCTGGCCGGATTCGTTATCGGCTTCGGTATTCTGGGCGGAATGGGATTCGGCCTTGGCTATGCATCGGCAACTCCTCCAGCGGTTAAATGGTTCCCACCTCAAAAGACGGGCCTCATCGCCGGACTCGTTGTGGCGGGCTTCGGTCTTGCTTCGGTTTATATCGCGCCCCTGGCTACTTACCTGCTCAAAGTCTTTTCGACAGTTTCAGTCATAACTCTTGCGGACGGCACGACAAAGGAAGTTGTCAGCATGGGGATTTCTAAAGCAATGCTTATATTCGGAATGATCTTTCTCGTGGTGGTGGTTGGTCTGGCCCAGTTCATGAAGAATCCCCCTGCCGGATATGTTCCTGCAGGAAGCGCTACCAAGGGGAAGGGGGCAGCGAAATCACAGGCAGACCGTTCTGTCATGGAGATGCTCGGAACCGCTCAATTTTACGTCTTGTGGCTGATCTATTTCGCGGGATCAGCAGCGGGTTTGACTTTCATCAGTTTTGCTCAGCAGCTTGGCAAAAAGTCTCTAGGTGAACTGGCGTTTGTGGCGGTTGTCGTTCTGGCCGTCGGGAATGCGGGCGGACGTATCCTGGCAGGTATCGTTTCAGACAAAATCGGCAGACAACGTACGATGCTTACCTTTCTGCTCCTGCAGGCGCTTGCCGTTTTTCTGCTCTATAATGCGAAGGGAGGCGCCACCGTGCCCTTGCTGATGGGGCTTCTCCTTGTAATCGGAGGGAGCTACGGATCAAACCTTTCTCTTTTCCCTTCCGCAACGAAGGATTATTACGGTCTGAAAAATTTCGGACTGAATTATGGAATCATTTTTTCTGCATGGGGCCTGGCAGGATTAATCATGCCCTGGGTTGACGGGAAGATCAAAGATGCCAACAACGGGGCCAACGATCTGACCTTCTTTATCATTATCGGAATGCTGCTTGTGGCTGCAGCGCTTACATTTGTCAGTCAGTCCCTTGCGGCCAAAGAGTCAGGAAAGTTATCTCTGAGAAAAGTTGCCTGATAATTGACAATCTGTCTGCAGGCATAAACTATTGAAGCCAAGAATCCCCGGGCGCCCGTCCGGGGATTTTCCAATATGCTTCGTCCTCTCACATTTGGCTGCCCTACGCAGTATCGAATTAAAAATCAAAACCAATCAGAACTGAAAGAGAGCTCGGTTACACTCCTTTTTTATTTTCTAAATATAAAACGTTTTCTTTTTCTCCGGTATTTTACTTAGGAAATCTTTGAGCAGTTTTTCTTGCTGTGCATCAAGTTTCATAAGCTTTTTGTTGACGATTTGAATATATTTCATCGATAGCTCGTTGTATAACCAATAACCATTCCCAGATGGGTGCTTAGTAATCCGTACATTATCATCCAATACCAATGCGTTTTTGCCAATCAAAGCATTTTCCAAAACCACTGCATTATTGAAAAAATAAACTCTTTTATTGAACGACTTGAATACCATCCACCCAAAAATCAACAATGCAGTTATAATTTGGAATTTCCATGCCCAATAATACAGGATATAAGTATGTTCCGGATTCAATGAAAAAAACATATAATGCATATCTCTATGTACGGCTTTATCTGCTGTAAACCAAGCAAACAAGCACATTAGACAAAGTATGATCGGAAATATTTTAAGAAATATAATCATTGGAGTATTGTCATATTCCAATATCAGTGTCGGCTGTTCATTTTGCCCGAAAACCAAATTGTCCTGCTCAGTCATATGCATCATTCTGTATCTTATATGTCTTAAAAAATTTGCACTTATCTTCACCCACCAAAATAAAGCTAAGGGCATCAACATCACAAAAAGGAAGCTTCTAGTCATAATTATTCCCCGAAACTGTCGTAAGATAGCCTCTGCCAAAACAGGGTAAAGAATTGTTCAGTTCATGGCAACAACTATGATTGCATATACATTTACTATCAATATAATTGAAGATCATAAGAGATAAACACGTTCGAAGTCCTTAAGATTGCAGAAGTTCAGTATCTTTACCTTCAGCTGTTTGTCTTCCGAAAAGAAATAGAAAAAAGTTGTATTTATTACAACAAGTGTTGTATAAATTACAACATGAATAAGATCTTGCTTGAAAAACTTTTCGGATCCGGGTTGCGTGTTTCCATACTCTCATTCCTGCTTGCACACCAGGGTGAAGAATTTTATTCTGGAGAAATTGCTCGTCTCATCGAAGGAAATCGTGCAAATACAAGCAGAGAGCTTTCGAATTTAGAACAAATCGGAATAATATACCGTCGCAAGGATGAGAAACAGCCCAATAGATCTTTTTGGAGTCTTAATCAGCATTTTCCCCTTATTAATGAGATGAAATCGATCTTCATGAAAACCACCGGAGCAGAAAGTGTCCTGAAGAAGGCCCTTTCCGATATAAAAGGAATAGATTGTGCTTTTATTTATGGATCTGTTGCTGCTGGGACAGAAGGTCCATCCAGTGATATAGACGTATTCATTATTGGCAATATACCTCTGGAAGATCTATCAAAAATTATAGAGAATCCAGAGAAAATTCTTGGAAGAACGATTAATCCATCTCTTTTCAGCAAAAAGGAATTCAAAAATCGCATCAAAAAATTGGATCCTTTTGTATCAAGACTGATCGCGGAACCAAGAATACTAATGGTTGGAGAACCCGATGAGCTACAAAAGCTTATTGGATAGAGGATTGCTCAAACCGTTTCAGGCAGAACCTGTCCAGATTGAAAATCAGATGGGCCTGGCTCAATGCGATCTGAGGACTGCAGCAAAGATTCTTGAACAAGATTCAGATTGGGCTTTTAACATAGCTTACAATGCAATCCTGCAAGCTACACGAGGGTTGATATATGCAGAAGGCTATCGCTTAACCAGTGCACAGGGGCACCATAGGGCAGCTATCGACTTTGTGAAGCTCGCATTAGGAATTGATTTTTCAAACGAGGCGCGTTTT
Source organism: Syntrophaceae bacterium UBA4778 (assembly GCA_002403175.1). The sequence continues at coordinate 10,144 of DHHG01000013.1, read as the reverse complement.
TTCGACCGCATGCGTATGAAGAGAAATCAGGCTGTTTATGATCACGCGGGAATTATTTCCAAAACGGAAGCTCAACAAGCAATCAAATTCGCAGATAAATATGTATCATCAATCAAGAACCACATTGAGAAAAGATGAGCCGAATTGAATGATGAGTGGAAAAATTTTTGAATCTTAATGCGTCCATTTCTTCCCGAGGAAAGGTTCGAAATGAAACCATTCCCAGGGATGGGTCCGGACGATTTCAGCGAGACGATCGGCGAAGAACTGGGCGGCCTTTTGGATGGCCTCTTCACGATGAGCCCTGTCGCGGGCCCGGATATATTGCGGAGGCAGGACCTGATAATGATAAGCCTGTCCTGCAATGCGGTATGTAAAGAAAATGAAGAGAGGGGCTCCGGACAGCAGGGCAAAAATAAAAGGGGTCTCCGGAAGAAAAGCTTCATGCCCGAAAAAATGGACTCTGACAGATCTCTGCTCTGTATGCCACAGGCGATCTCCTGTCAAGGATACAAGTCCGCCCGACTTCAGAAACTGGATCCCTTCGACAATATCCGCCGGCGTACCTCCTTCTTTGGTTACAGAAATAATCCTGATGCCGCTGCTAGCAACGCTTTCTTTCTGATTTTTTTCGAGCTGCTCCTTATGTTTCTCGCCAAGATAAAGAAGGAGTTTCATTCCTGGATTGTCTCGTCCCCGTGTATTTAGCAGACGGGAGGCCACTTCCCAGTTGCCGATATGGGACATCAGGACGATGCCCCCGGTCTGTCGATTCACCGCTTCTTCAAGGTACTCCCATCCTTCTTGGGTGTGCAGTGGGGACATTGCATCCGCAAGAAGGAGGCGATCCAGAAATATCCTGGAGAAGTGATGGTACTGCTTCCAGGAACAAAGGAGCGGATAGAAAAGTCCTCTGTCGGGGAAAACGGCACGGTAAAACCGGATGCTGATAGCAAGTCTTCCCGGAATAAGAAAAAAATAACCTGTGGTGATCCACCAGGTGAAGAACCCCAATATCCAAAACCCGCCGTGCCGGGATAATTCAATTAGAAAGCGGTAGAAAGCTGACTTCATCTGTACTCACTCAGGCTGGTCTTCTTCCAGTGCTCATATATCGCCACTCGTGATGATCTCGTAAAAAGTTGCAATCCTGTCACTCCCGCGAAGGCGGGAGTCCATAACGAATTGAAATAACAGGATGCCTGCTTTCGCGAGCATGACAAAAAAGAATGCGCGGCATGACTTTTTACGAAACCGTCACTCGTTACCCGTCACGTGTCACTGCCGAGTCATCCGCTATTCACTGTTCACTATTTACTATTTACTATTTACTAATTCTTCACTTTTTCTAGCCACAAACCAGAACTCCTCGTGTGCCGGTGCGCTGGGTTCCACAAGCATCACCTCGAATCCCGATTCGTGGAGAATGCGCCTGAGTTCCTTTTCTGTCCGGAAATAACAGGTCCCTTTGTGAATGCGGATTCTGATTGCTTCTAACCACCGCTTCAGAAGTATCCTCTTCGAGGGTTGAATATCTGCCGGTTGCGTCAAGGTAGCCCGGATAATCACGCTCCCATCGCTCTGCAGTTTTTCCTTCAGCCTTTGTAAAGTGAGGCGAAGATCGGCATCGTTCAGCATATGGATCATATCCAGTATGATGGCCGTATCTGCCTTATCCGGAATTTCAGGTAAATCGGGAGCTGCGCCGACTGTTATCCTGCCTTGTGATCCGATGGCACGAGCCGCCGTACGCACCCTCCTGTAATCCGGTTCGATTCCATGAATGCGTGCATCAGGGTAAAGCGTAAGAAGCCATGCTGCCGGAACGCCATAGCCGGAGCCGATGTCTATAATGCATTTCGGATTGCGAATGTATTCGGCCAAACGGGGGAACATAGGATCCAGAAGGATCTTGAAGCGGGCAAAAAGCCTCGGATACGATTCCATATGTCGGTACCGTTCCAGCGTTTTCCGAAAATGCTGTTTCGATCCGGCCTCGACCGACCCGCCGGTAGTGGCCGGGCGCGTGAATATTTTTTTCAGCAAGGGAGGGGTGATCATTACCGCGCCCATGAAAGAATAACCGATCCCGCATGCCAGCCCAATTCCTGCACTTTTCAGAAGGGCATTATCCGAAATGGCGAGGACGCCGAAACCGAGAAAGGTGGTGGCGAACGAGAGAAAGACCGACAATCGAATCAATCCTAGTTGCCCAAGTGATTGGTCCGAAAATGGATAAGATAATGGGGTCTCATCGGAATAGCGCTGATAGGCGCGAATCAGATAGAGGGCATAATCGGTACCCATTCCGATTACAACAACAGACACGATGAGAATCGGAATGCCTAAGGGTTCCCCCAGCAGGTTCAATGTTCCAAGGGTGCAAATAATTGCGAATACGGTCGGCGCCACGCCGAGCAGCGTCAAACGCCAATCGAGAAAATAGAAGAAAACCGTGCAGATCGTAATGATCCCGACGATTGCCGCCATGATCAGGAAGGTGGACTGAAGAAGGGAACCGAGTCGCCGGGAGAAGAATTCCGGATCGAACACTTTGGCAATCTTCGTTGCAGTGATGCGCCAATAGAAATTTTCTCCGTTGTAAGAGGGACCGGGTGTGACTGAGACTACCTGTGTCCAGATCGAATCTTTATGGCCGCTTGCGGATGTTTTAATCCCCAGAAGAGGAGCGTATTCCTGTGGTATCTCAACCCCGGAGATCGGTCCGCTCGTGAGCGACTTCAGAAAGGGATCGAAGGCTCCTGGGGAAAAACCGAAGAGGGGGGCCGATTTATTCAGGTTATCCCGCAGATCTGAAATGCGCTCAGGATTCCAGAAATTGTTCCAGGCGGCCGCATTCCTTCGTGCCGTCATCTCACCCGGAAAAACCTTCGACGTTACGAAATACTGCGAAACCCGGCCGGCAGATTTCTCCTGATCCAGCAGAACCGATAATTTATCGCATTTCTGCTGAAATTCATGTCCGTCCCGTCCTTCCACCATGAGATAAACCTTGCTGAGAATATCACCCCAGACATCCCGTATAAGCCGGTCCGCCTGTTCGGTTTCTTTACTCAAGGTGTTCATGGAGCTGAGTTCGATATGAAAGTCAGGCCTGGCGAAAAAGAGCATGAAGATCCCGAATGCAAGCGCGGTATAAACTTTCCACATACCATCGGCAGATGCGATGGCGTTGATGAATCGCTGTAAAGGCAACCGCGCAGAACGCCTGGCCGGCGGCATGACAGGAAAGATCAGGGGAAAGATGGCATGAACAAAAATATAGGTGAAAACAACACCCAGAGCGGCAAACAGACCGATCTCCATGAGAATGGCGAACCCGCTGATAGAGAGAAATGCAAAGCTGACCGCGGTCGTCAGCATGGCCAGGAGTCCCAGAGACCAAAGCTCTCTCGAAGCCTCCAGTCCCCTGGTTTCATAGGGGCGGTCCAGAAAGAGAAGATAAGCGAGTCCGTAATCGACGGTGAAAGAGATGATCGCTCCTCCGAATCCGACTGCCATCAGGGAAATGGATTTATGCCATAGAGAATAAACAAAGAAAGCCAGCATGGTTCCGGCAAAGGCCGGGAGCAATGCCAGCAATCCAATGAGCGGTCTTGGAAAGGCGACCAGCAGGAGCAAGGCAATGGCAACCGTTGAAAAGAGAACGGCCTTATGGACATTGCGTTTGGCGCTGATCTCGTTGTCCAGCGCGGCCCTGTAAGCGCCGACCGGGGTGAGAATGAATCCGTGCGCCGACCCGTATTTCCGGTTCAGTTCGTCGGATATGCTCATCATCAAGGAGTTGATCTTCATTGCATAGCGCGTGTCCATGCCGGAAGAGGCCGGCTCTGCAACGACCAGAATATGATTCCCGTTTGCCGAAACCAGTCTTCCGTTCTGAATGTGTCCGCCCTTTGTCGGAGACAATGATGACAGTCGCGACAGAACATGATAGCGCAAGGAAAGGGGATCGTCGGCGATAAATTGCGTCTGTCCTATTGCGCTCAGATCCTGCAGGGATTCTGCATGAGCTTTCAAAATTTCCCGAATTTTGTCGGGTTTCAAAAGAGGCTCGACTGCCTCCTGCAAATCGGACTCAGAAAAGAGAATAGGGAGATGATCGGTGATATGGCGCATCAGGGATGGTATAAGCCGGCCTATATTCTGAAAACCCACTTCTGTGAAGAGACCGCTTGCCCGCATCCTTGCTTCGACAAGTTCCGCTCCCTCCTGCAGAATATCAGGCCTACGCTCGATCTGGTAAATATCAACTACGACCCTGTCATAAATCGGATGATGAGAAAGGATATAATGACTGTCGGCCAGAACGGGATCACTGGTGGGCAGAGATGACATGATATCGGCATTCATGCGAAGACGTTGGGCGCCCGCGAAAAAAAGACCGACGACAGCAATTATGAGAACGACGGCCAGCAGCCATCGCAACGGATATTTATTCATTTTCATTCATAGAATTCTCTTTGAGAGCAATCGATGTCTTCAATACACGAAGATGTTCCCTTTCGCAATGGCTTTCTCAATCAGCGCAAGGCAGTCACCTGCCTTACTTTATCCGATACTGTCAAACGGAATTTTGAAGACAGTCGAAAGGATCAGTATGGGATCGGCAGATAGGAAAACCTAGAAATGAAGAATTTGAGTGGCATAGGTTTTTTCTGGATAGGAGATTCACCGAAGCAAGTTTCTAGGGAATGAAGCTCACTGCCGGATTCAAGAGGGGGATTTATTGATTGTATCTGTGGTATTTTCGTTTTCCTACCTTGATCTGCTTACCTGGATTTTTAGCTTTTCCCTGGCGACCTGACCTGAAGGAAACAGCACAGGAGTTTGATCCCGGTTCAGCTCGACCGAGGCTGTCTCCGCTACATTCTTTTTGACAAAACCATAAAGACTGCCGAGTTCAACGGTACCTTCGCTGTTTGCTGAAGCTTCTCCTCGCAAGCCTCGTAAAAGATAATAGGTGAAGAGGCCGTGACTGGCCCTCTCGTAATCCGAGCTCATCTGGCTGCCGGAAGAGGCTGCCATGACGAGAATTTTCCCGCTGTCCAGAACGGGATTTTCAAAGGACATTACGATCGGGCGCGTTCCTTCTCCCGTTATGCTCCTTCCTTTCGCACCTGAAAAACAACTGTCCAGCATGACCACGACTTCCCGGGCAGGCAGTCTGCCCAGAGAATCGTACATTTTCTGCAGGGAGTACAACTGAGAAGGGAAATCCGGATGTCCTTCATAAGGAACTATAAAGGCCTCGCTCCCGCTCGGCCCAGGTGACCCGTGTCCTGCATAATAAACGAATACCGTTGAATTTTTTGTTACCCGTCTCTTGATCCAGTCATTGACGTGGGCTTCCAGATCGCTCTTCGTCGCCTTATCGTCCGTCAGCACTTTGATGTTGGACCGGGGAATGCAGCCCACGTTTTCAAGATATCTCGCCACAACCTCCGCATCCCGCGTAGCGTATTTGACTTCCGGAATCTGCTTCTCCCGGTACTTGCTGATACCGATGACCAGGGCAACATTCTCTTTTTGCTCGAATCCCTTGACCTTCAATGGGATATCGTCCACGTTTGCCTCTGAGATTGTTTCCACACTTTCCTTAATTTCGACAGCCCGCATCGCGACTCGCAGTACTTTGGACCTTCCCGAAGAGGGATCTTTATTCTCAGCTACGAAGATCCTGAGATTTGCCGTTTCTGTAGCTATGCGTTCAGGCAGGACTGTTTTGAAGGATGCGGTCTTTCGTTCTCCTGCCGCAATGTCACCGATCAATTGCTTATTTCCTAACTGAGCGACCAGGGAGGGACTGCCGGAAAGAAGTACCTGAACATCCCGTGCCGGGCCGTCTCCTTTGTTCTCGACAATGATCCGCAGTTCGACTTCCTCGCCCCCCTCAAGAATTCGGTTTCCGTTCTGATCCTTGAGCTGTGTCGAAAATACAAGCTGAGGTAATTGAGAAATGACCTCGACCGTTTCCTTGATTTCGGGCTTGCCGGGCTTCATTGCGATTTGAAGGATCTTTGTCTCGGAAGCTGAAAAACCCCTACCCTCAATGACCTCGAATTTGAGGTCTGCAGTTTCCTGTGACAGTTGGTGCGGGAACTGGGCTTTAAACTCGGCCGTCCTCTTCTCTCCAGGCTGAATCGTTCCGATCGCTTTCTTGTCTCCAAGATAGCCAATCAAATTCCGATTGCCGGCAAGAAGTACCTGGACATCTCTGGCGACCTCATCCCCCGTGTTTTCCACTTCCACTCTCAGCGTAACGTCTTCTCCTCCTTCAATCACACCGTTGCCCGAATGATCCGAAAAGCGGATCTGATATACCAGAACCGGCTTGCGTGCTTTATCCGGGCTGGATGCGATTTCCGGTTCTGTCTGCCATGTCGTCCCCACGCTTGCCAGTTGGTAGCCTTTTCCCCCGCCGACATTCATTATGCCGCCTCCTGCAATAGAGAAATTGCCCCCCAGTGATCTCTTTTGAAAATCGATATAATCAATCAGCCATTCGTGTTTAAAGACACAGGCTGCGACCGTCCATGATCCGATATACGTACTGAGATATTGGATCTCCTTGGCGGACTTGATTTGGATCGTTCCTTCGGTTTCTGCCGTAAATACCGGCATCAGATTCCATGTGACTGTAGGCTTCACCTTGAATTTGATTTCCAGGTTTTCGCGGTCCATATAAATGATATCGGTGAATTTCAGAGATTTGACGACTGCAAGTCCCGGCATGGGACCGCCCTGAACGTAGTAGGAAATGCCTTTGGAAAAGGAGGTGGGCGCCGTATCCGGCCTGACTGCATCCGCGGAATTCGGCTCGAAAAGGGGAATATCTCTGTGGATATTATCCTTTAGAAACCGGAACATCTTTAAAAGGAGCTCTTCTTTTGGCGCTCTGTCATCCTGCAGCATCTCGCAGCGCTGCCCCTGGCACAACCTGATACCTTGCGGCTTTACCGTTGCACAACCGGAAATCCAGATCAGAGCGCACGCGAGGACAACGGGGAATATCGTTCTTTTCATACCGGTATAGCTCTCCTTATTTCGCCATATCGCAGTGGCAATAACTAGCGCGAGAAAGTTCATTAACAGATCGGTAAGGAAAGGACAAGGCTTTTGAAGGAGGCGTATATACGTGAACGAGAACTTCTAACGGAATCTTTCAAGCAATCTCAACCGGTACGCTACTCGCCTGTAAGGGGGCGGTACATAGTTGAAAATCCATGGCCGTCCCGTTTTTCTGAAAAAGACCTTGGACCTCTTTCAATGCATATTGTTCCGTATTTCTCTGGGAGCTGAGATGTCCGAGCATAACGGTCTTGGGCTTCTTACTGCTTTGAATATATGCCGTATGCAAAAGTTCGGCTGATTTGGGATTGCTAAGATGGAAGCGGCTGTTGGGATTGAAATATCTCGCAAGCAGATCAGGATCGTGATTGGATTCCAGAAAGATGAAATCCGAATCGATCAGGTAACCCAATGCTCCGCTCCCATTGTGAAAATCCGTGATAATTACCGCGCTCTTCCAAACCATGTTCTCCTTATACCTCACAGCAAAACCGCAATTGAGATGAGTCGGTTGGTGGGGAACTTCGAAAGGTTGGATCCATAAGTCACCAATTGTTAAAGGCGTATCAGAGAAGGTTTTCAGATCCATTGATCGAAACTTGTGGCCGTTGAAGTGTTTTCCTTTCAGTTGATTCAGACAACGCTCGTAAACCCATACGGTAAGGCCGTATTCCTCGATCACCCGCAATGAGTGGTGATTAATGTGATCCCCATGCATATGGGAGATGATAACCGCATCCACATGGCGAGGATCTTTCAGGTTGGTCTCAAGGACTTCACGCGTTCTGCGCATCGAAGGAAAACCGCAATCCAACAGGATTCTGGTTCTGTCGGTCCATAAAACAAGACAATTACCTGCACTACTGCTGCTCAATGACTGAAAATGCAACGACATGGATGCAACCTTCTACTTTGAATTGCTGCCATGAGGTACCGCAAGTTTCTTTTCAGGTCAATGGAAATCACAAAAAATAAATAACCCGTCGGCAGATTTAGAAGAGAATTGAAAGGGAAAAAAGATTAAATCCGATTGCGGCTGGACTGTTTAAGTCCGGAGCCATAAGACGTCCACTTTGGGATTTTTCAGGCCCCCGCAGTAACAGGGGCCTGAGTTATCCACTTCAAGAGATTAATTTACTTTGTAACTACTGCCTCAATATTGGCTTCCACGCGGCGATTCTTCTGTCTTCCATCCGCTGTTTTATTGCTCGCGATGGGCTTTTTCGGACCATACCCGACTGCTTTGACCCTGGAAGATTCAATACCGGATTTTTCGACCAGGAGCTTGGCAATGGCATCGGCACGGGCCTGCGAGAGTTTTACGTTGGCGGCTTCCTTGCCTACATTATCCGTATGGCCTGCAATGGTTACTTCGGTATCAGGATGTTTTTTCAAAAATTCTGCTACCTTCTCGATTTCCCTGAAATAAACGGGCTTTACAACGGCTTTTCCCGTATCGAACTGAACATTCAGCGCGATCGTCTCTTTCCGGGTTTCAACCGGTGCCGCAACTTCTGGCTTGGCTTCAGCCGGTTTTTTCTTCTCCTGGATTACTTCCGGAGCAGGAGCTGGAGTCGGCTTTGGAGCCGGAGTTATTGCAGGGGACCCAGCGGGCGCGGCTTTTTTAACTGAAAGGAATATTCTTTCCACAAAGGCCGTCATTCCGGCATCACTGGCTACCTGATCTCCCTTGGCGGAAATCCCGCATTCGCCGACCTGGGCTATTCTTTCGAGAAGGCGACCGCCTTTAAGATTATTACCGAGCTGAACTGTGTAAATGCAAATCCTATCCCCATACTTATCTTTTACTTGCGATGCTGCCTTGACGACCGTGGCTTCATTTACGTCCTCACCATCAGAAAAAATAATCAATGCCAGATTCCCTTCGGAATTCGCAAGATCCTGACCGGCGCTGGTGATTGCGACATCCAGGGGAGTATTCCCATGTGGAGTTTTCACTTCCAGGATTGCTTTATTAAGTGCATCCCGATTGTATTCGCACATGCCGTAAATGCGTTTGGTCAGCTCCGGAGAAAAGAAATATTGACCAAATTCCCTGAGAGCTGCGCTAAGTTTCAGGTTGGGTATGGTGTTGTTGAAAAGTGTAACGAGTTGTTTTTCCTGATCGAACTTAAACTGATTCTGATACGAATCGTACATGGAACTGGTTGCATCAAAAAGGATTAAAAAAGTCTGAGCGTTTTGGGCATATTTGCCGTCTTGTATTTTTTGATTGAGTTCCTGGTTTCCCGCAAAGACCGGATTGGCGGGGATCAAGGAAATCAACACCCAGAGAAGTAACACAGAGAGCAACTTTTCACTAATCTTTCGCATCGATTCCACCTCCTGAGTTTTTTAAGAACAACATGATTAGCAAAATCCATCTACCTATAAACCTTGCTCAAGGTATTTGCAAGCGATTCAAGATGGAAACCGGATCACTTTGTAATATGAACATTTCCAAGTACGCCATGTACATATTTTTTTACTTCCGACTATATCGGAATAAAAAAGCAGTTCCGTCCGTGTCCGCTAATTAACAGCGCAAAAAAAGGCTGACGAATATTATTCGTCAGCCCTGTACTGTTTAGCTTCGAATTTAATTCTGCTGTGCTTGCTGTGTAATCGGGGCGATTTTGATTTCAACCCTTCTGTTTTTTTGTCTTCCGGCTTCGGTCTTGTTGGTTGCAACCGGCATGGTTTCGCCGAAGCCCAGAGATTCGATGCGATTATCGGCGACACCGTGCTGGATCAGCAAAGTTCTGACTGCATTGGCACGTCGCTTCGAAAGATCCAGATTGTATTCTTTTGAACCCTGACTATCCGTGTGCCCGTCCACTCTCACATAGGTGTTTGGATATTGGTTCAGAATATCTGCGATCCGGTTGATCTCCGTGTGCAGCGCAGGCCTTACGGCAGTAGAATTGGTATCGAATGTAACATCGCCCTTGAAGGTGACGGCGAGGAGATTCCCTTCTCTGGAAACAGATGCAGCTTCCGATGCTTCCATTGCTTTGCGCATTTCCTTTTCCTGATTGTCCATCATCTTGCC
>DHHG01000049.1 GCA_002403175.1 Syntrophaceae bacterium UBA4778 | reverse complement strand
CCCTTACCAGATCCGATTTCTTTCATGGTGACGGAAACACGGGGATAGCCTGCAAGGCTCTTGAACGAGGTCGACTGGCCCTTGCTGTTTACAATGGTGAACTGTCCGGCTTTTCGCTCTTCTTTCTTCTCCTGAGCCTTCCCCGGTTCGACGATTTCGATATGCGTTACGTTCTCCAGACATCGATCTGCAAAGAAATCACCTGATGTGACCAGTCTGGGGAATCCTATTTTTCTTCCAAGCTGATCGAGAGCGGGCTGGAAGACTTCTGCACCATGGCACTGACCACATCTTCCAGCAGCATGAGGCGTGACAGGAACAGCAGAGGTGGCAATGATTACATCGGCTGCGTTCCTGTAAAAAACTTCTCCCCAGGAGAGTACGACCTTTTGACCTTCTTTGTTGCTCAGCACGATTGCCAAATCAATCGATTTGGAAAAACCTGCAACTTCTTTCTGGATAGTCGCCAATTGAAGTAAGGCCCGGAGAGACACTCCCCTATAGACGAAATGACCGCTGAAGCGCCCTCCCCTGCTGACCTCGGCGAATCTTATTTCGCTCTGGGACAGATTGGCCAGATCCTCCGTGCTCAGATTCAAGGGCTGTCGCACAAGTCCGCCGATACTCAATGCATGCGCACCAGGAACACAAAAATAACAGGTGAACACAGAAATAAAAATGAATGCCACAAGAGGTCTCTTCATAACCGGTCTCCTTCAGTGTGAAAGCAATCAAATCCGAAATTCATTTTTCAAAAAATGACATTGTGGTTCCAGAGAAGCACCTAAATTAGCATCGAAGAAAGGCTTATGTCATGGCTGATATAATGTGTCAAGGTCAACTCATAATCCGATCTCTTCAAATCGAATCACGGCAGAAAAGAATTCCGTTTAAGCGTTTGTACCATTCAGCGATTTTGTGATTTTTTTTTGCAGCGGCACCTGACGTTTTTTGGAACGCCGGTCGAGAACTTCTGCCAGAACCGGAAGCAGGAACTGCCCTCCGGGAAGGAGAAAAATCATAAGACAGGGAATATAAAACGACATATGAACCAGGTAGGATTTCAATTGCTTGATTTCTTCTTGAGACCAGGGGATATCTGTATTCCTGTGTTTCATTAACAGATCCATAAAATCGCGCGCGCCCTGCGCTTCAAAAAGAATCAGGTGTTTATTTCTCAGTATCAGTCGCCTAAAAAATTTATTCAACATCATGAATTGCCCAGCATCGAAAATGGGAAAAGGAACCCAGCTTGAGGGTGAAAACCGTATTTATGCCTTGTTTCCAACAGGCAAAACCGACAGTAAACAAGTTTTCCTTTTTAGTCAATGCGTTTCGGAATAGAAGGTACTTTTAACTGATGTGTCTCGGCAATTCGGCAGCAAGCACACACCTCATCCGATTGCAGGGTAGAGCGGGCAATGATTAAATTTGAAAATTGGAATTTTTCGGAGAGCCTCAATGCGCCTCATGGGAAGAGACATTCTGAAGCGAGGAATAGATTAAATCTTTGATACAGAATTACCTTTTTCTGCTGAATAAGTTTGAAACTCTCGAGAGAAGGCCTATTTTTCCAACACGTTCTGATGCTCCGGAATCCGGAGTGGAATTCCCTATCTCATCTCCGGCAGGAGCCGGCTTGGTTTTAATAAAATTCATCAGGGCTTTTGCGATTTCGAATCGTGGGTTGATATAGAGAGCCTCTTCCAGACAGCGAAGGGCACCGGCTAAATCGTCCTTCTCAAAATATGCTCGGGCCATATTGTAATAGAGGCCTTCCTCATCAGGGCGCAACTCAAGCCCTTTCGCATAATATGCCAGGGCTTCTTCATAGCGAGCCGAACTGCGCAACGAGATACCTTTCTCATTAAGCGCATCGATAATGCGATCCAATAAAGCCTCGTTTTGAGCTATGATTTCTTTTGCTTCATCCAGTTTACCATTCTCGAGCATCTTCATGGCTTTCTTGTAAAGGGCATCCTGATTCGCTTCAATGTCTTCTGAATTCCCTTCCCCCTGAACAGTTACCGGATGCTCCTTATCCATATGCGATAATTCGGTAGCTTCGAAAAGCTCCTCCGCTGCAGCCTGCATCAGCTCTTTAACGAATGCAAGAGCAACATCGAATTCGCTGTTTGCAAAGGTTACGGGACCGTAAACATTTTTGAAAGCCTTATTGTCCTGAATCTCTTTCTGAAGTTTTTCAATTTCCTCCTGAACGGGTATTTTATTGGCCGGCAAGATCTTCTCCGAGATCGCAATTTCAAGAGCCGTTTTAAACTGATGCAGGCAACCCTGGATATTTTTTTGTCCTAGTTCCCGCTTCGCTTCACTTATTTTTCTGATTATTTTTACACTTGCATCCTGAGACATCGATCAACTCTTTCCTATCCAGGAGTTCCGGCGAATCTCCGATCCTTGAGACGTTTAAACATGATTCGCTCGCTTACCCCGCCGCAAGCAGCGGAGAATGCGCTCGCTAGCGGATTCAATATGAATGAAAATTCCTACTACAGGATGAATAAAATTACAAATATTACTTTATTCACCATGGACGCAATATCCATCTTCCTTTCAAATTATTTTCTTGTTTGTCGGAAGATAACCTAAAGAAATTGTTTTTTCTGTCGATAGGATACCAATGAAACCAAAACAACCAATAATCTGGGAAAGCAGTATCCTAATAAACAACCTAAACAGGAAATACTCTGGGAGAAATAGCATGAAACTAGAGCTCAAATCAAAAATGCTGATTATTCTTTGTATATTCACACTAACCTTCCTTGTCATTGGCGTTATTACTCTCCTCACAGTCAGGGATAAGGTAATCACAATCGCGCATGAGAAATTGCATGGAGACATTGCAATGGCCAAGGCCCTTCTGAATGAGAAGAGCCCCGGCGAATGGGCCATCCAGGAAGGAAAGCTTTACAAGGGCAGTACCTGCATGATCGAAAACAATGCTTTTGTCGACATGGTAGGTGAGATGACGAAGGATACCGTAACTATATTTCAGAGGAACACTCGAATTGCCACCAACGTGAAGAACGAATCCGGTAAGAGGGCCATTGGCACCCAGGCAGCTGAAAACGTAACCCAGGCCGTCCTGAAAGAGGGCAAAACCTACTTGGGAAAGGCCAAGGTGGTAGGGGTATGGAACCAAACGGCTTATGAACCCATCAAGAACTCGCAAGGTGAGATCGTGGGCATGTTCTATGTTGGCGTACCGAATACGTACTTTGATAAAGTCATCATAGATATATGCATCAAGATCGCCATCTACGGCATATTCGGATTTATCATCGTCTTCTCCCTCGGTGTTTATCTCAAAAATGCCATTGTAAAGCCGATTTCCCGAGTTATTTCCGGACTGACCAACGGTGCAGAGGAAACTTCTTCCGTTTCCAATGAGGTATTTCAGGCCGCTCAACAATTATCGGAGGGTGCCAATAACCAGGCAGCTTCTCTTGAGCAAACCGCAGCTTCCCTCGAAGAGATTTCTTCCATGACAAAGAACAACACCGATAACGCGTTACAGGCCAAATCGATGATGGATGAAGCGCGAAAAATCGTAAACAAGGTCAACAAGCACATGGATGACATGAGCAGGGCGATTAGCGAAATAACCAAATCAAATCAGGAAACGAACAAAATCATAAAAACTATCGAGGAAATTGCCTTCCAGACCAATCTGCTTGCGCTCAATGCTGCTGTTGAGGCAGCACGAGCTGGAGAGGTGGGAGCAGGATTTGCCGTTGTTGCCGATGAAGTCAGGACGCTGGCCATCAGGGCTTCGGATGCCGCGAAACACACCACGGAGCTGATCAATAATACAATGCAAGCCGTTACAAACGGTAACGAACTGACCCGGTCAACTCAGGAAGCATATCAAGAGAATATCAAAATCCTGGAGAGCATTGGGCAATTGGTCGATAGCGTTGCAATGTCTTCAAAGGAACAATCAGACGGAATTATGGAGATCAATCTTGCCATATCGGAGATAGACCGCGTTACGCAACAGAGTTCCTCTAACGCTGTACAATCTTCAGAAGCATCGGATAGAATGAATAATCAAGTAGCGCAGCTAAAAAAACATATATTCGATTTGGCCAGCCTGATCGGTGCAAAGTAAGTCAGTTCCGGAAGGAACCATGCTCCCCTGATTTTAAGGGAAATCGCACTGGCAATTCAGTCTGTACCCTATTGAA
>DHHG01000114.1 GCA_002403175.1 Syntrophaceae bacterium UBA4778 | reverse complement strand
TATATTTGGCCCTTCCTACCGTTCCGGCGCTGCAGCGTTTCTGGGAAATGAAAATGCGCTTAATTATCTTTTGGTGACTCACGGGCACTATGATCACCTTGGTGCCTTTCCTTATCTGAAAAGAAATATTCCGGATATGGAGCTGCGTGCCCATGAGATCACGGGAACTCTTCTTCAAAAGGAGAAAGTTCTCGCTACGATGAATTTTTTGAGCCGGCAGACCTGGAAATACATTGATAATTTGCAGGATGGTGTCTCAGAAGATGTAGAAATCCGATATGCGCCTTGCGGCGATCCCATTCGAGAAGGAGATGTCATCGATCTCGGGGGAATAAGCTGTGAAGTTTATGAAACGCCGGGTCACACTCAGGATCACCTATCTTTCTTTCTGCCTGAGAAAGGAATCCTGTTCCCTGGAGAAGCCTTGGGCAACCCCATCAGAGAAACTGAAGATCAGGTTAAGATCGAATTCCTGTCGTCCTATACGAGTTATATCAATTCCATCCAGAAGCTTATGACCCTGATGCCAAGGGTCAAGATCCTTGCCCTGTCGCATATTTATTATTATACTAATAAAGATGTACCCCATTTCATGAATAATGCGCTCAGAGATACGATCAACTACCGTAACCTGATTGAAAGCTATCTCGATATGGAGAATGGCGATATTGAAAAAGCCTTTGCCACCATGTTAAGGGTCGAGTATGACGAGAAGGGCAATATATATCAGGAACGCAACGCATACGCTACCAATATAGCGGCACAGATTAAGGCCGTTGCGGCTGTGCGCAACTGAATCTAATTCGGGTTTTGGAAGGTAAAGGCAACTGGGAGAGCTTGATACTGCTATGAGGCTGGGGGCGAAATGGTAAGTATTCTATGAATGCCTCCCCGCCCTTTACGCGTAAATCTTTCAAAATCTTTCCGAAATAAAAATAGAGAACCTTACTAAGCCGGAGTAGTGAAGATAGCAAAAAGTAAATAGAAACAGTGGATCTTAAAAATGAAATAAGAGTTCTACTTATCTATGTTGGGGCTGATCCGTGATCCATCGGGAGTAGCGAATAGGTTACGGTCAGATTACAGTCGGTCAGACTACTAAGGGGATAAGTTAAATCGATTGAAGGCTTATCCAAAACATCAAACTCGAGAGGTGGATTAATGAAAAACAAAAGAATCATCAATTGCGCAATTACAGGAGCCATTCATACTCCCAGCACATCTCCGTATCTTCCTTGGAAACCGGAAGATATCGCTCAACATGCAATCGATGCGGCGAATGCGGGTGCCGCCTCCGTGCATATTCATGCCCGGAGCCGTGAGGATGGGCGCCCTTCTTCCGATCTGGAAATCTACCAGGAGATCATTTCCACAATCCGTGCGAAATCAGATGTCCTGATATGTCTTACTACTGGCGGCGGCGTGGGGATGACTATTGAGCAGCGGACAGGAGTTGTTCCCCGGTTTAAACCGGAACTGGCATCTCTGAATGCCGGAAGCATTAACTTCGGGATATTCCCGGTTGCAGCAAGCATCAAGGAGGCCAAGTTCGATTGGGAAATTCCGTACCTGCAGCTAGGATATGATTTTGTTTTCCCCAATACCTTCAAGTCCATAGAAGCCATGTGCAAGATCATGAGGGATAACGGCACAAAACCCGAACTGGAAGTCTATGATATCGGTCACCTCTATAACATCAAATATATGATTTCTCTCGGTGTTCTCGAAGAGCCCGTTTTTCTTCAGTTCATCACGGGCGTATTAGGTGGAATCGGCAACTCGATCCATGATCTGATAGCACTCCAGTCAGCGGCAGACCGTATTCTCGGAATAGGCAAGTATAATTGGTCAACCAATTCAGCAGGAAGGATGGAATTCCCGATATGCACCACTAACCTGTTCCTTGGCGGTCATGTACGGGTCGGCATGGAAGATAACCTGAGCTTGTCCAAGGGGGTTCTCGCCAAGAGCAACGCCGAGCTGGTTGAAAAGATGGTCCGGATCATGAGGGAATTTGATTATGAACCGGCCACCCCGGACGAGGCTCATGCCATGTTGAAATTGAAGAACAGGGGCTAGTCAGCTTTAGGGTAAGAAATTCCTTTGAACGTAATGATTGCAAAGGGCGCGAGGGACATCTGATCGCGCCCTTTTTTCTAATTATCAAGAAGAGGACGCATTTTCAGAACGCAAAGCAAAAACAATTAACGTGATCCATTAAACCGGAAGGACCTTTCTTGAACATTGAAATACCTTATCTGAACGGGATTGAGACGATTGACCTGGATAACTCGAAAATCGAGCAGATAATCCAGCCGAATTCGGTCGAATCCGGAGATGAAAAGAATATCCTTACGCAAGCGATTCGCTACCCGGTAAACGGTCCGGAATTCCGGAACTTTGTCCGGAACCGCCGGCATATTCTCTTGATTGTCAATGATGCCACCCGGCCCACTCCAACTCACCTTGTTCTTCAGATTATCCTTCCCATGCTCGAAGGAAATCGTTTCAGCATTCTCATTGCGACCGGCACTCATCGTGCTCCGACGGAAGAGGAATACCGGATCATTTTCAGATCCCTTCGCGAACCTTTAAAAGATAACATTCTTGTGCACAATGCCTGGAGCAGTCCTTTTTTCCTCCTCGGGAAAACGCGTTATGGCAATGAAATCAGATTGAATTCCCTCATGACAGAGGCCGATGCAATTATTCCGATCGGAAGCATTGAACCTCACTATTTTGCCGGCTACACGGGGGGACGGAAATCCTTTATGCCAGGGCTGGCCGATTACGATTGCATTACCAGGAATCACAAGCTTGCGCTCTCACCGCAAGCGCAACCGGGGGCTCTTAAAGGAAATCCGGTTGCGGAAGAGCTGGAAGATGCCGAAGAGCTTCTGATGAAGCGATTTGAAATTTTTTCAGTAGTGAGCGTTCTTGACCGAAATCACAAAATATATGCCGCTGCCGCCGGAAATCTTGGAGAGTCCTTTCAAAACATGATCAGGAAGGCTGATGAGATCTACATGGTTCCGGTCGAGCGGAAATCCGATATTGTGGTAACCATTGCATCGGAACCGACGGACATCGACCTTTATCAGGCGCACAAAGCCATCGAAAATGGCCGTCTGGCGCTCAAGGAAGGTGGAATCATTATTCTGGTTGCTGGTTGCCGGGATGGGATAGGACCAAGGACGTTTTTTGATATGCTCACAGCCGGTTCCACCTGCGAAGCGGTTCTGGAGAAACTGAAAGATAAATACCAATTGGGTTACCACAAAGCGGGGAAATTGGCTGAGCTTAATCTCCGTTCTGAAGTCTGGGCTGTCACATCTCTCGATCCGCATCTGGTCCGGAGTGCTCATATCAGGCCATTCGATAATGTATCTGAAGCAATCAGAGCGGCTATCCGGGAAAAAGGGGAGGATGCGAAGATCACGTTCATTATGGACGGAGGCCATACTGTTCCGAAATTAATGAAATGAACCTGAAATCAGTAGCGAGTGTATCCCTCACAGCAGCTTGCTGCGGGTTTAAACGGGCAAAATCCTGTCAAACATCTTCATAAAATTTAAATAAAATAAAATAAAATAAAAAAAGCCGGGAGCTTCTAATCAGCTCTCGGCTTTTGAGTGTCATAGGATTATTTTTTATCTGCAGTATCTGCCGCCTGAGTATCCATCATTTGGTTGCCCATATCTGATTCCATCATGCCGTGATTCATCGTTGCTCCGCACATACCTGATCCCATCGTGTCGTGACTCATTATGGCTCCGCCCATACCTGATCCCATCATGTCGTGACAAACGCATCCGCATCCGCCGCCTGTTTGTCCCATCATACCGTGCCTCATCATTGCCCTGCCTATCATCCCGCCCCCCATCATCCCGTGCAGGGTATCGAGTTTCGATATTTGTTCAGGCGTTAAAATGCTTCTGGCTTGGATCATCATTTGAGCGGCTTTGTCCCATTTTTTCTGGCGAAGTGCGCTCAATTCCTTCTGCTTGGCGGAAAGCGCGTCCTCTTTGGCATTGGGATCTGAAAAGATTTTCATCATTTCCAGCCGTTTTATTGCAAGTTCATAGCGCAAATCCCTTGTCTCCATATAATACTTGCTCTTCAAGTCTTTAAGTTTGGTGACCTGATCGGAAGTGAGATTCAGGTAGGACATCAGCCCACCGGCTCCGCGCTTACCTGCTCCACTGGGAGGAACGGCTGCCGGAAGTTTCATTGCATGCGGTTTTTTTGCGCCTGTATCTCCTACTCGAGATTCCAGAGCCATATTGTCTTGGGTACTCTGATATTGCGTACTTGGATCTTGGGTACTCGGATCTTGTGCGTTCTGATCTTGGGCGCTCTGATATTGAGCACCCTGATCCTGGGCACCCTGATCCTGGGCACTCGTATCGGAGGTCATACCTAGAATTGCAACTTCTTCCTCCAGCGGTTCGTTATCATCAGCTCCGAAACTGATTCCGCCCATAGCAAGGATTGTGAATAAGCATAGAAATATAGTGATTATTCTCCAGCGTTGCTTAGACATGGCCTGTCCTCCTGAGGTATTTTCCTCAAGTTTATTTGCGGGCCATCTCAGGTTCAATAGGGTACAGACTGAATTGC
>DHHG01000287.1 GCA_002403175.1 Syntrophaceae bacterium UBA4778 | reverse complement strand
AACCACCAATCAGAAGAATCGGTCTCCAGTATCTTTTCAACCATTTTCTTCGCCGTTTCTGTCGAGAGCCTTTTTTTAGCAAACTCAATCCATTCTTTACTGTATTTGTTCCCGAGATCTCCGTACTCTTTCAACTGAAAGATCAGGGCGAGCTGATCCGCGTCATGCGCGATTCTGGACTCCTTGGTCTTCCTTTCATTAAATTCTTGAATAGCGCTCTTGATATCCTCGCCGAAGGAAAGCGTTGAGGTCAGTTCTTCGACGGCTTTTGCCTCGTTCACAGACACATATTTTTTATTTACATAGTTCATATCCCCCGTCCTCGCTTCCGGCAGATCATGGAAGAGGCACATTTTCATGACCTTGACTTCATCTGCATCGGTTTCCAGCTTGCACATGGTATAACCAATAAAGATTGTCCTCAGGATATGTTCCGCCACGGATTCACGCCCGGATCCGAGAAACTGAAAGCCGGTACGTGGTGTCTTCTGCAACATTCCGACTTCGAATATGAAATTTACGATATTTTCCATTTTATCAATCAGCAGATCTCTTCAGGGCTGTAACCCTGTTTTTCATCATTTCCGATAATTTTTTCATCTCTGCCTGAAGCGAAGCAATTCCGTCAGGCCTCATTGCAATCAGCCGATCCAATCGTTCCTTCCAGTGCTCAATTACGGCAATTTCGTTTTCCCTGACCTTGAGTTCCAACCTCTTCTGGAATTCTTTTATTATATTTGGGTCCATTGTCGCTCCGGGCTGTTATGTTTTATTACAGTACGGCTATTTCAAAGCCGATCGTGGTGTTTCGGATGAAAAAATCAGGATGCTTCTGAACAGATCGGTTCCTGAAAATGCATTCTATTCATAGCAGCATTCGCTTCTGATTTCAAATAATAAGAAAACGCTGAGTCGAGGAGGCCTTTGCTGCTTTATATTTCAACCTTCCGGCAGCCTTTTGATCAGGTGTATTCCGAACCGTGGGGGAATGCAATTATGTTTCTAAAGATCTGCAGGTTTCAAATTAGGAACCATTTTTTACAGGCTTTCACGAAAAGGAAAATTCACAACGAGATCGGAATGTCTTTTGGATTTGTTATGGAAATACTGATCTTTTTAACTGGATGTCACATACGTTTCCTTTTATTGTCAAATACTTGGTGACGTGAAAAGATAAAATAATTCTTGACAATAGGATGAAATTATTCTAGCTTCCGATCAATTTCAAACAGCATCTACAAAGGAGGTGAAACACGAATGAAGAAGGTACTGGCTTTGATTCTTACCCTGATGCTCGCTGTAGCGTTTACGTTTACGGTTGCGTGCAAAAAGGCTGAAGAGCCTGCGAAACCCGAAGCACCGGTCGCAGCCCCTGCTCCGGCTCCGGCCCCCGCTGATCAGGCTGCCCCTGCTGCTCCCGCAGCTCCCGCAGCTCCTGAGAAAGCCCCGGCGGCCCCCGCTCCGGCAGAGACTCCGAAAAAGTAATACAATTTGTAATATTGTGTGTAAAACAACCGGGCATCCGTTGTTAGGATGCTCGGTTGTTTTTTTTTTGGCGATTCCTGTCCGAAAGTTCAAACCTTTTAACAATCTTCACGATCCTCTTTTGAAAAAGCGGTTTGTCAAATGTAAACCACCTGATCGAGAACAGAGGACGATTCTGTCCATTCTAAATGCCGTTCTTTAGCTCATCGATGAAACGATTTGATTCATTAAAAATTAAGTGGATGGATTAAATCGACCGGGGCGTATCACGCTTTTGAATATTGACAATTGGTTCACCTCACTTTATAAGAGAGCAAAATCAAAAACCAAATTTAAAAATCAAAAATAATTTAGTCTGGAAGATGATATCCGGGATTCCAGAAAGAATTCAAAATGGGGACCGAAGAGGTTAAAACGAATCGCAAGCTGGGCAGCAAGCGGCGAAGGGATCCTGGAAGACGGAAGGGGTTTAAGATATTCAGGTCGTCACTGAGCCCGGGAATTGAAATAGTGCGGTTATGAACCGGTTTTCAAGCCGGAATAGCAATTCAAAATCTCCGATTAATGCGGGGATTTTTGTGTTTTTACGTTTAAAATCCATGGACGATCAAGAAAAAATAATGAAGAACTCTTTAACCTATCGGGAAGCAGCCCGGAAATTCGAATCCCTGTTGGAGATTCTCCGGAAACTCCGATCTCCGGAGGAGGGTTGTCCCTGGGATGTACGACAAGATAAAGGGGATATCAGCCGGTATCTGATTGAGGAAGCCTATGAGCTCGTAGATTCCATTGATGAGGCGGAGCCGGATCATCAGAGCGAGGAGATGGGGGATCTTCTTTTTCAGATCTTATTCCTTGCTAGGATTTCCGAGGAAAGGGGAGAATTCGATATTGTCCATGTCCTGAACGGCATAACGGAAAAAATGATACGCAGGCATCCGCATGTGTTCGGTGATGAGAAGGTTTCGACCGTCAGCGAGGTAAAGGCCAACTGGGAAAAAATAAAGAAGGAATTAGAACGAAAAGCGAATTCTGAGGGAGTACTATCCGGGGTGCCGAAGGCTCTTCCCTCTCTGTTGAAGGCCCAGAAGATTACGGCGAAAGCAGCAGCAGTCGGATTTGATTGGAATGAAATCGAAGATGTCCTCCGTAAGGTGGAAGAGGAAATAGCGGAATTGAAAGAGGCTCTGGGCAGCGGAGACAAAAGAGCGGTTCAGGATGAGATCGGAGATATTCTGCTCTCCGTGGTCAATCTGTCCCGATTTGCCGGAATCAGTGCAGATGACGCGTTGAGGGGCTCAATCAAGAGATTTGTCCATCGGTTTGCTTTCATTGAAAAAAAGCTCAAGGAGCAGGGAAGGTCTCCTGAACAGGCAACTCTTGCAGAAATGGACAGACTGTGGGAAGAGTCGAAACGAGAAACATAAAAAACAGCTTATGAAATTTTTCTTATGTGCGCTGGGACTGGCTTTCATTCTGGAAGGACTTCCTTATTTTTCAGTTCCTCATCGAATGAAGTCGGTGCTTGCCAAAATTTACGAGACCCCCGATTTGACTTTAAGGGCTTTCGGCATGATTGCCATCATGACGGGACTTCTCCTGGTTTATTGGGGAACAGGTTATTGGAACGAATGAGGCTGGAAGAATTTAATTACGATCTGGATCCCGAGTTGATTGCACAGCATCCTTGCGATCGGAGAGATCAATCGCGTCTGATGGTAGTCGACCGGGTAACGGGAAAATATGAAAGCCGTTACTTTTATCAGCTTCCTGAATTTCTCAGGAAAGGCGATGTTCTCGTTGTGAATGATTCCAAGGTTATTCCAGCGAGGCTTTACGCACGCAAGCCGACAGGTGGCTTGGTTGAGATTCTTCTTGTTTCCAACAGACACTCCATGGGTTGGGAAGCGATGGTTC
The DNA here is from genome assembly GCA_002403175.1 of Syntrophaceae bacterium UBA4778. The sequence continues at coordinate 826 of DHHG01000287.1, read as the reverse complement.
GACCCGCTAAAAGGGTTCGGGTCGGAATGAGCCTTTTATTCGAAGATGGTTCCGAAGTGGAGGTACTGGAAAAAATTTCCGATAAAAAATGGCTGCTCCGCTTCAGGACGGAAACCCCGTTTGAAGAGTTTCTGAATCGATACGGCAAGCCGCCCCTTCCTCCCTATATAAAACGGGAACAAAGCGAAATCAATCCGGAAGATCGGCAGCGGTATCAGACGATTTATGCCCGAATGCCGGGATCCATAGCGGCGCCGACCGCAGGGCTGCATTTTTCGCATCAAGTGATGTCCGATCTCGACAACGCCGGTATTCGTCGTGTATCCGTTACATTGCATGTGGGTTTTGGTACATTTCTTCCCATAGAAGCGGAAAATATAGAAGAACACCGGATGGAAAAGGAGTATTTCGAAATCGGCGAAGAAGCGGCCGAGGCGATTAATTCCGCATCCCGCGTTATCGCAGTCGGGACGACCGCCACACGGACGTTAGAATCGGCTGCTGATGAACATGGGCATATCAAGGCTGCTTCAGGTTATACAAACCTTTACGCATATCCAGGTTACCGGTTCAAGCGGGTCAACAGCCTGATCACCAATTTCCATCTGCCGAAATCTTCGCTTCTGCTCCTCGTGTCTGCCTTCGCGGGAAAGGAAACCATCAGAGAAGCCTATGCTAAGGCAATGAAAGAAAGATATCGATTTTACAGTTATGGGGATTGCATGTTAATTATGTAAGGGTCCAAGGGTTCGAGGGTTCAAGGGTCAAATCAGGATTCCCTTGAACCCTCGAACCCTGGAACCCTGAGGAATCCGGAATGTTCGAA
>DHHG01000205.1 GCA_002403175.1 Syntrophaceae bacterium UBA4778 | reverse complement strand
TCCATTGCACATCCGAAATTCAAGTCCTGGCTTGCAGAGGAGGCTAAAAAGGAAGGGCTTATCTATGCCGATCAAATCATCATCACAGGGGAAGAAGGAATATATCCAGAGGAATTGGAGACCTATCGAAAAACAAGGACCGGAATGGATATCTTATTCAGGCCTATCAAGATGACCGATGAGACCCTCTATAAGGAATTTCTTCATAATTTATCGGATCAAAGCATGTACCGAAGATTCATATCCAAGCGGAGGGAAATGCCTCATGAGCGAATTCAGCAGTTCGTCGTTATTGATTATACCAGGGAGATGGCCATCGCTGCCGTGATTGAAGACAAATCGAAAGAAACCATCATCGGAATAGGCCGATACTATATCGATCCGAATCGGCTAATGGCTGAGGTCGCCTTTGCTGTCCGGGATGATTATCAGAATCAGGGGATCGGCTTCGAGCTGTTATCCTATTTGACTTATTTAGCCAAACGGGCCGGTTTGCAAGGATTTACCGCCGATGTTCTCGCTCATAATGAACCCATGCTCCATGTCTTCGAAAAAGGCGGATTCAAAATGACAAAAAGGGCGGTTGCCGGCATTTATGAATTGCAGATGATGTTTACGTAATTACAACGGATGAGAGGGAATAATGCAGAATCATTTGAGTCTTGACAACATCGTTGAAGAGCAGATTCGGAAATGGCAAATAGAACAACGTAAAAAATATAAAAACCCCATAAGGCCGGTTATCACTCTATCCAGACTTCCGGGGACCATGGGCGGCCATCTGGCCAGGAAACTATCTGAGGATTTGAATATCGATCTGTTTGATCAGAAGTTTATCGATAATATCATAGAAAATGCCCAAATCGGCCAAAGGATCATCGAGTCACTGGACGAACAGGACAGATCTGTTTATGAAGAATGGATTTCCTCGTTAGGTGAGGACCATATGTGGTCTTATGAGTATTTGAAACGACTTACTTCCGTAATTGCCGCCATCGGCACACACGGATATGCAGTTATTATCGGAAAAGGAGCCTGTTTCATTCTGCCCAAAGAAGTTAATCTTCGGATCCTTGTCACGGCTCCCCTGGAGAACAGAATCAGAAACGTGATGGAGACGTATAACGTCCCCGAACACGAAGCGAGAAGACAGATTCTGAGAACGGAATCCGAACGACACGCCTTTATAAGGCAATATTTCCATACGGAATGGGCAGATCCCGTGAACTATGATCTGGTCGTAAATATGGAGAACATCGATATCGATCTGGCTGCGTCTGTTATAAAAGAATTATTTACTTCCCGGCACTGGTACAATTATTCTTTCCGGTAAGTTTTTCCGTTTAAGATCTGAGCACAAGCAATCCTTCGAGATTCCTGTACCTAAATATTATTCTAATCTTTACAATCGGGACCAGAAAGTTATTGGGCAGAACTTCTCACGAGACCGTAATTTCATTGCTCGATTTAGCCTTTCTTTGCCGATTTTTGATTTTCCGGCGAATTTAGAATGATCCGGCAATCCGCGACCGTGGCCCCTTTGCCCTCGGGATGTACCATCAAGGGATTGATATCCATTTCGAGAATTTCGGGGTGATCGGCAGCTAAATCGGAAAGACTTACCAGCGCTCTTTCGATTGCTTCCAGATCCGCTTTGGGTCGCCCTCTAAAACCTGTCAGGAGCTTAAAGGATTTTATTTCCCGAATCATCTGTGATGCTTCGGTTCTGGAAACGGGAACGAGGCGGAAAACAACATCCTTGAACAGTTCAACAAGGACGCCTCCCAACCCGAAAACTAGCAGGGTTCCCATATCGTAGCGATTCAATCCAAGTAGGACTTCTTCCCCCTCTGGAATCATTTGCTGTATCAGAATGCCTTGTATATCCTCGTCGGACGCGAACTTTCTTGCATTGGCCATGATCCGCCGGAAAGCCTCCCGGATTTCAGTTTCATTTTTCAAGCCCAATTCTACACCACCGATGTCTGTCTTATGCAGAATTTTAGGCGAAACAACCTTCATGACAACAGGATAGCCACACTGATCCGCAAGCTTTAACGCATCATCTTCTGTTTTCACGATACCGGATTTAGGAGTATCGAATCCATAGCATTGGAGAAGCTCCAAAGCCTCAATTCCCGCGAGCTTCGTTTCACCCGAGGCCCGAAGATCGGATAGAATCTTTTTCGCTCTTTCAAGATCGTGCTTGAGTGTTATTGAGGGCAGTTCCTCCTTGTCCAGCCAGCCCGAATAGCGATAAAGAGCCCCCATTGCCTTAGCGGCATTTTCCGGAAACTGGTAAACGGGATATCCGTTCTCCTGCAAATACCGGACACCTTCCGAAACGTCCACAACCCCCATAAAGCAGCAAACGATCGGTTTCTGCGTTCCCCGAGCCACACGAACGATGGCCTCAGCCGTCCCTTTTACATCCGTCATGGATTGAGGCGTGAGGATAACCAGGACACCATCCACATTATCGTCTCTCAGAACGGCCTGGATTGCATGTTCGTATCTCTCTTGGGGTGCATCCCCAATCACATCGACTGGATTATGGAAATTGGCAGCCGACGGGAGGTTTTCTTTAAGGAATTTTTCCGTTTCTTTACTGAATTCAGCCAGTTCGAGATCGGCGGATACAGTCATATCCGTGGCGATAATGCCGGGTCCTCCCGCGTTGGTCACGATGGCAACCCTATTGCCGGCCGGAAGCTTTCGTTTGAGTTTCCCCACGGGGCTCATTTGTTTAAAGGAAAAGGCATTGGCAAAATCAAAAAGCTCATTGACCGATTCGGCCCGAATCACCCCTGCCTGTTTAAAGATCGCATCATAAACGGCCTCTGTACCTGCAAG
>DHHG01000103.1 GCA_002403175.1 Syntrophaceae bacterium UBA4778 | reverse complement strand
TGAATGGATGGCATCAATAGCAGCATCGCCATCCTCGACCTCGCTAATCTGATATCCCCAGCCCGCGAGCAAAACCCGCAACATGGCGCGATGTGCCTGATCATCTTCGACGATAAGAATGGTATTTTTTTGTTTCATTTTTCTTTCTCTGTTTATAGAAGTTTAACTGCATATCCGTCCGGAAAAACTCCCCTTTCAAACCATGCGATCTTCGCCAGGACTGTTGAAAGGTAGCGCAATCACAACTGTTGTTCCTTTTTCCGGCTCACTCTCGATCCGGATCAAACCATCGTGAGCCTCGATTATTTTGTGGGCAATCGCAAGTCCCAGCCCGGTTCCCGTTGGCTTTGTCGTAAAATAAGGGTCAAAAATCCGCGCAAGGTTATCTTCAGGCATACCGATACCTGTATCGGTCACAAGGATTTCAATGTGATTGTGATTACGTTTCATTTCTACCGAAAGCATGCCACCTTTTTTCATGGCTTCAATGGCATTCAATAAAAGATTAAGCAAGACCTGCTTTATTTTGTCGTGATCAAAAGTAATCTCGGCTGTTTCCGAAGGAAATATCCGGGTAACGATCGAGATCCCCCTGTCCTTTGCCTGTTTTTCCACCAGCTTCAAGGTATGAAGGATAATCTCTTCCAGCGGGCCTTTGGTTTTTTTCAGATTTAGCGGACGTGAAAACTCCAGCAACTGTCCGATCACCCGGTCCAATCTCTCAACCTCCTGGATCATAATATCCGCATTCTTCACGTCATCAGGATAGTTCCGGTACCGCTCCCTGAAATAGGTAGCAAAGCCTTTTATTGAACTCAAAGGGTTACGTAGCTCATGGGCAACACCGGCGGCAAGACTTCCGACAGATGCCAGCCGCTGGCTTCGTTCAATTTCTTTTTGAAGTCTCTTCAACTCGGTTAAATCACGCAACAAAATGATCAAGCCCCTTGGATTTTTATTTTCATCTTTCAGAACGGCTGCAATGATGTCCAGAGGCTTCCGGGAGGAATCACCTACCGGATATTCGATCTCTTTCTGCAAAACTTCTACTGATCCGGATTTCGCCCCATGGAGATCTTTCTGCAAGGAGGTCAATATAGGAGAAAGGACCTCTTCCGCCTGTTTATTCAGAGCCCTTTCTGCAGGCCATCTTATTAATTCCGCCGCAGTCCTGTTAAAGAGACTAATAACCCCGTCCTGACTGATTCCGATAAGGCCAATCGGCATGTTCTCCGCAAGGGTCTCGGAAAAAGCCCTCATACGGGCGAGCGATGAACGAGCAGTCCGGACGCCTTGAGCCAGTGAAATAGATACCAATCCTGCAAAGGCAACCAGCAGCAGTATGAGGGCAGTTACCGTCAAGCGGGTAAAGTTCTGCTGCCTGGCTTTGACAACCGGCTCCATATCTAGACCGACATAAATAACCCAGGCCAACGGTTCCCCTAATACGGTTGAGCTTAAATAGCGGTAAACCTCGAAGGTATCAGTTCCGCCTGTATTTCCCACCTGACGGTACCGGATTTTTTCCAGGGGAAGATGAACGATCTCCGCTCTGTAGAATAAACCGACTTGTGAGGGGTCGCTGTCGGCCACAATCCGGCCTTGAGCATCTGTGACGACCAGGTAATCGATACCGGGCTGCTGCGCTGTTTCGATAAGGAGTTTCTGAATCTGAAAATCACCCCAATTCAATCCAGACCCGGTCCTGATCCCCGCCTCAAAAGAACGGATCAGGGCTTCTCCTTTCTCCACGTAAAACCGGGTGGTCAAATCATGCTGGATACGAACCCCCTGATAAGTCATAAAGATAAGCATGGGAACAAGAACGGCCATGGATCCCCAAATGATCCAGGACGGAGTGAAAATCCAGAATTTGAAACGCGCCAACTGCTTTTTCAATTTCTAATGGCCCCTTATGGATACTTTCGATCCACCTGAATATCATGGATGCATAGATAATGCTCACATTTTCTTTCAAAGCTACCTCCCAGGCAATAAGCGAAAATTTTCAAATCAATTACAATAGCTTGCATCCACCCACCTGTGGCACCCGTTTTGCTTTGCATCATACAAAATAAAGAAAGGATAAAAAGCAATGAGAAAAGTATGGACATTTCTAACAGCAATACTCTTATCAGCAGTTCTGATTTCACCCTCTTATGCATTTCACGGCAAAGGTCATAAAGGTTACTGTGGAGAATACAAAGACCCGGTAGCCTCCTGCGGGCTCAATCTGACCGCTGATCAAAAAACCAAATTTGAAGAACTCAGGACTGCTCACCTGAAAGAAATCAAACCACTCAAGGACAAAATGTTCAGTTTGCGGGGAGATTTGAAACTGCTATGGCTTGAGAAAAATCCGAATCAATCCAAAATTATAGCCGTCCAGAAAGAGATCAGGGCTTTGAGAGATCAAATGGAGGATAAGAGAGTTGTTCATCAATTGAACATTCTTAAGATCCTGAATCCCGAACAGCAAGCCAAATTCAAAGAATGCTGTGCGCG
>DHHG01000257.1 GCA_002403175.1 Syntrophaceae bacterium UBA4778 | reverse complement strand
CTCAAGTTTCGTTCAGGACAGATTAACAAACCTATTCCCTCCGGCTGTGCACTTATTCGAGTACGGCCGGAGGATCTCATGAAGCAGGCCTTGGGAAAATACTTTTAGTGAAAGGTGTATCCGTATTTTATAGTATCCTTGTATTTATCCCAGGTCCCCGGATGTTGTTTTTCCCAGTCCGCATGAATCTCATCTTCTATATCGGACCAGTTCCTATCCTCATATCTGCGCTCTTGCAGAAGTTTCCGCGTGTACAAGTAAGCTTCCAGATAATCGTCGTATTCCCCTTCTTTCACGGAAATGGTTTTGTAATATGAATTGAAAGCCTCATCGTCTTCAGTTTTCCTCGCCTTTTCGTGAATTTGCTCAGTCCGCTCTGGAGCCTCTTTGCCTACATCCTCTGCCATCCATGCTTCTTCGGGACTAACAGGTTCTTCAGGGATTTCAGTAAATCCGGATAATTCCGTATTGTATGCAGCCTCTTCAGCTTCGGTCAATGATTCGTCTCGAAGCTTTTCTCCAACCGGCCTTTCCCTTATGCACCTATAAACCCGAACCAGTCCTTGGGAGATCTTTCTCTTTCCTTCACGAACCTTTTCTTCTATTGACGGATATATCTTTCTTTCTCTTTCTGCTTCTTTTGCAGTATAGGGTGCAGCCTTTTCATCGAATCTCGTCCATCCGCGTTTTCTCCAATGTTCCGCACGTTTTTCGATGTCCACTACCCCGTGGCTTTCCATCACAGAAACCGCCTTATCAACCCCACCATCATCAACATTCACATAAACAAGTATACCGCCTCTGCGGATCCCTTCGGAATAATATTCACGTTCCCGGTCAGGAATCTCTCTCTCTTTACCTAATCGTTCTTTTAATTTTTGGATAAATCCTTTTTCCTTTTTGCCATGCACCTCCTCAAGCTCATGCCCATTTGTTATCAGGTCAATAGAATCTCGATTGAATCCGTTCCTGACGAGATCCTCTATCAGCCTTTCTGCATCCTGATAGGTATCCAGTAATCCCATAACGGTTCTCATGAAAATTCCTCCTTCCATCAATATACTCTCTCCGAAATCAATTATAGAATTGCATGGTAGATCCTGTAAATCATCCCGGGCCTTATTACCCTATCTGAATCCAGCCCATTTCCCTGTAATGGAATCGGATACCGGCACCTTCTTTTTACCTGCTCATACTCAGCCTGAGGCATACATAGCAGCCTTTTCGTCGTATTATAACCAGTCCGTCTATTTACGAATAAAAGGTGGAATGAAAATCATCTCGGGACAAAACACCCGAAGCTGAACCCATTTGGAAATTATTTTTTGATATCCGGGCAGAAAAGTTTTCTGCATTTTGTGAAGGGGCGTCCTGCCCGCCAGTCTCCATTCGTCACGGTGTTTGGGTGCAGCTTCAATCTGTTTTGTTTTTTGTGGCTCTTGGCATCCTTATTTTTAGGTTTTTTAACAAAACCTTGAATCAACCCTGATCTAAGTTCCAACATGGTTTGTTGATATCGGGAATTTCTCTCCCGGTAAGGATTTCATAGGAACCGGACCGTATGGCATAGCACTTGCTCACCTGTCTTACTTTCCAAATCAGTTTCAGACATTTTTCTTAATTTTCGTATTTCCTTTTCTTAGTACATAAGCCGGACAGCACTAAAGAAGGAAGCTGGCCCCCGGGACAGAAGTACATTCCACCAATAATACACAAGACGAGACGATACCTATGCAAGTTATAAGCATCCTGGGCTATTTTGTTTTATTCTACCCTGTTCTTATGGTTTCCGTTTGGATCATCGGCGGACTCATTTTCAGGCTTCGTTGGGAGGACAGTGAGCAGCCCGCTTCCGAAACGAATCCTCTGATTACTATTCTCGTACCTGCACATAATGAAGAGGTCGTAATCGAGGATACTATCCATCAGCTCAGTAAGCTGACCTATCCCAATTACGAGGTTATCGTTGTCGATGATGGGAGCACGGACAATACGGCTGCAATCCTTAAAGGTCTGACGTCCAAATATCCCCGATGGCTCAAGGCGCTACATCTCAGCCCCAACAGCGGCAAGGCGAAAGCTTTAAATAAAGCAATAACACTCTGCAAATCCGAATTCATCATGATCATAGATGCAGACTGTTATTTAGAAAAGGATGCGCTGCAATATTTCGTTAACCACCTGCAGTCGTCAAAGAGGGTCGGGGCGGTAACGGGCAATGCCCGCGTCAGGAATCGTACGACATTACTGGGCAAAATTCAGGTTGGCGAATACTCGTTTGTGATCGGAATGATCAAACGGGCACAGCGTATCTATGGGCGGGTCCTGACAGTTTCAGGAGCGGTAACAGCTTATAGAAAAAAAGCGCTTCTGGACGTGGGTTGTTTTGATCCGGATACGGTCACTGAGGATATTGATGTCACGTGGAAGCTGCACAAGAGATTCTGGGATGTCCGGTACGAGCCCCGTGCCTTGTGTTGGGTCCTGGTTCCCGAAACGATCAAAGGTTTATGGGGCCAAAGGGTACGTTGGGCTCAGGGCGGAATTGAAGTCATCATGAAGCATTTTCACGTCTTACTGGAAGGCAGACACAGGAGACTTTGGCCGATCTACTTTGAATATGTGCTGGGTGTAATCTGGGCGCATTTATTCATCTTCCTTTCTGTCTTCCTCATAACATGCGGTCTAGTTGATTTCATAGGTAAGATATGGCTGATTCCTGCTGCTTTGGACAGAGCGGTCCTGACGGCTAATGCCATGAGCCCTACTTGGTCGAGCACCCGTACTATTCTTGCTTTCCTCTGCCTTGGCCAGTTTTCAGTCAGCCTTATGCTGGATAAAAGATATGAAAAACACACATCCATAGCCAAACCCTATTTTTGGGTCGTATGGTATCCTGCGATTTATTGGTTAATTAACACGTTTGCCTGCATCAGCGCCGTTTCTCGACTATTCACAAGGAGGTCAAAAATATGCGCAGCATGGGAAAGTCCGGACCGAGGGATACAGACGAAACGATCATCGATAGCCCAGAACTAAAGACAGGCAGCAGATCATGTGCCGAGGGAGTTATCGCCTTGGCACTCTGGGGGGTTTACATCTATTTTATTTATCCGATACTGGAATTGATATGGGACTTTCCCGGCCTGCAATTCCTCACAGGCAATTTAATGAAAACAGGTTCACCTTCCGTCTTGGGCGATCTGTTAAAAATTTCCGGCTCTATCACTCTCATCGTGACTTTTGCATTTGCAGCTTGGACTTTTTATAATTTTTTACGATTCAGCTACGGAACCCGTAAAATACAGAACCAACAGAGCAGCCTTCTCGACAGAAACCCAACGGAAATATATCAGGTCGACCCCAAACTCGTGATCTCTTCAAAGAATTCTCAAGCCAATGCTGAGAGTATGAATAACGAAGTGATTTCTGCTTAGAAGCGGTATTGAATTCTTTAAGTAGGCAGGCTGTTCACTGTTATGCAAAAACGAGAGGGCACATACGCAAGAGCGCTTGCCCAGGCATCTCATCGTGAATATCAGAAACGTAAACCCGCTTGTTCCGGTCAGGTCCTGCAGCCATCCCCTCTTTAGCGGGGATGGCTGCTTTTGTAAAGCCTCCTACGTTAAGGAGCTGTACTATTATGTAAAGGCGTTGGGGGAATGCGGCCTTTCAGGAATCCAGCAGACATACAAAGCTTCGAAAGGGTTTACACACACAGCCGTATTCAACTCCTACGCGGCTTCCGGAATATTATCTGATCATCATGCGATCTTTCTGTCATTCCTCTTTTTTTACTTTCCGATCACCCTTCCCTTATTATCCATTAGGAATTGCCGACCGGAGATAATATCGGCAATTTCACCTTTGGCCGGTTTATCTTCAATGACACCATCCGGATAGTAAGCAATATGCCGTACACCAGAAGAGAGTAAATACGTCATTTCTTCTTTCAGGTTTGCTTCTTTAATCCAGCGGTCCTTCTCCCAATCAAAGGCCTGGATTTTAAATATGACCTTATCAGCACCATTGAATTTATTGACCTGCTCTATCATGCTGCTCATCCATTTCTTCGTTTTGGACCTGCCTCCGATTTTTTCCATATTGGAATAAGCCATAATGACGGTATAATCGTAAAGATCGAGATAGGATTTCAGATTCTGACTGAACCACTCCTGAGATGCCGGTTTTGTAACCACTTCGCTATAGATGTTTCTGGCTATTTTGGCTGTGGGCCGGTATATGTGGATCGTATTGACCAGCTCGGAGATATAACGGTCAAGCGCATCCGTCTTGAATGCAATCCATTTTTTCTTGGCATCGCCTTTTTTTACGGATGCAGGCGTAAGCTCCAGGCCGAAGTTCTTCTTGAATGCAGCCGCTGCGCTGGAATGGAAATCCTCTTCATCCGTTAGATATGCATCATCCTGAAAAAGAATTCCGTCATAATCCACATAGGCGGACAAATCCCGAAACACCCTTTGAGAAATCGCAAGGCTCCTCTGATCAAATGGCGACAGCCGGCGATAGGAGGATTTTGCCGGACGAATGCGTCCACCCTTCCACTCCCGGACCTGCAGATCCTGGGTTAATTTCTTATCGGGCAGAAGAAAACTCAAAGATGGCATCCAGACATATGCCTGCATCCCGCGGCTTTTGACTCGGTTCACGATATGACTCAGAAAATCCATCTCCACAGGCAATACGGTATTTTGAAAATAAAGAGACTTGACGTTTCCGGTCCCTTCCCTGTCACAGAATCCTTGAATAATTACGATGTTCACGCCAAGACTTGCCAGCCGGTCCAGACATTTTCCCAGATTGAGATCGCTTTTTTGAAAAGACAGGGGATCAACGATTTTATCGAGATCGATTTGCACGCCGCGGATCGGCACATTGTCCTTCAGTCCCTTCTTCAGGTCTTCCTTGAACAAGGGTATCCAGATTGGAGAATTCTGCGCATAGTAACGGTTAATGCGATCCAGTTTCCCTAAATCAGCAAAGCCGTCATCGAGAGTCAGAAATATTCGATAGCCGTTTTTCTTCGCTTCATTGAGTGCGATCTGATTGTAGGCGCCATAAGGCCATACATAGACAAAAGGCTTTATCCCGGCTTTTTCCTGCAGGATGCGAGCGCTCTCCGCCATATCACAATGGATTCGATCGGCATATGCGCTCTCCGTCTCATAAGATTTTATCTTGGGATCATAAATAAAGGTCGTCATCGCAGGTTCGGTATTCCCCGGTGGGTTGGAAGGAACATAATGATGCATATCGTCGGAATGAGAGGCAAGCGTGACAAGACCCGAAGCCGCTACTTCCTTGATCTGTTCCCAATTCATGAATTCCCTCTCCCTATAATAAGGATCGGACTCGTCTCTGCGGTCGGCCCATGTATCTACAACTGCTAAGACAGCGGGGTAATTGAACAGCTTCAGAATGGGAAAAACAACCTTGTAAAAGCTAAGATAGGCATCATCAAACGTAAGCAGAATGGGCTTTTCAGGAAGCCGTTTACCCCCTGAAGCAGCCTCTTCTATGTCCTGGATACTGACCGGATGAAATCCGTTCAATTTAAAAAAGTCGAGTTGATGGATGAAATCCTGGGAAGTGATATCTTCTTCCGATTTGATTTTGCCGACGATATCATGGTACGCGATAACCGTGAACGGCTCTGAGGCAGAACAGGAAGAACCTATTCCGCAGATGGCAAAGAAAATACAGAACAATAAAATGGAAACCTGCATACAACAGGTGTTTGGATTCAGATGACGTTCAACAATTCTCCCGCCCGGATGGCGAGTCAGTCGGATGCCCTCTGGACATGTCGGGACAAGTATATTGCCGAGGACCGCCGCATGCGTAAAGAGTTTTCCTTTTGAGCTGTTAGAAATATTTGTTGATACCGAGGAACAGTTCGAGAACATGGCTATACCTCCCGTCATAGACTCTGGCGCCGTATCCTGCCATCCAGTTCAAGTTGAAACTCTTGGAAGTCTTGATTTCCTGAGCGTAAGAAATTCCTCCTGTCGGATAAAAACCGTTCCGGTGTTGTTTGATAATCCCGGCATCCGCCTGAATGTACGACCGGAAGCTCTTATCGTAGCGCTGGTAATGCGTTATCTGCAGTACCGGTTTTAAAACCAAGCTGTAAACATACATGGGACTGTAATAAGGCACTTCATCCTGATCCTTGCTGTAACGGGCATAATAGATTTCGGGACCGGCCTGCAACTTCCAGTCCGGTCTGGAGATTATCGTCTGTTCCACGTTGAAAATAAAAGCGGGATTGTAATTCCCATCGTTGAGCCAGTTGGATTGAAAGGCAAGGCTGTAATCCCGTAAATCACTTTCATGATAAGCCACCTCAGCCACGCCTGTTTTTCCCTGTACACCGGCGGCTCTTGCCCTCAGTGGGATATCCAGGCTGAACGATTCGAAACCGATACTTGCTGTTAGATGATCATCAGGATTCCACGAGATCTTTGTTGTAGAACCGAAATCGGCGGAGTCTGAGTAATCCCAGCTTCCGGCCTGCGTAAATGTCAGTCCCGGCGTCACAATCCAACTGAATCCCGCACCGATCCTGTTCCAGGTGGAAGCAAGTTCGCCTTCATCCGTATCTTCATGCGCATGCATATGAAGGAGATCGGCAAAAATTCTCAATTCCGGTTTGACCCAGAATGAACCTTCCAGTTGAAACCTGTATTCGGTGACCCCTGGCAATTCGTCAATAAGTCTGGCCGATCCGGAAACGAGAACAGCATTCTTGATTTTCATTTCATCATAAATATCTATCACGTCCAGATCATAAGGATAATTCCGATACAGTTCGGATGCCAGGGCGCCGGCCTCCCGATTATAATCGAGCTTTTCCATGGTCTGTACCAGACCGACCCTGCATGAAACATTTTCCGGATCTATGCTCTGGGAAATCCGGAACTGCTCAAGCGCCTTACGGGGCCACCCCCTGTAATAGTATACATGAGCAAGTCCCGACCTGAAACCGGAGTCAAGACCCGCCTCACGCAAATTGTTTTCGAATAAATTCTGTGCCTCTCCGAGCCTGTCCTGGGCAATCAGATACCAACCATGGGCGGTAACAGCCTCGTGCTGTTCCATCCAACTTAGTTTATTCTTATCGAAAAGATCCTGGATTTTAGCCAGGATCTTGTCACCGTCATCCCATTTTCTCATAATAGTATAGGTCCTAAGCAAACCCAGATAAGACCGGAAAGGTTCAGAAGGGTTCTGTGATAAACTCATATTATAGAATTTTTCCGCTTCCTGAGGTCTCTTCAGATAACTAAAGGCATCCGCAACTGTAATCGTGGTCTGTAATTGGCAGGGTTCGCCCTGTTTCTCAAGAATCTTATACTGGTCGAGAACCTCGCGCATTCTGTGCTTCTGGCCCAGCGCAATGATATATTCCTGTCGGGATTTGCAATTTTGTAGCATCGGCTCCAGTGCTTCTTCCCATGACATTTGCTCGGCCCTCATTTCCGATTCAAGCGCCTCAAGACGTTTCTTATCTTCCATTCCAGATTCTCTGGCATACTGCAATGCCAATACAGGAGATCCCATTTCCTGCGCCATCTGAATTCCTAAATCCCTTAAAATGGGATAAGGAATCTTTTGTCCGTCACGACCTAACGTCCAGTACTTATAAGCGGTCATATAGTCGCCGGTTCGACAGGCAGACGATATGATCCCCTTCAGGCTTTCTGACTCCGATGGATCGAGACGGAAAGCTTCTTTGTACAGATTTAAAGCCTGGATATAATCTCCCGCTTCGAAAAATGCCTTTCCTATCTCCAGGCTGGATGATTTGCTTTCACTGATTTGATTCAGGTTGGATGTTAGCACTTTCCTGGCTTTATCGTTAAAGCGAAGCCGGACAAGCATTTTGAGGTAGCGATTCAGAAGGAGAGTGTCTCCCGGATTTCTCTGAAATTCATTTTCAATACCTGAAAACTCTTTCAATTCTTCTGAGGAAGCCGTGGATAAATTAGATGGCAGGGGTTCAAGTTTTTCCCTCGCCTCTGCATTCAATGTTTTATGGACCGGTGCGTCGGCCCCCCAAACAGGATACATTCCTGTCATCCCGGCGAACACGACCGTTAAGGCGGTCATGGCAGAAATCAAGAGATACGATCTGTAAATCACGAAGCGCCTCCTGAAAACATTTTTATGTAAATCAGTACAAAAGAGAGTTCTGAGAGAACCCTGCTTTAAATTAGACCGCCTGAAGACGGACCTGATCCATTCAGTGATTCAAGGGCAAGATTGACGATCAATCCTTTGCTTTTCTTCTGTTTTTCTAATTTGAATATAAAAGACTAACTGAGGTATTCCAGACCGATTGGTCCGTTTGGAACAAATAAGAATTTGGAGTACGCCGATATCTTAGAAAGGGTCGATACTTTTGTCAACTGGAATAATAAAAAAAACTAACTGGAAAGATATGTTAGGAAGGTATTCGGTCCAATTCTTTTCGAAAGCGCTCATCATTGGATGCCAGGCGGACAGCTTCTATGGCGCTTTGCTCCTTGTTTTTGATCTCCAGCATAATATCAAAATCCCACGGCAATGTGGCTTTTAGAAATTTCCGGAATGCTGCAGAATCAATATTATCCGCATGGGAAACCTTGATCTTTTTCTGCCCCGGAGGACCGTAATCCACCATTGGCACACCGTCTCTTTTCTTCCAGGTCAAACTGACTTCCTGCAACGCTTGAGTGATATTTTCTCCTGAAGGAAGAATAAAGTGGTGCAGGGAATCAAAAACGACCGGAATTCCGATCTCCTCGTGAATGCGAAGGCAATCGGAAAGGGTATAGCTGCGGTCGTCATTTTCGATGACCAGTCTTCTTTGGACTTCCTTTTCCAGTTGTTTGAATCTTTCGATAAATCGCTGCATGCTACTCTCCTTATCCCCGTATACCCCTCCGACATGGATCTGAACCTTGGCCGACTCATTTAATCCCAGCAGATCGAGAACCCTTGCATGATAGATCAACTCTCTCCGGCTGCGTTCAAAAATATCCGGATTTTGCGAATTGATTAATGTGAATTGGTCGGGATGCATATTGATCCGCATTCCGCTTTTTTGAATCAGATGTCCTATTTTTCGGAATTCATTCTGAAAACGACCTGACCAGTCAAATGTACAAACGGGGTGCGATGCGAAAGGGATCAAATCCGATGAAATTCGGAAGAACAAAATACGATGATCCCGGTTGAAGCAGAGCATCTGATGAAGACAGGAGAGGTTTGCCTCAACTGTTTCGGCCAGACGCTCCTCACTATACGAGGCGAGGCGAAAAGTCCTGTTCTTGCAACCGAGGGTCAGATTGAGACAGGGATAACCGATTTTCATATGGCCTTTATCCTACGTGTTTCTAACTATATTATACGAATACTGATCACGAATATTCACCAAAAAAATTCTGAGGCAATGCTTTGTCTATTTCTGCTCCGAAATTCCATTTTAAGGTTTTTTGGAATTTAAAAACAGCATCCGGCTCATTGTATCTTCCCATTTGAAATAACATTATTAAAAAAAAGAGAGAGGTAACCGGCGATGACCAAAGCAATATTGAAGAGTTTCAATGAACCGGATGAAGTACATATATTTCCATTCGGAAAGTTGGAAATTGTTAAAATCGGAGATGCTGTGATTGGACGTGCAATCTTTGAACCCGGATGGAGATGGTCTACTTCTGTTCAGCCTTTAATCAAGACCAAAAGCTGCGAGGCACCGCATTTCCAATATCATATATCCGGAACCCTGATGGTCGTTATGGATGACGGGACGCAACTGGAGTGCAAGGCGGGTGATGTCTCCTTGCTCCCGGAAGGACACGATGCCTGGGTCGTCGGAGAAGAATCCGCCATTGTAGTTGATTTTCAGGGAATGCGAAATTATGTGCCCAGAGAGACCTAGGACATTTCAGGGTTCTTCAGTACTGGAAAGATCCGCTCAATCTGGATTTCTTAACATTAGTGGGCCAGTCAAAAGCAAAAACGGGTGCTGTGCGAAAGGGATCACCATCCGGTGAGATCCGGAAAGCGAATGGTGATCCCGGTTCACGCAGAAAACAATTGTGTGAGTATTGAGCCAGCTTTCGCTATTTCGTCAAATTCTGCAAAAGAAAATTCGCCTCTTTTTCCACTACCTTTTTGAATAGGTCGCCCGTATACATATCGAAATGCCCCACATTCAGGCCAAAGAGCTCTGAATCCGGTACTTTAGCTGCTGCCCTTTCTATGGCTTTCCACGGACAGAGAGAATCCTTTTTTCCGTAGACAAACAGTACCGGGCACTTGATCCTCCTTGCATACATGGTGGGCCGGTAAGCGCCTAGTATAAGACCGATTCGTGCCGGTGTTTTGTTATCAAACTTGAAGCCGGACGGGATAAGGCCCATGTAACCGGGAAAAGATTCCGGAGTGTTCATGATGGCGAATTTACCTGGTTTACTGACCGTTGGTACAACATGCGGTTCCCTGCCGGTAAGGAAGCAGCAGAAATCCATCATCCCGTGGATGAACCCGGTTGCCAGGTAAGAAATTGGAAAACCCAGGCACGTTGCAATACCATCCACAAATGGTACCTGGGACACAACCGCCTTTACGCCTTTGGCCTTGGCGGCCGTTACCAGCACATGACCTCCTGCGAAGGAGGTCCCCCAGATAGCCATTCTTGTCCCATCCACTTCGGACAAGTTTCGCACATGATCAATCGCAGCCTCCCAGTCATGCAACTGCCGCCATGGGTTTACCAGATTCCTCGGTTTTCCTTCACTTTTACCTAAGTGCCTGTAATCGAAGACAAAAGCGGCCATTCCTTTATTAGCAAAATGCTCGGCATAGGGTTGGAGACCGCAATCCTTCGCGTATCCAAATCCATGAGCCATAATCACAACAGGGGGTTTGCTTGCCTTATTGGGCAGATAAAGCGATCCGGAACATTTGAGCCCTTTACTTTTGAAATTGGAATCCATCCGTTTCATAGTGTTCCTCCTCTGAGAATTCATTGCGTCATATCACATTTCTTTAACGCTAGGCAATGTGATTGATTTTTCAAAAGGTCTGGACGGAATACGATTCTTTGGGAAGGGAACTGTTGTTGTACCTGATTTCGGAATGGGGGATCATGTGCCCCGAGAGGGCCAGGATATTCCAGGGTTCTCTTCAGGACCGGAAAGTCATTGGGGTAACAGGATCCCCTTCAGATATTCAATGGCATCCTGAATTTCCATTTCTTCAAATCCGGCCCGGTAACCAATCCCTCGCAAGCGGTTGCACAAATCTGCGGTATCGGCGAGAGCCATCCACTCTGAGTGCCCCTTATCGTTTCCCATTCTCTCACCATGAAATCTTCGGCGCAAACCCTGTCGGTAACCATCCCAAA
>DHHG01000265.1 GCA_002403175.1 Syntrophaceae bacterium UBA4778 | reverse complement strand
AGTCCGTCAAGGATCTTCTGTTTACCAAAAGTTTTATGAAGATCGATTAATTCAATCACTGGTCTATTCCCATTAAAACATGATTGCCGTTAAAAAGTAATCGGCTATCAAGATGGATATCGAGGAGAGGACAACCGCTTCTGTTGTCGCTTTGCCTACGCCTTCTGCCCCGCCTTTGGTATTGAATCCTTTATAGCAGCCGATCAGGGAGAGAATGAGTCCGAAAACCGCCGCCTTGACAAGGCCGTTATAAATATCATTAAGGGTCATTAGCTTGGTGATATTTTTAATGAACAGGCCTTCATTGATTCCGAGCAAATGGACGCCTACGAAATAGCCGCCTATAATCCCAATGAAGTCGGATATAACGGTTAAGATGGGAACCATCATGAGCCCTGACACTATCCTGGGGACAATCAGATGCTGGATTGGATTGGCTGCCATGACATAAAGGGCGTCTATTTGTTCCGTTACCTTCATGGAACCGAGTTCTGCCGCCATAGCCGAGCCGGCCCTGGCCGTCACCATGAGGGCCGTCAGCACGGGACCGAGTTCCCGGGTCATGCTGAGAGCAACCGTCCCTCCAACCAGACTCTCCGCGCTGAACATTCTGAATCCATGATAGGTCTGGAGGGCAAGGACCATTCCGGTGAATAATCCGGTCAGGGAAACCACATATAGAGATTTAACCCCGACAAACTCCAATTGCTTGAAGATGATGCGCACTTTCAGAGGGGGCCTGAATGTCCATGCAACAGCAGACAGGAAGAAAAGGAGAATCCTCCCCATCTCTTCAATGCCGTGAATAATTCCCGTCCCAAGGCGCTCCAGCAGATGTAAAACAACCCTCATAGCGGTCCCTTTTTTAACGAGTGCGCCTCAAGTAATACCTGAAAAATGCAGTCCATGAATTCCTGATTGATTTCCGATGCCGCATCCTGATTTAATAATAAAGCTGAAGCAGTCATGTCGGCAGGGTCGGTTCGAGAACGACAATAGAACCGTTCCGGCGAACAAACATTCCATTACGAGCGTGGACGTTCAATCCGACCATACAAATGGCTTTTAACTGTCGTATCCTGAATCCGCTTCACGTTTCGCGTATCCGTGCCGGATTTTGTTCTTTGGCGCAATCTGTCATTTCTGTTTAAATCATGCCGTTCTGGTGAGGGAACAGCGGAGATAATGCCTTCGGAATCGGTGTTGATCAGAAGCTGATCGCCAGTGATACATATGGTCCCGATAATTCGGTATTGGTCGTTACATCACTGATATCGTCGACCTTAATCTTCATGTATCGATATCCTCCCGCTATATCAATAAAAGGGAAAGGTGTAATCGACAATTCAGCAAGGCCGTCGTAGACGTAATTTCCGGAGTACCCCATACCGGAGAATTTAGCCCTTGCTTCCAGAATTTTCGCCAGGATGCCTACATGGACCGCAGCCCCGACCATGGGAACCGGAAAATCGAAAGTGGATTTGGTTTCGCCGACGGATGCCGAATTCAGGCGGGCATCCCCGTTGATGTATTTGATTTTTCCCAGAATGCCAATGGAAAAACCGGCTAGTATGTTTTCCAAATCGAGCAGATCATACTGGTATTCCGCATCGAGCATCTTGAGCTTAAAATCTGATTCGACTAGACCGCTGTAGGTTTTCCCGTCGAAAATAATCCCGCTTGTGGTTTTGCTCCCGGAATAATCGACCTGAGAATACATTAGGCTGATATGGTGTTTGCCGATTTCGGCAAATGCCTCGACGGAAGGAATATTCTTGTTATCGATCCCCAGATCATCCTTGTAATTCATGTTGGTTCCCGTGATTCCGTCAGAATCCACTCTGAGATCCCCTTTCAGGGATGGAATCCAATAATAACCTCGGGCACCGAATTCAAATGCGCTCGCGGCAGAAGGGATCAAAAATACAATTACTAAAATCATTACCCATGTGGATCGGAGAGAGAGTTTCATAAACAGACCTTTCGCAAAAATTTAGATTCAATTCGATTAAACCAAGAGGATGCCTGGAACGGCTAGAGAATATAATGTGGATTTCACAATTTGTAAAGGAATTTAACCTGGATGAAGGAATGTGCATACACTAAAAAAGTATGCGTTTTCAGCCAGTTCGGAAAAATACGATGGGAAGCGAGTAGCTTATAAAGGAACCTGTTTTCTATCCGTAAACTCTCAGTGAAATCGGGCAGATTTTACATATCCCAAATAAAAGTGGCACCGCTGGTAGGAAATACCCACTCATCCTCATTGATAGAAAGCTGAATAAATTTTCCTTCCTCGCTTCGCACTTCCGGCTGCGGATTCTTGCCGGAAAAATAACTGACCTCTTTGACGCTTTTCAGTCCTGCACCTTCATAATTAAAATGAATATCGAGTCCCCGAGTCGGGTAAACAATGTACACAGAGAAGATATTGCTGCTTTTTAAACGCCTCGTGAAAACATCGATTTCTATTCTCACCTGATGGTTCAATTTCTGTTTCAATACGTCGCCGCCGCACCAGACCTCGTATCCTCGTTCGGTGTGGGCCGCACTGACGATGGGAATGCACTCGCCGTCCACTCGCACATCGCCGATTCTGAAATCATTTTTTCGAAAATGCGGGTCTTTTCGATCCAGCAACCATCGATATTCGCAGGCATCATCATTGAAAAGTGCTACAAGCTGATTGTTATCCAGGGCACATCCGATAAGTATCAGGCTGTTTCTGAGAATTTTCGAATACTCGATCCGTGTTTTTATTTTGAATGATTCTTTGGCAAGTTCGTCCTTCGCTTTCTCCTCATCCGAAAATTCGGTCACTTGGATATCGTACTTGAAATTTGTTCTCAACTCCAAAGGTTGGTTTTCTTTGCCGAATAAGGTTTCGAACATTTCATAATAGATCGCGTCTCCCAACTCCGGATCCCGGGCTTTGGTTTGCAGGCATCGCCTGATCATATTATCGATCCTGGCAATCGATTTTTCTTCGTCAGGAATAAAAATCCGTCGCAATCTCGGTTCGACAGCATTGGTTTCGCCCTGATCCAGAAAAACCCTCGGAGCTCGTTTCCCGAGTGCACAAAGAATCTCATAGCTGTTGGTTCGGGCCTTAGAGGCGATCTCGCCCGCGTTGATGGATTCACCTTTCTGACTCCCCAGCAGCACGACCTCATCGCCGATCTCGCATTCGGGGATATGCGTCACATCGAGCGTGCACATGTCCATGGAAACCCGTCCGACCACAGGAGCTCTTTTACCGCGGACCAGTGCTTCTCCCTGATTGGATAGAATAACGCCGTAGCCGTCGCCGTAACCGACCGGTATGGTAGCGATCCTGGTAGTTCCGGGTGTAACAAAGGTACGATTGTAACCGATCGCGTAGCCTTTTGGGAATTCCTTGACGAGCACAATGCTGGTTTTGAAACTCATGACCGGATGGAGACTCGTACCTGTGACCGGTTCTCCGGGATAGATTCCATACGTCATAATGCCGGGGCGAACCATATCCAGATGGCATTTTGGAAAGTTCATCAAAGCCCCGCTGTTACACATGTGCCGCAGAGGAATGTGAATGCCCGATGCCTCTATTTTTTCAAAAAAATCGCGGAAAAGGGTCCACTGCATCAGGTTGTAATCATCATCCCCGTATTCACTGGATGAGAAATGGGAAAAAATACCTTCCATATGGATATTCGGAAAGGCCGCAATATCGCGAACAGCCTTAAGCGATTCTGTCTGGAGCATGCCGCCCCGTCCCATGCCTGTATCAATTTCGATATGGATCGGCATACGCATATCGAGCTTTTCCAGATGCTTTTGTAATCTGAACGCAAAAGCCGGATCGGAAACAGAAGGGGTGAGCTCATATTTGACAATTTCAGCTATTTCAGAATCGGTGGGCGGGCTGAGGATCACGATCGGGGCCTGGATTCCGCTCACCCGAAGCTGCACTCCCTCATCCGCGTTGGCGACGCCGAGGCAGGATGCCCCGTTTTTCAAGGCCGCATTGGAAATTTGAATTGCACCATGCCCGTATGCATCCGCCTTGACCACCTGCATTATTTTTACGGTGGGTCCGACCAATCTACGGATTTCCTTCCAGTTGTGCCGATAGTGCTCCAGATCGACTTCAACCCAGCTTCTATATTTCTGCTTCTCTTCTTTCATCTTGTAAACAGGTTCGAAATTTCAGTCGATCACTGCCATCCCTTTGGTCTCATCCCAAAAAGAAATGCAGGCGATCCCCCTTGATTTTCGCTGTTCGAACCCTGGCCCATCTCCTTATTTTTTTGTCATTACGTAGATCCCATCCCAAACCTCCGGAGGATTATCCTGCAACTCCATACAGCGTGCGATATAGAGTTTGGAAGGATGATCCGAAGGGTGCATAGACAGAACCTTATGAAAGGACTCGACAGCTTCATTCCAGTAACCGAGCTTGTATTTTGTGAGCCCTTCATTAAAAAACTTGATATAGCCGTATGGACCCGCTGCATCGGATGAATTTCCTTCCGCCAGAAGTTCATAAATCTTGACCGGCTGATATTTGCCTTTCACTTTGACCGAATCGAGTTCCCGGCAAATAAAGCTGTTCTTGATCCGGATATAGGTATATTCGCTGATGACAATATTGGTCCCGTATTCCTTGTTGATTCCTTCCAGCCTCGATCCAAGGTTTACGCTGTCTCCCATAACGGTGTAATCGAAACGCATCTCGGAACCCATATTGCCGACGACCATATCGCCGCTGTTGATTCCTATTCCGATATCGAGATGCGGCCTGCCTTCCGCCTTCCATTTCAGCTGCAGTTCCCGGAGTTCGCGGATCATATCGAGCGCCGTACGACAGGCCCTTTCGGCATGATCGGGCTGATCCAGCGGAGCGCCGAATACCGCCATAATCGCATCTCCCATGTATT
>DHHG01000264.1 GCA_002403175.1 Syntrophaceae bacterium UBA4778 | reverse complement strand
TTTTTCAGCCCGAAGCCCTGCTGCCCTACCTTAAAAGACATGTAGGCCAGTATGATTAATCCAATAAGAACGAATATTCCTACCTTTGCTTCCGTGCTGATTGATTGCATTCCATCCTCCAAAAAAACAGAGCCTGGATCATACGATCTGGATAGGGCCCTGAATGCTTCCCGAGAGATACTGAACAAGAACCGGATTTTGCGATTTTCGGATTTCCTCCGGAGTCCCATACTCTATTATTTTTCCATTATAGAGCAAGGCAATTTTGTGCGCTATTTTGAAAATAGACTCAAGATCATGACTGATCACGATACAAGTCAGATTAAAATTCTTCTGGGTTGTAATAATTAATTGATTAATGGCTTCCGAAAGAACGGGATCCAATCCCGTTGTCGGTTCGTCAAAGAGGACAAATTCGGGACGCAATGCGATTGCCCTTGCCAGGGCAACCCGTTTTCTCATTCCGCCGCTCAGCTCGGAAGGCAGCTTGTGCTCGATGCCGGAAAGTCCTACGGCTTTCAGCCGATCGGCGATAACCTCCTTGATCTCATCCTTGTTCATTTTCGTATGCTCGATCAGAGGAAAGGCGATATTCTCCCCGACATTCATGGAATCAAAGAGCGCGCCCTCCTGAAACAGCATGCCGAATTTTTTTCTTACTTCATTAAGCTCCCGATCGTTAAGCTTTGTAATATCAATTCCATCCACCAGAACCTGACCGCTCTCAGGTCTGAGCAGGCCGATGATATGCTTTAGAAGGACGCTTTTACCTCCGCCACTTCTACCGATAATCACAGTGGTTTGATTCTCTTCGATCTTTAGGTTAAGTCCGTCAAGGATCTTCTGTTTACCAAAAGTTTTATGAAGATCGATTAATTCAATCACTGGTCTATTCCCATTAAAACATGATTGCCGTTAAAAAGTAATCGGCTATCAAGATGGATATCGAGGAGAGGACAACCGCTTCTGTTGTCGCTTTGCCTACGCCTTCTGCCCCGCCTTTGGTATTGAATCCTTTATAGCAGCCGATCAGGGAGAGAATGAGTCCGAAAACCGCCGCCTTAACAAGGCCGTTATAAATATCATTAAGGGTCATTAGCTTGGTTATATTTTTAATGAACAGGCCTTCATTGATTCCGAGCAAATGGACGCCTACGAAATAGCCGCCTATAATTCCGATGAAGTCGGATATAACGGTTAAAACGGGAACCATCATGAGTCCTGACAGTATCCTGGGGACAATCAGATGCTGGATTGGATTGGCTGCCATGACATAAAGGGCATCTATTTGTTCCGTTACCTTCATGGAACCGAGTTCTGCCGCCATAGCCGAGCCGGCCCTGGCAGTTACCATGAGAGACGTCAGGACGGGACCGAGTTCACGGGTCATGCTGAGAGCAACCGTCCCTCCAACCAGACTTTCCGCGCTGAACATTCTGAATCCATGATAGGTCTGGAGGGCAAGGACCATTCCGGTGAATAATCCGGTCAGGGAAACCACATATAGAGATTTAACCCCGACAAACTCCAATTGCTTGAAGACTATGCGCACTTTCAGAGGGGGCCTGAATGTCCATGCAACAGCAGACAGGAAGAAAAGGATAATTCTCCCCATCTCTTCAACCCCGTGAATAATCCCTGTCCCAAGGCGCTCCAGCAGATGTAAAACAACCCTCATAGCGGTCCCTTTTTTAACGAGTGCGCCTCCAGTAATACCCGAAAAATGCAGTCCATGAATTCCTGATTGATTTCCGATGCCGCATCCTGATTTAAAATAAAGCTGAAGCAGTCATGTCGGCAGGTCGGTTCGAGAACGGCAATAGAACCGTTCCGGCGAATAAACATTCCATTAAGCGCGTGGACTCTCAAGCCGATCGTACAAGAGGCTTTTAACTGTCGTATCCTGAATCCGCTTCACGTTCCGCGTATCCGTGCCGGATTTTTGTTCTTTGGCGCAATCTGTCTTTTCTTTTAAATCATTCCGTTCTGATGAGGGAACGGCGGAGGTAATGCCCTTCAGAATCGGTGTTGATCAGAAGCTGATCGCCAGTGATACATACGGTCCCGATAATTCGGTATTGGTCGTTACATCACTGATATCGTCGACCTTAATCTTCATGTATCGATAGCCTCCCGCTATATCAATAAAAGGAAAAGGGGTAATCGACAATTCAGCAAGGCCATCGTAGACGTGGCTTCCAGAGTATCCCATGCCGGAAAATTTAGCCCTCGCTTCCAGAATTTTCGCCAGGATGCCTACATGGACCGCAGCCCCGACCATGGGAACCGGAAAATCGAAAGTGGATTTGGTTTCGCCGACGGATGCCGAATTCAGGCGGGCATCCCCGTTGATGTATTTGATTTTTCCCAGAATGCCAATGGAAAAACCGGCCAGTATGTTTTCCAGATTGAGCAGATCATACTGGTATTCCGCATCAAGCATCTTGAGCTTAAAATCTGACTCGACCAGACCGCTGTAGGTTTTCCCGTCGAAAATAATTCCGCTCGTGGTGTTGCTTCCGGAATAATCGATCTGAGAATACATCAGGCTGATATGATGCTTGCCGATTCCGGCAAATGCCTCGATGGAAGGAATATTCTTATTATCAATTCCCAGATCATCCTTATAATTTATGTTGGTTCCCGTGATTCCATCAGAATCCACTCTGAGATCCCCTTTCAGGGATGGAAACCAATAATAACCTCGGGCGCCGAATTCAAATGCGCTCCCGGCAGAAGGGATCAAAAATACAATTAGCAAAATCATTACCCATGTGGGTCGGAGAGAGAGTTTCATAAACAGACCTTTCGCAAAGTTTAGATTCAATTCGATTAAACCAAGAGGATGCCTGGAACGGCTAGAGAATATAATGTGGATTTCACAATTTGTAAAGGAATTTAACCTGGATGAAGGAATGTGCATACACTAAAAAAGTATGCGTTTTCAGCCAGTTCGGAAAAATACGATGGGAAGCGAGTAGCTTTATAAAGGGACCTGTCTTCTGTCCGTGAACTCTCAGTGAAATTGGGCGGATTTTACATATCCCAAATAAAAGTGACACCGCTGGTAGGAAATACCCACTCATCCTCATTGATAGAAAGCTGAATGAATTTTCCTCCCTCGCTACGCACTTCCGGCTGCGGATTCTTACCGGAAAAATAACTGACCTCTTTGACGCTTTTTAGTCCTGCACCTTCATAATTAAAATGAATATCGAGTCCCCGGGTCGGGTAAACGATGTACACAGAGAAGATATTGCTGCTTTTTAAACGCCTCGTGAAAACATCGATTTCTATCCTCACCTGATGGTTCAGCTTCTGTTTCAATACGTCGCCGCCGCACCAGACCTCGTATCCTCGTTCGGTGTGGGCCGCACTGATGATAGGAATGCCCTCGCCGTCCACCCGCACATCGCCGATTCTGAAATCATCTTTTCGAAAATGCGGGTCTTTTCGATCCAGCAACCATCGATATTCGCAGGCATCATCATTGAAAAGTGCCGCAAGCTGATTGTTATCCAGGGCACATCCGATAAGGATCAGGTTGTTTTTGAGAATTTTCGAATACTCGATTCGCGTTTTTATTTTGAATGATTCTTTGGCGAGTTCGTCCTTCGCTTTTTCCTCATCCGAAAATTCGGTCACGTGGATATCGTACTTGAAATTTGTTCTCAACTCCAAGGGATGGTTTTCTTTGCCGAATAAAGTTTCGAACATCTCATAATAGATCGCGTCTCCCAACTCCGGATCCCGGGCTTTGGTTTGCAGGCATCGCCTGATCATATTATCGATCCTGGCAATCGATTTTTCTTCGTCAGGAATAAAAATCCTTCGCAATCTCGGTTCGACAGCATTGGTTTCGCCCTGATCCAGAAAAACCCTCGGAGCCCGTTTCCCGAGCGCACAAAGAATCTCATAGCTGTTGGTTCGAGCCTTAGAGGCGATCTCGCCCGCGCTGATGGATTCACCTTTCTGACTTCCCAGCAGCACGACCTCATCGCCGATTTCGCATTCGGGGATATGCGTCACATCGAGCGTGCACATGTCCATGGAAACGCGTCCGACCACAGGAGCTCTTTTACCGCGAACCAGTGCTTCTCCCTGGTTAGATAGAATAACGCCGTAGCCGTCGCCATAGCCGACCGGTATGGTAGCGATCCTGGTAGTTCCGGGTGTAACAAAGGTACGATTGTACCCGATCGCGTAGCCCTTTGGGAATTCCTTGACGAGCACAATGCTGGTTTTGAAACTCATGACCGGCTGGAGACTCGTACCTGTGACCGGCTCTCCGGGATAGATTCCATACGTCATAATGCCGGGGCGAACCATATCCAGATGGCATTTCGGAAAGTTCATCAGAGCCCCGCTGTTACACATGTGTCGCAGAGGAATGTGAATGCCCGATGCCTCTATTTTTTCAAAAAAGTCGCGGAAAAGGGTCCACTGCATCAGGTTGTAATCATCATCCCCGTATTCACTGGATGAGAAATGGGAAAAAATACCTTCCATATGGATATTCGGAAAGGCCGCAATATCGCGAACAGCCTTAAGCGATTCTGTCTGGAGCATGCCGCCCCGTCCCATGCCTGTATCAATTTCGATATGGATCGGCATACGCATATCGAGCTTTTCCAGATGCTTTTGCAATCTGAACGCAAAAGCCGGATCGGAAACAGAAGGGGTGATCTCATATTTGATAATTTCAGCTATTTCAGAATCGGTGGGCGGGCTGAGGATCACGATCGGGGCCTGGATTCCGCTCACCCGAAGCTGCACTCCCTCATCTGCATTGGCGACGCCGAGGCAGGATGCCCCGTTTTTCAAGGCCGCATTGGAAATTTCAATTGCACCATGCCCGTATGCATCCGCCTTGACCACCTGCATTATTTTTACGGCGGGTCCGACCAATCTACGGATTTCCTTCCAGTTGTGCCGATAGTGCTCCAGATCGACTTCAACCCAGCTTCTATATTTCTGCTTCTCTTCTTTCATCTTGTAAACAGGTTCGAAATTTCAGTCGATCACTGCCATCCCTTTGATCTCATCTCAAAAAGAAATGCAGGCGATACACCTTGGTTTTCGTTATTCGAACCCTGGGCCATCTCCTTATTTTTTTGTCATTACGTAGATCCCATCCCAAGCCTCCGGAGGATTATCCTGCAACTCCATACAGCGCGCAATATAGAGTTTGGAAGGATGATCCGAAGGGTGCATAGCCAGAACCTTCTGAAAGGACTCGACAGCTTCATTCCAGTAACCGAGTTTGTATTTTGTGAGCCCTTCATTAAAAAACTTGATATAGCCGTATGGACCCGCTGCATCGGATGAATTTCCTTCCGCCAGAAGTTCATAAATCTTGACCGGCTGATATTTGCCTTTCACTTTGACCGAATCGAGTTCCCGGCAGATAAATCTATCCTTGATCCGGATGTAGGTATATTCGCTGATGACAATATTGGTCCCGTATTCCTTGTTGATTCCTTCCAGCCTCGATCCAAGGTTTACGCTGTCTCCCATAACGGTGTAATCGAAACGCATCTCGGAACCCATGTTGCCGACGACCATATCGCCGCTGTTGATTCCTATTCCGATATCGAGATGCGGCCTGCCTTCCGCCTTCCATTTCAGCTGCAATTCCCGGAGTTCGCGGATCATATCGAGCGCCGTACGGCAGGCCCTTTCGGCATGATCGGGCTGATTCAGCGGGGCGCCAAATACTGCCATAATCGCATCTCCCATGTATT
>DHHG01000036.1 GCA_002403175.1 Syntrophaceae bacterium UBA4778 | reverse complement strand
TTCTCTGGGTGAAAAAGATGGCGGTTCTGGATTTGGGAACGTCTTTTTCACCGGATATGCGGCCGGTGTCGGACAAGATCTTCGAGCGGTTACCGATTACCGTTCTTCTGAATGTCCTTTCAATGACCCTGATTATACTTGTTGCCATTCCCGTCGGCATTTTCGCCGCTGTGTATCGTAATTCCCTTTTTGATAAACTGACCAGCATATTTGTGTTTATAGGGTTTTCCATTCCGACATTCTGGCTGGCCCTCTTGGCAATGATCCTGTTTGGCATTTATCTGGATTGGCTGCCCATTTCGGGGATCAGATCTCCCAATTATGAATATATGCATCCTACGCAAGCAACCCTTGATTTTTTGAAGCACCTTATCCTGCCCGTTTTGCTCTCCGGCTTCGGCGGCCTTGCCGCATATTCACGCTACATGCGCTCCAACATGCTGGAGGTTATCCGGCAGGATTATATCGTGACTGCCCGGGCGAAAGGATTGAGCGAGCGGGTGGTGATTTTTAAGCACGCGCTCCGGAATGCGCTGTTGCCTCTTATTACGATTCTGGGCTTGTCAATACCCGGGCTTATCGGAGGCAGCGTTATCTTCGAAACGATTTTCGCCATCCCGGGAATGGGACAGCTCTTTTTCCAATCTGTCATGTCCAGAGATTATCCGGTTGTAATGGGGATTCTCGTGATCGGTGCCGTTCTGACCCTGATCGGAAACTTGATCGCCGATATAGCTTATGGTTTGGCGGATCCCAGAATAAGGATTTCATAGGCAACGAATATGTCTTCTTTGAAAAGTGATTTCTATCAACGTTTTCGCCAAAATAAGATGGCTGTGACGGGAAGTTTGATTGTAGCGTTGCTTTTTGTAATCGCTGTTATTGCGCCGCTGATCGCCCCTTACGAACCGACCAATATAAATCTGCAAAAGATTCTCAGTCCTCCGTCCAAAGAGCATCTGTTCGGAACGGATCAGCTGGGCCGAGATGTGCTCAGCCGTATGATTTACGGATCCAGGATATCTCTGATGGTCGGATTCGTTTCGACGGGAATTGCCATTCTTATCGGGATAATTTTGGGAGCTATCGCCGGTTTTTACGGAAAGTGGATAGATACAGTCATTATGAGATTCGTCGATATTATGCTCTGCTTTCCGACTTTTTTCCTTATCCTTGCGGTGATTGCTTTTCTGGAACCCTCGATCTGGAATATTATGATCATCATCGGGTTGACCGGCTGGATGGGTGTTACCAGGCTTGTCAGGGCGGATTTTATCACATTGAAAGAGAGAGATTTTGTGCATGCTGCCAGAGCCATTGGTGCCGGCGATTTCCGAATTATATTTATTCATATTCTCCCCAATGCAATGGCATCGCTCCTGGTAGCAGCTACGCTCGGAATTGCCGGGGCGATTCTTACCGAGTCTGCCCTGAGCTTTTTAGGAATCGGTGTCCAGCCTCCGATGGCCAGCTGGGGAAATATCCTGACCGACGGGAAGGACAATATCGATATTGCCTGGTGGCTTTCCCTTTTCCCCGGACTTGCCATTTTTATAACTGTCCTCAGTTACAATTTGTTAGGGGAGGGCATCCGCGATTCTCTCGATCCCAGGCTAAGGGAGTAGGCAATTCCGGCCTAAGCTGTGTATTTTTGTTTCCTTATTTTCTCCCATCGAAAGCTTGCTATATTGTTTGTACTTGATAAGGTTTGGGTTTTGGTATATACGCTTGCAACAAAAGACCGCCATATTGGAACGGTAAACCATCGGCATCGATGAGCGGAGAAAAAAAATGAAAAAGAAGCAGGCTATGTATAAAGTCGAAATGGATAAAAGAATTATCGAAAAAAAGCTCATGTGCGGCGAGATGTGTGAAAAGGACCTTGAGGACTATCTCGATGATCTTCCGGACTTGGCTGATAACGCCGAAAATATCATAATTGATTGACAATGCTGATTGATTCTCATGCTCACCTCGAGATGAGAGAATTTGATGCGGATCGGAATCAGGTTATAGACCGGGCATTGAGGGTCGGAGTGGATCTGATCGTTACGATCGGCACCAGTCTCGCAGATTCCAGGAAAGCCGCTGAGATTGCCTCCCGCTATCCGTGCGTATATGCCGCAATCGGTGTCCATCCACATGAGGTGAAGGACATTGATCCGCATACATATGATTCTCTGAACAAATTGGCTACACATGATAAAGTCATTGCGTTTGGAGAGATCGGCCTCGATTTTTTTCGGAATCTATCGCCCCGTGATATTCAGCTAAAAAGATTTTCCGAGCAGCTGGAAATCGCCCATGAATTGAATCTCCCCATCATTGTTCATGACCGCGATGCTCATAAAGAGACTCTTGATCTATTGAGAAAATGGCCGGGGGAACGCAAAGGGGTGATTCATTGCTTTTCCGGAGATTATAAAATGGCACAGGAATGCATTGATATGGGCTTTTACATATCAGTCACGGGCGCCGTCACTTTTAAAAAATCGGAAGTAATCAGTGAAGTTGTTCGGAAGATTCCGTTGGAGCGCATTCTGATTGAAACGGATGCACCGTTCATCACTCCGGAACCCCATCGGGGAAAAAGGAATGAACCTTCTTATGTGATCTTTACTGCCA
>DHHG01000127.1 GCA_002403175.1 Syntrophaceae bacterium UBA4778 | reverse complement strand
ATAACAAAATCATTTCAGAATCCGGGCATCGATCACAAGATCCCCTTCTTTTTGAAATACTTTCCGGAACTCCAGACGGATGGCCTCTTCAATGCGGTTAATCCCGAGATCGCCGATAGCTTCAATGCCCTTTCCTATTAGTTTGGGGGCGGTAAAAACAAGAAGTCTGTCTGCAATCTTCGTTTTCAGGAAGGATGTAATAATTTCTGAGCCTCCCTCCACCAGGATGGAGGAGAGTCCTTTTTTCGCCAGTTCAGGAAGAAGCTTCGCAAGGTCGATTTGTCCCCCTTGCGTTGAATCGATTTCGAGAATCTCTATTCCCATTTTTTGAAGATCAGATAATTTGGATTGATTCCGGCTGGCTGCTGTTGAGATGATAATAGTTTTTGCGGTATTCTGATTTTTAAGGATACGTGCAGAAAGGGGTATTTTGAGTTTTGAATCGAGTATTATCCTGATTGGATTTTTCCCACGTACCAGACGTACTGTCAAATCCGGATCATCAGCAATAACCGTTCCCGCCCCCACAAGAACCGCATCGTGTAGACTTCTTTCCCGATGCGCCAGCTTTCGGGACGGTTCCGAACTGATCCATTTAGAGTCACCTGAAACAGCAGCAATCCGTCCGTCGAGGCTCTGAGCAAATTTGAGCGTGACAAATGGAATGGCATGCTGGATAAATTTGAAAAATTTTTCATTCAATATTCGGCATTCGTTCTCGAGAATGCCGACCTTTGTATGGATTCCGTTCTCTTTCAGGATTTGTATGCCCCGTCCTGAAACGAGAGGGTTGGGATCGGGTGTGCCTATGATCACTTCCGCAGGTTTGATTTTCAGAATGCTTTCGATACAGGGTGGCGTTTTTCCATAATGAGTGCAGGGCTCCAGCGTAATGTAAAAGGAAGACCCTTTTAGAGATTCCGGGCTGTTGCTGATGGCATTGATTTCTGCATGAGGTCCGCCATATTGCTGGTGATATCCTTCGCCGATGATCTCGCCTTTTTTTACGATGACAGCTCCCACCATCGGATTGGGGCTTACACGGCCTTTCCCCCGTTTCGCGAGTCTCAGAGCCCGGTACATAAAAAATTCATCAGTTTTTTCCCGAAGCATTTTTTTCTTTCATAACATTTATTTTTTATTTGAATGGGTACATGATATCCTTTAAAGTTTCAATCATTTTCAATTCAGGGGCATTGGAAAAGTTACCATGTTGTTTAAGTGCCAAGATCCATCTTCCGATCTAGTAGGTCATTGGATTCATGGGCTCCTCGTGGATTGCCGAATCAATTGCTCTGAATGCGCTTAACTGAATATAAATCAGAAATATTGTGACCCCTGTCACATATAAATTAAGGATTCATGGAGGTGATACCGATATGATAAACGGAGTTAAAATAAAAAAGTTAAAAGTCATTCCTGATGAGCGGGGAAGGTTAATGGAAATCTTTCGCAATGATGATGAATATTTCAAACAGTTCGGACAGGTTTATATGACCACAGCATACCCTGGAGTCGTTAAGGGATGGCACTATCACAAGCGACAATTCGACAATATGGCTGTGGTTAAGGGAATGATGAAAATCGTTTTATATGATGGACGGGAAAATTCAGAAACGCGTGGTGAAGTCAATGAATTCTTTGTCGGTGAATTCAATCCGATCCTTGTCCATATTCCACCTTATGTTTATCACGGCTTTAAGTGCATATCGTCTGAAGAGGCTATCGTAGTGAACACGCCGACTGAGGTTTACGATTACAAAGAACCGGACGAGTTCCGGGTGCATCCGCATGAAAACGATATCCCTTATGACTGGAACAGAAAAGATGGTTAACCGGTTGCTTAAGAATAGATACAATTGCAGGAATTTGAGGATATGATTTATCTCCTGGGTATCATTTTGTTCATTTTCGGGGCAGTAATCGGTAGCTTCCTCAACGTCTGTATTTACCGGATCCCTCAAGGCAAATCGATCGCAAGGCCCAGATCTTCTTGTCCGAAGTGCGGTCGGCCGATCAGACCATATGATAATATTCCTATCCTAAGTTATCTGGTTCTTGGAGGCAAATGCCGCGATTGCCATGAGCCGATTTCTCCTCGGTATGTAATTGTCGAACTCTTGACAGGTCTTCTCTTAGCGGCGCTTTACCTGAAATATGGTCTGACGTTGAAACTCCTTGCCGTATTCATATTCAGTGCCGTTCTGCTTGTGATTACCTTTATTGATCTCGATTATCAGATCATACCGGACATGCTCACTTTGCCGGGGATTCCAATTTTTTTCCTAGCGGCGGTTTTTATATTGAAAATGGACTTCCTGGAAGCCCTCCTTGGATTGATTATCGGTGGAGGAACGCTTTTCCTTATTTCCTTTGGATATCGCCTTTTCACGAAACGGGACGGTATGGGAATGGGTGATGTCAAGCTCCTCGCCATGCTGGGTGCTTTTCTAGGGTGGAAATCCCTGATTTTTATTCTTTTCTTCAGTTCATTGTCTGGCTCATTGATCGGAATAGCGATCATGGTCAAAGAAAAAGGAAATATGAAATATGCAATACCTTACGGTCCTTTTTTGTCTGCAGCGGCAATTGCCTATTTGTTCTGGGGGACAAAAGCAGTAGAACTGCTCTTCAGGGGATATTGATGAAAATGATTTGTCTTCCTAAGCCAGCGGGTATTATGCATTCCAACAATATGCTAAAAGGCTATTCCCTTGTGGAGCTTATGATCGTAATCGCTCTTCTCGCGATTGCCTCGACCATTGCCATCCCCGCCTGGCAACGTTATGTGCAAAACTCCAATCTCAGGACGGCAACGCGGGAACTTACGTCGGATATAGTCAGGCTAAAGACAAGGGCCATTTCGGAGAAAATACAATATAGAATTTCCTTCCCGACACTCCCTGCATCAACTTACACAATAGATCAGGGTACTGCAACAGGAACGCCGTATAATACGATCCAGACTAAGGATCTTTCAGTGGAAGGCAGGGGAGTCAATATTAGTAATACCAGCATTCCCCGAATCACTTTTCAACCGAGGGGGACTTGCTTGGCAGGCACTTTCGTTTTAACGAATTCGCTTGGTTCAACAGCGACGATCGTCACCAATATCACAGGTAGGATAAATGTCACTTATCAAATGCAATAAAGGAACGGGCCTGGTAGAGGTGATGGTGGCGATTATGCTCACTTCCATTGCGATCATGTCCGTTATGTCGCTTCAGCCGAATGCCTGGAGGTTGGCAGCGAGGACCGACTATCTGGGAAGGGCTGCGGGGGTTCTCGCGAGTGAACTGGAAGCTCAAGAGTATAGTATCATGCGGTTGCCGAGCTCCACTAACCCGACACTTGGAACGGTATCCCGAACCATCTTCACCAGTGGGCAGTCTACGGTCCAGACGGGAGATATTGCCTATACCGTTCAGACAACCATTGCGAATGCGGGTACACAGGTCTGGCGCATTACATCTCAAGTAACCTGGCCCGGCAATGCGACCGGAATTTCAGGGAGTATTGTTGTTACCAAGCAAGACGTTTTTGGGTCTGGCACATGAATAGTGACAAAGGATTCACACTCATTGAGATACTGATCAGTCTGACTGTTGGATTAATTGTTCTTGCCGCGATTTATACAAGTATCGAGGTGAGCCAGCGCTCCTCGGTTTCGATCGATCGAAAAATCAGTTCCAGCCAGGATGCTAGAACTGCGCTCGAGATAATGGCATCCGAGATTCGGATGGCGTCCTATAATCCTAGTTATACAACCAACATGTGGTGCAGTGTCGGTTGTGGGGGGGCGGGAACCGGGGTTCAGGCAAATAAAGGGATTCAGCAGGCGACATCAACGACCATCACGGTGGAAATGGATATTAATGAAAATACAGCTATTGACAATACTGGCAGTGAAATAATTACTTATAATTATAATGCGAATAATCAAATGATCACAAGAAGTACCAGTTGTGGTAATGCAGAGTCTTTTCTGGGTGAGAATTCGGCAACTAGGACCGTCCGAGTCGTTAACGGGAATACGCCTGTCTTTCAATACTTCGATCGGGACGGAAATGCCACGAACAATATCCCCGATATCAAAAGGGTGCTGATCACCCTCATTGTTCAGAGCGCTCAGAACTCTGCCATGTCGAATCAGCCTATAACAACGATATACACGACCAGCGTAGTTCCAAGGAACCACGCCATCGCTTCACCTTATTAAGGGATTTCGATGTACATGAGAGACACCAATAAGGGCTTTGCACTGATCGCGGCCTTGCTGGCCACCATGATTATTATGGCTTTTGGGGTATTGGCTCTTCTTATGACCGGACAGGATATTCAGATGAGCGCTAACCTGGTTTCAGAAAAAAGGGCGGAGTCTGCCGCCGAAACGGGGATTCATCAGATCATGAGTACCTTTGATCCGAATGCAAGGGTAGCCGTAACCAATGCTCAAGCCGATCCGAACAATCCGAACCTGGTTTATTCCAGCTCGGTTCCAACTCAATCAACGACAACTCCCGAGGTCCCGGCGCCGGGTTTTGATGCAACAATGAATTACGTACGCTCAAATTTTTCCACCAATATTACAGGCCAGGATACGGCAACGGGCACGAGGATGGATGTTACAGTCGGGATCGGCTTTGGTCCCGTCGATGCAGGTACGGGATATAGATAAATCTCAAGCAGAACAAGGCAATTGTGCACAGCATTCGTTCATATGGGAGAATATGTATGTTAAAAAAAATATCCGTTATGGCCTTTGTGGTCCTTCCTGTTTTAATCTGTGGTTCGGCCTTTGCCGACGAATCCGATCTTTTCACATCGGTTGCTCCTGATGCCTTGATTGTCCTCGATCTTTCCGGGAGCATGGATTGGAATCCAGCGGGTGGATCGAGCGTGTACGGGGATTCAACCTGCTCAGGTCCATTCTACGGTTCATCCGGCACAGGTCATAATACAAACTGTAGTCGGCGTGAGATTGCCAAACGGGCCATTTTCAAGTTGCTGGACGAAAATGGAAACGGTACGATCGACGGTTCCGATGAAACAAGTCTAAATGTGCGCATTGGTTATATGCGTTTTTACGATGCATCTTCGGACGATACCGGCGGGAGTTACAGCAGCGGTAGCAATAAATTGATCTGGGGAATTGGAACAAAATACAGCAGAATTTATTGCAATAGCGCCACCAGCTGTTCAATAACGAGCGGATCATCAACATCAAATTGCGTTAATGGTGAGTCCGCCAATGGCGGTACCCCCTTGGCTTCATCGCTCGGCGAGGCCAAGCTCTATCTGGATGCGCATAAGGCTTCCGATAATTCCGCTTCCTGTCGGCAGAAGTTTGTGATCCTCATATCAGACGGGGCCGACACATTTGCCTGCAATGGGAATGGAACTGAAACGCAAACTGATATGTATAAACGCAGGAGGGAATCGGTTGCAAAGGTGAAGGCAATGTCGGATGCGGGTTATAAGGTTTTCGTTATCGGCTTCGGGTCGTCGATGCCGGATTATCTGGAAAAAACCCTGAACTGGATGGCATATTATGGCGGAACCGACAATCCCAACATCGCCAATTCCGGGAGTACATCCGGTTATTTACTCTCAGGGACCAATTTGTATCCTTCAGGAGTGACGAGCTGTTATACAGAAACTTCTTCGCTCATTGGAACATCTCCGAATTATTTTGCGGCCGCGAACGATCCGGGAAACACGTCCCTCTCAGGATATGCCTTTCTTGCGTCAAATGCAACGGAACTGAGCCAGTCATTAAAGACGGCCATCAGCATCATCCGGGAATCCAATTATTCCTTTAGTCAGGTATCCGTTCAGTCGAATCGTACCACGGATGAGAATTATCTCTACGAGGGCTCTTTTGAACCGGTCAATAATGAACCTTTCTGGCATGGGCATCTGAAAAAATATCAAATAAACAATGATGGCTCCATAGGCAATATGCTCATTGATGCTGGAACGGTTTTGCAGAGCAAGTCTGCCGCAAGTAGAGCGATTAAAACCACACTTACTGCCAATACTGATAATTCAGTGTTGATAGACTTCAATCAAACCAATGTTGCCGGTTTGCTTGGGGTCAGTTCAACAGTGGAGAATTCTGTTATTGGTTTTATTCGGGGAGATTCGACTTACAATATCGAAAACTGGAAACTGGGTGATATCTTCCGATCGAATCCTATTACCGTCGGAGCACCGTCTCCATATTTTTTCGACAGAAGAGATACCGGTACCGTAAAGGGGTATGATCAATTCAAGGAGAGTAAAAGAAACCGGACCCGGGTCATTTTTGCCGCAGCCAATGATGCGCAACTGCATGCTTTCCGAACGTCCGATATGGATGAGGTCTGGAGTTTTGTCCCGCCCAATCTGCTCCCCAGATTGCAGAACATGGCCCATGCGACCCATCCGACCTTATTGACGCACAATACCTATGTTGATGGATCCCTTGCAGTATGGGATATATGGACCGGGACGGGATCAGGCCGGACGAAGCAGGAATCTGAATGGAAAACGATACTGGTGCTCGGTGAAGGAAGGGGAGGGGGAACTACCCTATGGAGTTCTTCTCCTAACTGTGAAACAGGATTCAGTGATAACTATGATGCTGATGACTATCCGCATTATTGCGGCATTTATGCTCTCGATGTTACTGATACTACAAACCCGGTATTCAAATGGCGTCTTGAGCCTACGGCTTCACAGGCGCCATATCTGGGAGATCCCTGGAACAATATGAAGATCGGACGAATTAAGGATGGGGCGAATGAACGTTGGGTTGGTTTTGTCGGAGCAGGATATTCGGGAGATTGCGGCTCCGGATCCGGGTGCTCAAATTTAAAAGGAAAAGCCTTTTTGGTGGTCGATCTCAATAACGGAAATATCATATGGAGCTATACATACGGCAGCACGGGATATGAGAGCGGTGCCACTATGGACAAGAGCATCCCCGCGCCCGCGGCCATCGTCGATAGAGACAATGATGGTTTCATCGATACGGCCTATGTAGGCGATCTAGGCGCGAATATGTGGCGATTCAAGTTCTGTTCGCATGATCCCAACGACACTTGCGGGATTTCCAATTGGTCGGGGGGGCGCTTGTTCAAAGCATCCGCCCAGGACTTGAGGCCGATCTATACAAAGCCGGCTGCCGCATTCGATACGGTCGGCAACTTCTGGGTTTACTGGGGAACAGGAGATAAGATGGATCCGACTGCGGCCAATGCCCAGGAAAAATTCTATGCCGTTAAGGACAATGACAGGACAAGCACTTATGAGATAAGCGATCTCGATAATATTACAATGGGTGTGTTCGACCCCGCATCTACTAAAAAGGGATGGTACTTCAACTTTTCCGGATCTGGTGAAAAGATGTTGGCCGATCCGGTTGTCTTTAATGGAGTTGTTTACTTCACAACTTACACTCCCAATCAAAGCGCAAATGTATGCAGTCGAGAGGGATCTGCAAGCATATTTGCCGTAAAATATACGACCGGCGGAGGACTCTTTTCAGGAGGTGAGAGGAGCACCGGAATTGGAACCGGCATGGGCACCACGCCTGTTTTGTCCCATAATCCTTATGGCGGGACAAATATGTTTTTCACAGTAAGCGGTACAGGCGGTACAGGTGGAAGTGGCACAGGTGGGAACGGCTATGTCAATCCGGTTCAATATACCTGCACCTCAGGCGGGGCATGCAGCAGTACACTTGGATATGATATAAACAGTATGACAAACATTCTTTACTGGAAAGACAGACGGCTCCAGTAAATTCAGCCGTTCGGACGAAATTTCTTGACATATGGCCTCAAAAAGAAATAGAAATACCGACAGGCGATAGAAAGCTTATCTTAGGTTAATGGAGAGAACTCGACCATGGGTAATGATAAAAGATATTGCGCAATCTGCGCTTGGCGGGAAACTTGCGCAAAACGGTTCAGTATAAAAACAGATTCTCTGGGCAATGTTTATTGCCCGGACTTTTCCAGGGATTTGGCAATTAAGGAAGAGGACGCCGAAAAATAATCAGGTGTGTTCTCGAATACAGAGGCTTTCAAAAAAGTTGGCTTTTTAGAGCCAACTTTTTTTATATTTCGGAGTTTGTGAATAATTTACCCGAAATTCGATATGAGTTCGAATTGAGGTGATCAAAATTTTCAACTGTGTTATAACCGGCTCACTTTTTTAAACCCAGTACAGGAAATGCCGTGAAGAAACAAATGATTCGATTATTGCAGGATGCGATCAAAACCTGCTCTGAAAAAAATATTCTTCCCCTCCAAAATTTTCAGGGGAGTATCGATCTTGAGAATACCAGAGATCCGTCATTCGGTGATTATGCATCGAATCTGGCCATGGTGCTTGCTTCCATTGTCAAGGATAAACCGAGGAGGATCGCTGAGGTCATTGTTAATCATATTTCCGATTCGGATCATATTTTAAAAAAAGTGGAAATTGCCGGGCCTGGCTTTCTGAATTTTTTCATTCACGATCACATATGGGCAGGCCTTCTGAAAGAGATATCGCAAGCCGGAGAAGGATACGGAAAATCCGATATAGGCGTCGGCATGAACGTTCAGGTCGAGTTCGTGAGCGCCAATCCGACCGGACCGTTGCATATCGGGCATGCCAGGGGAGCTGTTATAGGAGATGTAATCGCGAATATTCTGAGGGCAACCGGATTCACTGTTTCCAAAGAGTATTATATCAATGATGTCGGGAAGCAGATGAACACCCTGGGCAGATCGGTCCTTTACCGGTACAAGGAACTTTGCGGTGGCAGCGCGGAATTCCCGGTTGACCATTACAAAGGAGAATACATTTATGATCTTGCACGGGAGATCCTGGAAAAAGAGGGCAGGATCTATCTGGATAAGAATGAAAAGGAAGCCGTCGGCTTTTTCACGAAATATGCTGCCGATTCCATTATGGACGGGATTAAGGAGGACCTCGCGTCTTTCGGCGTTTTATTTGATCATTATTTCAGTGAGGGGGAATTATACAAAAATAATGGCGTTATCGGTCTATTGGAGGAACTGGAGAAAAAGGGTTATGTTTATCGGGAAGGTGATACGCTCTGGTTCAAATCAACCGATTTCGGTGATGAAAAGGATCGGGTCGTTATCAGAGAAAACGGGGAGCCCACTTACTTTGCGGCAGATATAGCCTATCATAAAAACAAGCTGGAACGCGGTTTCGATATGCTTGTTGATATCTGGGGGGCCGATCATCATGGGTATATTCCAAGGGTGAAAGCGGCTATTCAGTCCGTGGGAGGGAATCCAGAGATCCTGAAAATTATTCTGGTTCAGTTGGTTAGTCTTTTACGCGAAGGAAAGCCAGTCGCGATGTCAACCAGGGCGGGTGAATTCGTCACCTTGCGGGAAGTTGTGGATGAAGTTGGAAAAGATGCTGCCCGTTATAATTTTCTCATGAGGAGATCGGATAGTCACCTCGATTTTGATCTGGATTTGGCTAAAAGGCAATCGAACGAAAATCCTGTCTATTATGTTCAGTATGCACATGCCAGAATTTGCAGCATAATAAGAACTGCAGCCGAACGTGGAATGGCGGTTCCGGATTTCTCTGCCGTTAATTTGAATCTTCTGACCATACAAGAAGAACTATCTTTGATCAAAACCATAACAAGGTATCCGGAGATTTTAGAGCAAAGTGCAAGAACACTTGAGCCGCACAGGTTCACTTTTTATCTCAATGAGCTTGCCTCTATTTTTCATAGCTACTATAATAAAAACAGAGTGGTTTCCGAAGAAATCGATCTGAGCAATGCAAGGCTTTTTCTGCTTCATTGCATCGGCATTGTGCTGAGAGGGGGGCTCGGTATATTGGGAGTGAAGGCACCGGAGAAGATGTAGGCGCGTTGCAGGTGCCAGGCCATAGGAGATGAAATAATGTTTTCAGGGGAGAACAAATCATTCAATCTCAAGATAGGAAAGTTGGGCCTGGCCTGTTTTATTCTTGGTTTTGCAGGTTTGGTTTTTGCGGCCTTTCATATTGGGGTTACGGTTGGTAAAGATATAGATACCTATCCGGAAAAGGCAATGGAGGGCCTGCCTGGGTTTGTAAAAAAGAGCGTTGCAATCCCATCCAGTGTGCCGGTTGCAGCCAACAATAATGCTGTGTCGAATATAAAGAAAGAGGAAATTCCCCCCGAAAACTCTGAAGATCCAGCCTCTGCTGAGACGCCAAAGGATAAAGGGGAAACGGATCTGACCTTTTATGATACTCTCGGAGGCAAAAAAACACAACGCAATGACCTGGTTTCGAACCACCGCATGGAAAAGATTGAACCGGCTCAGGATAACTCCGCTAAAGAGAAATTGAAGGAAGTTCCGGAAAAAACAAAGAAAGTAGAGAAAGAGAAGCTCAAAAAAGGTAATTTCTTCATTCAGGTAATTTCTTTAAAGGATAAAACCAAGGCTGAAGAGATTCGAAAACGACTGCAAAAATTGGGTTACCGTTCAGATTTGGATTTGAGGAAAGCCAAAGACGGAAGTAATCTATACAGGGTGAAACTGGTCGGCTTTGAAAAACGTGAAGATGCTGCTAAGATGGCATCAGCGGTCGAGAAAAAAACTCAACTTAAGTGCCTTGTCCTTGGAAAATAATACAATAACTGAAGGGGTTCTACTTTTTTTGTAAAACGAAAACAAAACGATCCTCTTCTGGTCTCATTGTAATCTGGATTTTCTGAAAAGGAATTTTATGTTCGAAAGTTTATCTGAAAAATTAGACGGAATATTTAAAAAGCTGAAGGGACGCGGACGTCTTGATGAGGAGAATGTCAATGCGGCCCTGAAAGATATCCGAATGGCGCTGTTGGAAGCGGATGTAAATTTCAGAGTGGTCAAAAAATTTGTCGAGGATATCCGTGTTCGCGCAGTAGGCCAGGAAGTACTCGAATCCTTAAGCCCCGGTCAGCAGATTGTTAAAATTGTCAACGACAGACTTGTAGAATTGATGGGGGGAGGAACCAGTCACCTGCGATTGTCGGGACGTTTTCCTGCTCCTGTCATGCTGGTAGGGCTCCAGGGGTGTGGGAAAACGACCACGGCAGCCAAACTGGCCCGACTGTTAATGGGTATGAAAAGACGCGTTTATCTGGTTTCAGTCGATGTGTATCGGCCTGCCGCAATGGAACAATTAAAAATACTAGCTAAAGAGATTGGGGCCGGTATTTTTGACCGGCAGGATTTGCGCGATCCTTTAAATCGGTGTTCAGAAGCGATAAAAGAGGCAGGTTCCGGTGGTTACGATACAATTATCATTGATACAGCCGGTCGGTTACACATTGATCAGGAGATGATGGATGAGCTCAAAAGAATAAAGGCCGCTGTCAATCCTTCCGAGATTATACTGACTGCTGATGCAATGACAGGGCAAGATGCCGTGTCCGTAGCGGAAAAATTTAACGAGCTTCTTGGCATAGATGGTGTTATCCTGACAAAAATGGATGGTGATGCCCGAGGCGGTGCTGCCCTTTCTCTCCGAGAGGTAAC
Source organism: Syntrophaceae bacterium UBA4778 (assembly GCA_002403175.1). Next base: position 10,141 of record DHHG01000127.1, on the reverse strand, counting down.
TGGAAAGCCGATTAAGTACATCGGCATCGGAGAGAAACTGGATGCTCTTGAAGTATTTCATTCCGAACGGATGGCATCGAGAATACTCGGAATGGGTGACATTCTGACCCTTGTGGAAAAGGCCCAGGCCTCCATTGATGAGAAAACGGCTCGCGAGCTTGAGAAAAAAATCAGAAAAGACGATTTCACCTTGGAGGATTTTCGGGATCAGCTGGGCAAGATCCGAAAAATGGGGTCTTTAAAGGACATCCTTTCCATGATTCCAGGGTTCAGAAAAATAAAAGCTCTAAAAAATGCCGATCTTGATGAATCGGAACTCGTCAGAACGGCTGCGATTATCGACTCGATGACAATGAAAGAGAGGCGAAATTATTTAATTATTGATGGGCAGAGAAGAAAAAGGATATCAAAAGGAAGTGGCACGTCAGTTCAGGATGTCAACAGACTATTAAAGAATTATTCTGAAATGAAAAAAATGATGAAAAAGATGTCCAAAGGGGGCATGAAAGCATTTCGGAAAGGTAATTTCCCCTTTTAATGACAAAAATTATGTGATAAATTTTTCAAAAAAAACATGGGAGGTGTTTAACGGAAGAATGGCTCTGAAGATTAGATTGACCCGAATGGGTACAAAAAAGAAACCTTTTTATAGAATTATTGTTGCGGAATCGAGATCGCCAAGAGATGGGAGATTCATCGAGATTTTGGGAAATTACGATCCCAAGCAAGATCCGGCTGTAATCAGTATTAAAAAAGATCGTATGATAGAATGGCTCTCAAAAGGAGCAGTTCCCACCCTGACAGTATCTCATCTCCTTGAAAAATCAGGAGTTTCCGCTAAAAAGCAGGAAGCTTAGACAGCCTTGTAGTTTTTTTAGGTTTCTTTTTTTGAGAAAAATGAACTTATAAAAACGTGTGGAGGTTGTTGCTATGAAAGAACTGATCAAGTACATCGCTGAAGCTTTGGTTGATAGTCCTGATGAAGTGGATGTGTCCGAAGTACAAGGAGAGCAGACCTCTGTCATCGAATTGAGAGTTTCAAAAGAGGACTTGGGCAAGGTGATTGGAAAACAGGGTAAGACAGCGAAGGCAATGAGAACTATCCTGAGTGCAGCCTCGGCCAAAGTCAAAAAAAGAGCCGTTCTGGAGATTATTGAGTAAGGTGAAAGACCTTTTGGCATTGGGTAAGATCGTTAAAATTCATGGTCTGAAAGGTGCCGTAAAGGTTAGCTCTTATTTGGAGTCAAACGAGGTTATTGAAAAGCTCAAAGATGTTTACCTCGGTCCTGGAGAAGGAAAAGAAGGATCGAAACTGTTCCAGATAAAAAGAACCAGAATAGATAAAAAAGGATTCATTGTCGAATTTGATGGAGTGGAAAAGTCCGAAGAAGCCGAAAAGCTGGTGGGGCTTGAAGTACTTATTCCTTCGGATCGGCTCGAACAGTTACCGGACGGAGAATATTACTGGAAAGATTTGATAGGGCTTGAGGTCAGCACGGAAGAAGGTGAGTATCTAGGCGAGATTGATGCCATTTTCCCTACCGGCAGCAATGATATATATGTCTGTCGGGGGGGGGGGAGAGAAATCCTGCTTCCGGCCATATCTGATGTAATTATCAATATAGATCTGGGGGAAGGCAGAATGATTGTCCGATTGATGAAAGGTATGTAATGGAGGATGGTGCGTTTTGATATTCTGTCACTTTTCCCTGAGATGTTCGAATCGCCTTTCAATGCCAGCCTTTTAAAAAAGGCTCGGGAAAAACAAATCGTAGATATACACATTACAGACATTCGCGACTTTGCTGAAGACAAGCACAGGATGGCGGATGACTATCCTTACGGTGGTGGAAGCGGAATGGTGATGAAAGTAGAACCGATCGCTAAGGCGCTCGATTCACTTTTTTTACCGAAAAGCGTTCCGGTTATACTCCTTACACCTCAAGGGAATGTATTCAATCAGCAGATTGCAAGAGAATTGGCTCAGTATACAAGGCTGGTTCTGATCTGTGGTCACTACGAAGGTGTTGATGAAAGGGTTCGGGAGCATCTCGTCAGCAGAGAGATTTCCATCGGTGATTACGTTCTGACCGGGGGAGAACTAGGCGCCATGGTTTTGGTGGATGCTGTTTCCAGATTGATTCCGGGAGTTCTTGGAAATGAGCTGTCACATGCCGATGATTCTTTTTCGGGTGGACTATTAGAATATCCCCAATATACGAGGCCTGCCAGATATCGTAACTGGGAAGTACCGGAAGTGCTGCTCTCGGGAAACCATCGCGAAATCGGGCTTTGGCGAAGAAAGCAAGCATTGAAAAGAACGCTGCTTCGTAGGCCTGATATTCTTCCAGAAGCTGATTTAAGCGATAACGATAAGAAGATGTTGGAAGAATTTAGAAACCCCGTGGTAACGCCAATTGGTTCTGAAATTAAAGAATAACTTTAATGATGCACTAAATAAATGCTTGAATAAAAAGGAATTTACTATTCCTAGTATTTATATTGCTGTTCTGCATTACCCCGTTTACAACCGTTCCGGACAGGTCGTTGCCACATCTGTAGCTAATATGGATATACACGATATTTCCAGAACGGCTAAAACATACGGAGTCGAACGTTTTTACATTGTGACTCCAATTATGGAGCAGCGAGAACTTGTTGGTAAAATTCTCAGGCATTGGCAAAGCGGTTACGGTGCTGTTTTTAATCCATCAAGGCGAAAGGCGTTCGATATAACGATATGTGCCCGTGATCTGCAGGAAGTTATAGATTCCATCAAAAAGGAGAAAGATGCGGACATAAAGCTGGTGGCAACAGGTGCTGGCTTTAAAGAGAATACGATTACCTACGAATCCCTCCGAAAAGAAATCCTTTCGGACGATAAAAGAACCTATTTGATTCTTTTCGGAACAGGATCGGGGCTCATTAGTGAAGTAATTGAAAATGCCGATTTCCGGCTGGAACCCATAATGGGTAAAAACGGATACAACCACCTTTCCGTCAGATCTGCCGCTGCTATTGTATTGGACCGGCTTTTGCGTAACTGATCAGGGGCAGCGAGCGCTTTCCCCGCTGCTTGCGACGGGGTAGGCGAGCGAATCATGTTTAGACATTCTCAAGGATCGGAAATTTAACGGAGCTTGCTCCGTTAAATCTTCAATTACTCCTCAAAAAATAGAATATGGCATTGACATAAGGGAGATAAAGGATTATAAGTCTTCGCTTCTTGATAAAGAAATGACCTTTCGGAGGATTACTATAATGAACACACTGGAGTTTATTGAAAAAGAACAGATGCGGGGCGATCTTCCCGGCTTCAAATCGGGTGATACGGTTAAGGTTTATGTGAAAATTATTGAGGGACAGAAAGAAAGAATTCAGGTCTTCGAGGGTGCCGTCATTCGGAAAACGGGAGGCAATAGCCGTGCGAGTTTCACGGTTAGAAAAATATCTTATGGCGTTGGTGTCGAAAGGACATTTCCGCTACATTCGCCAGTTATTGACAGGATCGAGGTTGTTTCCAGGGGTAAGGTCAGGCGAGCCCGACTTTTCTATTTGAGAGAGCGAAAGGGTAAATACGCAAAAATCAAGGATGCAGCTAGAAGATAAGTATCGGAAATCCGAAATTTTCGATGCAAACGCAAGCTGATTAACAACAAAAGCCGTAAGCCTTACGTATTCTAGTGTAACGGATGGAAAGATGGTCTATCTGGTATATAGAATACAGAGAGTTCCAAAACCGCCAGTTCAAGTGAATGATTTACGGCAGTGTTTTTTACTGATTCCTTTTCAGGTTACCAAGGTTCAACAGAGCACAAATCGAATCTCAGATTATTATCTAAAAAACAGAGTTGAAGTGCACACGGTAGATGAGCCTTTTTCACCAGCCGATAGAGCAGGCAATGGATGAATATGAACTGAGAGCTTATCAGCGTGGCTTTAAAGTCGTGGCCGGTATTGATGAGGCAGGCCGGGGGCCTCTGGCTGGTCCCGTTGTTGCTGCTGCTGTTGTATTCCCGGCAGATTACAGGAATCCAGAAATCAGGGACTCCAAGCAACTCTCGCCAAAACAGAGAGAGAGATTATATAAAGTTTTGAAAAATGATGCTGTAGCCGTGGGGCTCAGTGTCATTGAAGCCAGTATTATCGATAAGATTAATATCCTGCAGGCCTCGCTGCTCGCAATGAAAGAGGCCGTCTTGAATCTTTCAATTCCCGCCGATTACCTTCTGATTGATGGAAATAAGCGAATCCATATAAGCACAGAGCAAGAGACGATTGTTAACGGAGATAATCTGTGTTTGTCCATTGCGGCAGCTTCTATCATCGCCAAAGTCTCCAGAGACAGAATAATGGAGATTTATCATCGGCAATACCCGCAGTATAATTTCCTGAGCAATAAGGGTTATGGTACAAGAGAGCACCGGGAAGCTATAAAAGTGCATGGGTGCTGTAAAATACATCGTCAGAGTTTTAAGCCGGTTAAGGATTCCTTTCAGGGAGATTTGATTTTATCAGATTGATGGCCCAGCTGAATCGAACCAGTCAGGGTTGATAGAGGAAAAGCGTGAACAGCACGAAATCGGGTAAACTGGGTGAGACCATAGCCATGGATTATTTGAGAAGGTATGGATATAGAATTGTTGAATCCAATTACAGGTGTGCCCTCGGAGAAATTGATGTTATCGCGACAGAAGGAAAGACGGTTGTATTTATAGAGGTCAAAAGCAGAAAAACGGAACGGTTTGGAGAGCCCCAAGCAGCGGTAGGTCTGCAAAAGCAAAAAAAGATATCGATGGTTGCTCAAAACTATTTAAAGGAAAAGAAACTCAATAATGTAAAAGCAAGGTTCGATGTTGTTGCCGTACGGCTCCTTCCGCAAGGGCCGAAGATAGAGTTAATACGCAATGCCTTCGAGTCGAGTTATGGATTTTAAATGATTCCTCTATCGGGCCAGAAATAGCTGAAAGGGCGCCCATCTGCCGGAATCCGGCAAAATAGCATTTTTGAAATTCAATATGGATGAGCAGAAAAAACCTAAAGGCATTCTTTACATTGTAGCTACTCCAATCGGAAATCTCGAGGATATTACTTTCCGAGCCGTCAAAGTTCTGCAGGAAGTCGATCTTATTGCTGCCGAGGATACAAGACATACAAAAAAATTATTAAATACTTATGGGGTTGCAACCCCCCTGACTAGTCTGTTTGACCGTAATGAGAGAGGAAAAAGCGGGTATATTATTTCCCGATTGAGTGTTGGACAGAATATAGCTTATGTTTCGGATGCAGGTACTCCTGGAGTATCCGATCCCGGATTCGTTCTGATCAATGCTGCTATCGATGCAGGAATTAAGGTGGTTCCGATCCCGGGTGTTTCAGCGGTTGTAACAGCACTCAGCGCTGCCGGACTCCCGATGGATAGTTTTGTTTTCTATGCATTTGTTCCTCACTCGGAAGGAAAGAGAAGAAGTTTTTTTTCATCTCTCCTGAACGAGACTAGAACGATGATATTCTATGATTCCCCTAAAAGAGTGCTGGCGACCTTGAAAATAATTCGAGAAATTTTTGGGCAGATGCGCCGAATTGTATTAGCCAGGGAACTAACTAAAATTCATGAAGAGATTATCAGGGGAAGTATAGAAGAAGTGATACAGGCCCTGGGCAATCGGGAAATCAAAGGGGAGATTACGGTCCTTCTTGCAGGTGCTGAAGAAGTTCGAAACCTGTCGCTTGGTGATATTAAGGATCGCTATATTGATCTTCGACGGAATCCATCTCTGACAACAAAGGATATCATCGAGAGGATTGCGGAAGAAACAGGTTTGCCCAGAAAAGATGTTTATAAGTACGTTTTGGAACTAAAAGAGACCTAGCTTTAGAGGTGTCCTTCTGCTCTTATCCAGTCCTGATGCGATCTCGATATTTGTAGGAGTTTATTGGAGAGGATTTTTTTGGAAGTTATTCACTTGAACTGTTCCGTAAGGTATGGTAATCGGGATAAAAATTGAGTTCTCCTACGACTCAATTCCAATCTGAATCAAAATTTTAGATATAAAAATTTTCCGGTCTTTTGCTCTAATTTTGCGATCTGAATTTAAGATCGAGTATAGACTCATATTAAACGTATAGTGTTCGGTTTGGAGCAAAGTACGGGGGAGAGGCGATAATGCAGAAAATCGGCACAAAGGAGTCAAAAAAATCTGTGTCTGAAGAAAAGTTAAGTTTTAAAGATTTATTGAAATCCTCAATGGAAGCTTCAAAGCCCAAGGGGGCTGATAATGATTCAGAGAAAATGGAAATTATTTCCTCTTCCGTCCAGGATCAAGAATTGAGCGATGGGCGAATCATATACGAGCTTACGGATGTTGTCGAAGAGGAGTCGCCCAAATCCATCACCGTTGCTGAATTTAATGCTGAAATCATGAAAAAGGTTTCAGAAATAGCTGAAAGAATTTCAAGAGAGTTGATTCCCGGAATAGCTGAAAGGATCATTCGGGAAGAAATTGAAAAATTAAAGGCCGCGGATGAATAGATGTTATGAAAATACTTCGGAGGCTAGGATGTCATTAAAGGACACCAGATCATTTCTTTTTACATTGCTGGTTATTCTGGTAATCGGATTTCATTCAGGTTGCAGTCAAGTGAAATCGGGATCAATTGCACCATCTCAATTGAAACCAGGTAAACAAATCGCGGTTGTTCCTGTTATAGATAAAACAGGAGAACCACAATTGGCCCCCATTTTAAGGGAAAAGGCCATTGAAGAGCTTTATTTTAAGGGCTATCCGAAGATTCCTTCCTCTATTGTAGACGCAAAAATATCCAAATACTATAAGGTTGGAGCGGAAATCCAGCCTCAGGTTATCAGAGACCTTCTCGGGGCGGATGCCGTGCTCTATTGTACGCTGGCGGAATGGAAGAAGTCCGTTTTTTTTGCTTATGGGTCTATCTCTGCCAAAGCTGAATTTGAACTGAGGAGCACAAAGAATGGTGAGTTGATTTGGAAAGACAGTAAGCATGTCAACAAAAGGAATTGGCATATTCTGAAAAATGAAGTACGGGTTCTGACATTACTGGACTACGAAACTGCAATCCAGGATCTTGTGGATGAAGCTATGGAATCTTTTCCGAACGGCCCCAATTTTATTGCCCAGGGACCTCCGAAGAAAAGTTCTTTAAGCGAATGGTTTTAAAGATGACGTGCTTCGGAATTCAACTCTTCCCCGGTAAATGCGTGAGTTTTAGATTATCGTCCTTTGTCGGGGTATGGGTGCTTTGGTTTTTTCTCCTTTGTTCTGTTCCAAATTCATATGCCCGTGGTCCGATTTCAGTAAAGATTGGAACAGGAGAAGCTAGAGTGACTATACTGGAGGGTTCTGCTCAAATCCAATCGAGAAATGCTACCTGGTGTCCTCTCAAAGTGGGGAACTCGTTGCAAGGTGGTGATGAGATCAAAGTTGATAAAAATTCGCGGCTTGAGATCCGTCTCTCCGATAAATCTTCATTCCGTTTTGCTGAGAATTCCCGGTTTAAAATCATTTCAATCAATATGGATAACGAAGGCCACAATCGCAATGCAAAGATCAACCTTGCGCTAGGAAAGACATGGGCGAACATCAATAAGACCATCGGAACCGGAGTACCTAATTACGAAATGACTTCGCGCAATGCTGTTTGCGGAGTACGAGGTACTGTGTATCGAATGAATGTAGAGGAAAGCGATTCTGTATTGGTCAGAGTCTATGAAGGAGAGGTCAAGGTTTCGGCAGGGAGCGGAATGAATGAAGCCAAAACGATCATGGGCGGTCCTCCGCGGAGAATGGCAGGTCCAACGAAGGTTGAAGGGCCTAGGAAAGTTTCAATGGAGGAATGGACATTTCTAGTGAAATCCATGCAGCAAATCCAGGTTGGAGCGGATGGAATTGCTCAGAATCCCGAATCTTTTTCGGATGAGCAGGATCGTGATGCCTGGGTGGACTGGAATAAGGAACGGGATACCGAGCTGGGCAAAGAGACTCCCGATAACCGGCAAAATTGGTTTGATAATTGATGAGGCCTGGGGCCAAACTGAGTTGGCAGATCTGCTTTCTTTGCTAAAATAGAAAAGTGATTCCGATTATGAATATTCCTAATCTGATGACCCTCATCCGGATAATTCTTGTGCCCGTTTTGATCATATGCCTGATCCAAGGATTCTATTTAAAGGCATTGATTGTTTTTATGGTGGCCGGTTTAACCGATGCCCTAGATGGATTTTTGGCGCGTGTTCTTCACCAAAAGTCCATTTTAGGCGCTTACATGGATCCTTTGGCTGATAAGGCCCTGATTGTCAGTTCCTTTGTAACCTTATCCGTTATGGCCGTTATACCTTCTTGGCTTACGGTAATAGTGATCAGCCGGGATATTGTGCTCTTGACAGGAATTTGTATTTTGACTTTGATTTCAGTTCCCGTTGAGATCAAACCGGCTGTCGTGAGCAAAATTACAACGGCCTTTCAGCTTTTAACGGTTTTTATCTCATTGCTGACATTGGCCTCGTTGGTGTGCTTAGGAAAAAAAATAGAGTATATAATTTTCTGGACAACAGCCGTGATGACGGTTATTTCCGGTCTGACGTATGTAAGTCGCGGAATAAGAGTTTTTAACCGTTCTTCGGTGAAAAAATAGGCTGGTGCCATGAAAACCAGGGCCCGGATTCAATTATAATTTTTTAAAATCTGTATTAATTAGCTTGACAGGAAATTCATTTATTGTTAGTTATCTTAACTCTTTAACGGCATAGGCACGTAGCTCAGGGGGAGAGCGCCATCCTGACGCGGTGGATGTCCAGGGTTCAAATCCCTGCGTGCCTACCAATTCAATTGAGAATATAAGGGCATCAGAGAAACACGGTGATGCCCTTTCTGTTAAAGGCGTGTCGTTCATGTTTTTTTGAGCGGCAGGTATGTATTTTAATAGACGTTTGATCGTCTGAATTGAAGGTTTGCAATGGACGACGTTAGTATCAAATTGCCGGATGGTTCAAGTATAAAGCAGCCGGCAGGTGTCCCCGTTAAAACGATCCTCGCCTCATGGCAGAAGGAAAGTCTTACAGACGCAGTGGCCGCCATGGTCAATGGCCGCCCGGTCGATTTGACTTCCCGCATAGAGCAAGATGCCGAGATTGATCTCATCAGTGTGGGATCTGAGCAAGGGCTGGAAATTCTGAGGCACAGTATCTCTCACGTGATGGCACAAGCCGTTCAGGAGACATTCAAGGATGTCAAGGTAAGTATCGGCCCCGCGATTGAGGATGGCTTTTATTACGATTTCGATTATGATCAGACTTTTACTCCGGAAGATCTCGAAAAGATTGAAAAGAGAATGAGGGAGATCGTTGCTGCCGATTTGCCCTTTGCCCGGCAGGTGATATCCCGCGAAGAGGCGGTCAATGTTTTCCAGAAAAGAGGGGAGACTTACAAACTCGAACTCCTTAATGATCTGCCGTCTGATGTGAGAACAGTTAGTCTGTATACCCAGGGAGAGTACGTTGACTTGTGCCGTGGGCCTCACATTCCTTCCACGGGAAGGATTAAGGCTTTCAAATTGATGAGTGTGGCCGGTGCATACTGGCGCGGCGACGAAAGAAACAAAATGCTTCAGCGGATTTACGGGACCGGATTCGCAGATCAAAAAGAGCTGGATCATTATCTGAGTTTAATAGAAGAAGCTAAAAAGCGTGACCACCGCCGTTTAGGGAGAGAACTTGATCTCTTCCAAATCAATGAGGAAGTTGGTCCGGGCTTGGCCATTTTTCATCCGAAAGGTGCCATGTTGCGGCTGATTATAGAGGATTGGGAGCGCAAGGAGCATTTAAAACGCGGATATGATATTGTGGTCGGTCCTCAAATCCTGAGAGGTGATTTATGGAAAAAATCCGGTCACTTCGATCATTATCGCGATATGATGTATTTTACAGAAGTGGAAGAGCAGCTTTACGGGATTAAACCCATGAACTGTCTCTCTCATATGATGATTTACAAATCAAAGATTCGCAGTTATCGCGATCTGCCGCTACGTTACTTCGAATTGGGTACGGTTCACCGGCACGAGAAGACGGGAGTTCTTCATGGACTTCTGAGAGTTCGTCAGTTTACACAGG
>DHHG01000234.1 GCA_002403175.1 Syntrophaceae bacterium UBA4778 | reverse complement strand
TGCCGATGGATAATGCGCTGAACAATGGCAAGGCCTACGCCGGTTCCTTCGAATTCTGTTTCGGGATGAAGCCGCTGAAAGACCCCGAAGAGCTTATCGTAATATTTCATATCGAAACCGGCGCCGTTGTCCTTAATATAGAAAACAAGTTCTCCCTTTTCTGAAAAAGATCCCATTTCAATCTGGGCCTGCTCCCTCTTTCTTGTGAATTTGACGGCATTTCCCAAGAGATTTGTCAGGACCTGCCGAATGAATTTCCTGTCTCCCATAACCTTCGGGAGATCTTTCTTGGTCAACTCCATTTTCCGGCCCTGATTCGAGGACTTGAGTTCTTCCCAGATCTGCATTACAAGCCTGTTCATATCGATCCTGCTTCGGGAGAGGGCAGCACTGCCGGACCGTGCAAACTCCAGAAGGTATCTTATGGCCTCATCCATCTTTGCAGCATGTTCCTGAATGGCCTGTATCCTGTGCCGCGAATCCGGATCAAGATCCCGCGCTTCGTCCAGAATCATTTTTGAAAACCCGCCGATAACCCTGATGGGAGCCCGGAGGTCATGTGAAACAGAATAGCTGAAGCTTTCCAGTTCCTGATTGGCCGTGCGCAGCTTAGATATCAATTTTTCTCGCTCTTTCCTGGCCTGCACCTGATCCGTAATGTCCTGCGAAATTGAATAGAATCGCACAATTTCTCCGGCCTCATTCCGGACGTAGTTCCCTTTCGCTTTGATAATCCTGGTTTCTCCGGTATCCTTCCGGATAATTCTTAGTTCCATATCATGAAGCTTGCCCCGTTTTATATCTGCGATAGCTTTTTGCACAATTGGTCTATCCTCGGGGTGCACTAGCGAGAGCAAATCATCCGGTTTTAATGGACTTTCCTTCAATCCATGAATACTTAACCATTCATCTGAGAAGTTCAATGTATTCGAGACCAGATCCCATTCCCATGCGCCGAGCTGCGCAAGCTTCTCCGATTCATAGAGCAAGGTTTGGTTTTTGTTCACTTCGGTTTCGGCCAGCTTGCGTTCGGTCGTATCTTCTACTATAAAGGTAATGAAGCCTTTTTTATGGCTGTAAGCCGAAAAATTGAACCAGCGTCGGTTTGGTTTAAAATAGAATTCTAAATTTTCAGGCTGTCCTGTGGTGGAAACCCGGCCAAAGATTTCAAACAACTCGGGATGCAAATCCCGGACACCTGGGAATACTTCAGATATTTTCTTTCCCGCCACATTTTTTACATTGGCCATGCGCTCATAAGTATCATTCACTTCCAGATAGACAAAATCCACAGGCCGACCCTGATCATCAAAGATGATTTCGCAGTAACAGTATGCATCCAAAAGGTTGTCGATCAAAGATGCATACCGCATTTCGCTTTCCTTCAGAGCCTCCTCCGTTTTTTTCCGCTTCGTTATGTCCAGCGCGAAAGCTACACCTTCGCTGGGTGAATCGGCCAACATTGCACCACCTACAATAACTGGAATTCGGCTTCCGTCTTTTCGGATATATTCTTTCTCGTAAGGCGTATCAACCCCGGTTTCATCCAGTTCCTTAAGGGCGAACGCATCGAGAGGTCCATATTCTTCCGGCGTCATATCATACCAGTTCATATGGCCTGATATCAGCTCATCGCGGCTATAGCCCACCATTTCCAGAAACTTATCATTTGCCTCCGTGATGCCCCCAGCCGTCGTCCAGAAAATAACCCCGTGCATCCCCGAATCAAAAATCCGGCGCAGCCTCCCCTCGCTCCGCCTCAGCGCCGCTTCGGCCTGCTTCTGTTCTGTCAGATCCCGCATAATATAGATAATGAGGATCGTTTCTCCCTGGCTCATTCTGACCGGAGCAAGGCTATAGGAAACGATCCGCTCCGTTCCACTGACCTTATCCCGCATCTTAAGCTCTTCATCATGAACGGCCTCACCTAGCCGCCCCTTTGCTAAAGGCCATTCATCTAGTCGCAACAATCGCCCCTGGGTTGTATACAATTCAAAACGGCGGATGTACTCATCAAACGTCGTATAGATTTCTTCCTGTGAGCCAAAGCTGAAGAGCCGTAAGCCGGCCTTATTGAACCAGAAGGGGATCCCGCTTGTGTTTCCTATGGCCACCGCTATCGGAAGATCATCAATGGCTGCCATGAGTTTGGCCCGTTCGAGCTCGAGATCCTCTGACAGCTTCCGTTGCTGCCGATTGCTCTCTCGAAGAGATTCTTCAACTCGCGCACGCTCGGTGACATCGATCAATATTGGCACCGTGTGTTTCTCACCGCCGATGATGAGCATTTCGGCGTAGAGGAGGGCTTTGATCAGCTTGCCTGTCCTGGTCCTGAATGTGACTTCCTGATCGCGGATTCTTTCATGTTCCAGATACATTTTGACAAGTTTTTCGTGATCCTTCGGATTTTCATAAACATTCAGTTCGAAAGCATACTTCCCGATCACCTCTCCCCGCTTGAGCTCGAGCATTTGGAGAAATGCATCGTTTACATCGACAGCAGGTCCATCGGGAGAACGCAGGATCAACATAGCAACGGGGCTGGTGTAGAAGGCTTTGGAAAACCGCTCTTCGCTTTCCCGGAGGGCTACCTCGGCTCGCACACGTTCAGTAATATCGATCAATATAGGAATAGTGTGCTCCTCACCGCCTATTGAAATTACCTCGGCATAAACGAGGATTTTTAGCAGCTTGCCTGCTTTGGTCCTGAAGGCGACTTCGTAATCGCGGACCCTTCCATATTCGAGAAAAATTCTAACAAGTTTCTCATTGTCTTCTGGATTATCATATACTTCCATTTGGAGGGGAGTACGCCCGATCACCTCATCCCGCCTGAACCCAAACAATTTGAGAAATGCATCGTTCACATCCACAGCGGGTCCAGCGGGAGAACGCAGGATCAGCATAGCAACGGGGCTGACGTAGAAGGCCTTGGAGAAGCGCTCTTCGCTTTCCCGAAGGGCTTCCTCTCTTTTCTTGCGTTCGGATATTTCGGTCTGTAACTCCTCTGTCCTTTCTTTTACCTTCTGTTCCAGACTACGGTGGGCGTCCCGAAGCTCCTTTTCCGCCTGCTTACGGGCTTTGTGTTCTTCCGATTCGGCAAGCGCACGCCATATGGCCGGCACAAGCCGGTTGAGGCGGTGCTTCAGTACATAATCCCTGGCCCCGCTCGTAAGAACCTCGATGGCCCGATCTTCGGTAACGGCTCCCGTTACCAGAATGAAAGGTATATTCGGACAAGATTTCTTTGCTTCGGCCAGCGCCTGAATCCCTTCATATTGGGGGAGATCGTAATCCGAGAGGATGAGATCGGGGCAAAAGGTATGGAGCGCCTCCAGAAAAGCATCTTCCGTATCGACAACTCTGGCATCGAAACGGATACCCGCTGCCTTGATCTCATGCTGGATCAGTTCGGCATCGGCCTGATTGTCTTCGAGAATGAGTATC
>DHHG01000156.1:12194-14022 GCA_002403175.1 Syntrophaceae bacterium UBA4778 | reverse complement strand
GATGAGATGAGGTTTGAACGGGGGTGGTCATCTCAGTTTCGTAGCGAGAGACGTCTTTGGCCAGCAGTGATAAAGAATGTGAACATTTCAAAGTAAATCATTCTCAGAATGTTAAGACTAGGAAGGAGGGCAGAAATGAAGGCGACTCAACAGTTAAAAAATGAGCATGAGGGCATCAATGTTATGCTCAATATCTTGGAGCACTTGTGTCGACAGTTGGGGGCCAATGGGAGCCTGAACAGAGAGCACTTTGATGGAATCCTGGAGTTCTTTAAAGTATTTGTGGACAGATGTCATCACGGCAAAGAGGAAGCTCTGTTGTTCCCTGCATTGATAATTTCGGGCCTAAATAAGGATACTATAGTTGCCCTAACTCAGGAACATGAAACAGGGAGAAATTACATCAATTCCATGAGCGATATGTATGTTGCGTATGCGGCAGATACAGCTTTGTTCAAGAACATTACGGAGAATGCGCTTGCCTACATTTCTCTACTGAGAGGTCATATCAAAAAGGAAAACGCTTTATTTCTGATGGCAGACAGTTCTCTATCAGAAATAACACAGGATGAACTAGCTGAAGGTTTTGAGAGAATGGAAGCGGAGAGAGTTGGAAAACATGAAGATTTTCAAAGCCTAATTGAGAAACTTCGTGAAATTTATATAAGAGAGAATGGCTGATTTTCGGATGATGAATCCGCGCATTAAAATGGATGAATATGTTGCGTGCAAGCTATTTTCTGCTCTTGTGGAATCTGAAAAGCAACAATCCTTCTCCTCGATGAATATATAGTATCTCAATAGGTTGTCATTGATGTTATTAAATATGGTATAGATGTAAAAAATGTGAGCGTTCCGTTTTGCGAGGGGCTCCACAACCTATAGGGAAATAATTTACCCTTGCTTCTCACCGGTGAAGCATTCCCTGTGGAAAAGGTCCCAGGAGAATTGCCCAGCGAGTCTGATATTCTTGCGGCCAGCAATACCGTTCTGTTGGGAAAATCTGTGATCAGCGGCACGGCCAAGGTGATCATGTGCCGCACCGGTCAGAGTACGGAACTAGGTGAAATTTCCGATACCCTCCTCGCCAAAGCTCCACCCACCGCATTCGAGCAAGGGACCCGCCATTTCGGACTCCTCATCATCCGCTTGACCATTCTCTTGGTTCTGTTTGTCCTTCTGATCAATGCCTTCTTTCATCGTCCTTGGCTTGAATCGTTTCTGTTTGCGGTCGCCTTGGCCGTGGGACTAACCCCGGAACTCCTCCCCATGGTGGTTTCCGTAACTCTGTCGCGGGGTGCACTGCGCATGGCTGCCTATAAGGTGATCGTCAAGAGGTTGGCGGCCATACAAAACCTTGGAAGCATGGATGTCTTCTGTACCGACAAAACCGGCACCTTGACCGGCCCGTATCCATCTGGAAAGTCACATGGACCCCCTTGGACTTGAAAGTGCGCGCGTTCTGGAGCTGGCCTACTCCAACAGCTTTTTTGAAACCGGATTAAAGAGTCCCCTAGATGACGCAATCCTGGAGCACAAGGAAATCGACGTGAGCAGCTGGCGCAAGATAGACGAATTATCCTTCGATTTCGAGCTCCGACGTGTGTCTGTACTCCTTGACAATAGCACGAGCAGATTGATTGTCGTTAAAGGAGCCCCCGAAGATATCCTGCTGGAGTTTTTTCATGCAGGGGAGGTGCTCTTTCATACCGGCTGGTTCATTGAATCCATGGCCACGCAGGTGCTGGTCATCTTTATTATCCGCACGCGTAAAAACCCGTTCAAGAGCCGTCCGAACCCATGGCTGATCGCTTGCTCGATGACTGTT
>DHHG01000156.1:0-12109 GCA_002403175.1 Syntrophaceae bacterium UBA4778 | reverse complement strand
GATGGTTCTTTCGACGCTATGCTGCAGAGTGAAGGGCCGCAACTCCTGTGACAGGAGTAACGCAGGGTGCCCAGTATTTGAAAAACAAAGTGAGAGGTTGTTTCATCTGACCAAGTCATGGAATATGGTTCGAAAGCGCATCTATTCAAGAAATCCGATTTTTCTTTTCTGGAGCAGACATGTCCCAAACTGGCAATCTTTACCTCAATTCCAAACCGCATGCATCGACCACCTCGAAAGCAAGTAGATTTGTTACATAAATCGTGGTACTTTATTATAAAGTTTACAGTGATACACTAGTACAGTATTTAACCCTACGCGAGGGAGGTATGGACTAGTGAACGAAACCCCATTTCTGAAGAGAGAGCGGGTTTTTTTGTTTTTATTACAGATGACTGCCCTTGGTTGCATATATTGTCAAAGGAAGAGATTGGATCATAAAAAAAATGACAAGCTAAAGAAAGGGGGATGTTATCATGGAGAAGACTATTGGAGAAACTATCAGAAGCGCTATCCTGGAGGTTTTAAAGGGCACCAGGGAAGCTGCAACAGGAATCATCGACATTGTGAGCGCTACTACCGTAAAAGCATTGGAGGGTGTAAAAGACATTGCAGCTGCAGCTGGCTCAATTGTTACCGGGGCAATTAAAGCCGCAGGAGAAATAGGAGCGGACCTGACAACCGTTACCAAGAACTCCATTATCGGTATATTCAAGGGGGTTAATGAGGTAGGTTCTGTAACCGTTGATGTTATTCGCAATACTGCTCATGGAGTGGTAAAAGGAACCGCAGAGATAGGCGGTGATGTTACGTCCGTAGCCAAGAGCGCTATCGTTGGAACTATCAGCGGAACGAGGGATATTGCCGTATCAACGGAAGAAGCCGCCTCAGAAGCGGCGCGGGGTGTCATCCATGCTATTTCTGAAGTAGGGGGAGATACGGTCTTACTGGCCAGAAGCGCCGTAAAGGGTGCTATCGGAGGAGTAGCCGAAACCAGTGGTCAACTGACCACGGTTATAAAGGACACCTCTAAAGGGCTAGTCCTTGGGACATCGGAAGTCGGGGGAGACGTTGTTGCCGTAGCAAAAAACGCCGTGTTAGGAACAATTGAAGCTGCAAAAGAGATAGGCCTATCCTCAGAGAAAGCTGCTTCGGCAGCAGCAATGGGTGCCGTTGAGGCGGCCGAGATAATTGGTGGTGAGACGGGTTCGGCAATTAAGGAGGCAGTTACTGGGACAATCGGGGGCATAAAGGTTGCCATAAAAGAACCTTTCAGTAAACAGAAATAATTCTCAATCGTATATTCAAATGTTTGTTCAGCATGACCGCCCCTTAGGTTTGCCGGGGCGGTTTCTTATAAATAACAATTTTTCAGGAATCAAGCCATCCGTGGGTGGCGGTAGATGTGCCATGACTGTTCATCTCTCCGGTTTTGGAAAGGATGAGACTCTTTAAGAGAAAGAATTTGACCGAAAATACTTGAAGCACCAACCGGCAGGCATCCGGAAGTGGTTTACTGCCCCAGGTTTCTTTCCAGAAGATGAATAGATGACAAGAGGATGCGTTGATATGCATTCCTTAATGGAACGTTTCTTCGCCTCCCCGAAGTGGCTTCGCGAGATCATTGTTTTCGCTATCCATACCGGCTTTCGGGAAAGCGAGATACTGGAACTCAAGTGGAAGCAGATCGATCTCACCCGAAGGACCGTGACCATCTCTGAGCAGAAAAACGGCTGTGTCGATACCCTTCCCCTCAACGAGACCGTCTTGCAGATTCTGCGGAACAGGGCCAAGGGGCATCATATGAGAGATGATCTGGTGTTTCCCAGCGAGAACAGAACGAGGATGCTCAACAGGAACCTATTCAGGGCATTCACTTCCGCGAGGGAGAAAGCCGGCATCGAAGGTGTGCGCTTTCACGATCTGCGCCATACGTTCGCGACGCGACTGGTGCAAAGCGGCGTGGATCTCTATACAGTTCAAAAACTGGGTAGATGGAAGACGACCGCGATGATCATGCGCTACGCGCACCATTATGCTGAAAGTTTGCGGCCGGGGATTGAGGTCATGGACAGGGTCGGAACCGGAATTAGCACAAATGTAGCACAATTTGAAAAACAAAGGGGTCACAAGCCTCTTTTACGACTCGTAACCCCTTGATTTTATGGTGGACCAGGGCAGAATTGAACTGCCGACACTCGGATTTTCAGGCATGATCCCTGAGTTTCACAACCTCCTCGAATTGATTGCAACTATTTGAAATTATGAAATTTGCGTCTATTAGATATTTTCACATTTTAGGCAGATTTAGCAGATTTTGGATTGATTTTCTCACACAGATTCTCACACGGAATAAAAATATATCGAAAGATCTCTTAATTGATTGTGAAAAAACATGTGATGGATTGATAATTGTGCCGAAGCCGAAAGGAGTACTCCCACTAGACCCTGAACGCATGGTCAGGGACAATAAGGGACACAACGGGATAATGAAAGAAACTTAAGCTTCAAGTAGTTATCCCGTCTTTCTAATCCAAGGTGAATGAAGGGTGTGCA
This sequence comes from Syntrophaceae bacterium UBA4778, assembly GCA_002403175.1. The sequence goes on along the minus strand of DHHG01000156.1, from coordinate 9,553 downwards.
AGGAAAACAGTGGATATCACCAGCCAGTTGCCTGTGGATCACTGGCATGAACAGATTGGCGATCCGACCATCGCCGATGCCATCCTCGACCGCCTGGTTCACAATGCCCATAAAATAAATCTGAAAGGAGGATCCATAAGGAAAAAATATGCAACCTTGACCTGAGCAATGCTTTATGAGAAAGAACAAAAAAGACCAGCGTCGCTTCGCTCCGACAAGGTGGCCGATTTGCGTCGGAATCAGTGGCCGAATTCATCGGAATACGCAAGAGTTCTGTGAATACAAATTTCTTTACGCTGCCTGACGTATAACTTCCAATTCCTGATCGCTAATCACTTGATCGATGTCCAGAAGAATCTTGACCCCGTTACCTACTTTTGCCATACCTAGTATGTAATCCGTTTTCAAGGACATCCCCAAGGTCGGTGCAGGATCAATGTCGGCACCTTTCACATTCATAACTTCCGATACGGAATCCACTATAATTCCCAGCATGACATTGCCTGCATCCGCCTCGACCTCTACAACGATGATACATGTTCGATTCGTGTAATCAATTTCTTCTAAACCGAACTTGAGCCGCAAAGCCACCACGGGGATAACCTTTCCACGAAGGTTAATGACCCCTTTAACATACGACGGTGTCTGTGGAATCCTAGTGATCGCCATCATACCAATGATCTCCTTGACCTTTCTGATACCAATCCCGTATTCTTCTGCAGCCAGAGAAAATGTCAGGTACTTTCCCTCACAGTCAGCCATGGCATTTACACCCATAACATTCATTAATTCTGCCATTATTCCATATCCTCCCTTAATGCGAGATATTATCATTACTAAATTATTTTGAATTTTATAGAGAGCGGAGGGAAGCATAAAAACTTGCTTCCCTCCTGTCGTGTCCTAAAAATCTTTTAAAGAAACCTTGTTGTCTTCCATCGGTATCAGTTCTTCCGGTCTTAGTGTTCTCCTTTCGGAAGAGATCATATTTTTAATATTTCCACTGAAATGTCCGTTCCCTTTTTGCTGGTGCCTAGGCACTGAATGAACCGGCTTAGGCATGACAGACGAGATACTGGCCTTATCACGGTGAAAAGTGCTAGAACCTGATACAGTGTTGTCGTTACCATTGACCAATGCCTCGAGTTCGGATACGACCGACTTCATGTGTCCTGCCTGGGCACTCAACTCCTCAGAAGCACCTGCAGATTCCTCCGCATTGGCAGCGTTTTGCTGTGTAACTTTTTCCATTTCAACGATCGCTTTATTAATTTCCTCGATGCCTCGCGCCTGCTCGTGAGACGCGGCAGTAATCTCATCGATCAAGTTTGAAACCTTCACTGCAATTGCGGTATTTTCATTAAATGCATCCAACGTTGAATTACTCAGATCATTCCCGGTTGATACGACGTTAATAGTATTCTCGATCAGATAACTTGTATTCTTGGCCGCCTCAGCCGCCCGCATGGCCAAATTCCTGACCTCGTCGGCAACGACCGCAAACCCTGCACCTGCCTCACCCGCACGGGCTGCCTCCACCGCAGCGTTTAAGGCCAGGAGATTCGTCTGAAAGGCGATTTCATCGATCGTCTTTATGATCTTTTTCGTATCCTCGCTGGATTTGGCTATCTCTACAACTGCATCGATCAATTGGTGCAACTGCTTATTTGCCTTTTCAACAATTCCCTTGGCTTCATTCATCTTGCTTTGAGCTTCCCGGGACATATCTGCATTGCGTTTCGTCATGGAAGATATTTCTTCAATGGATGAAGAAGTCTCCTCAATAGACGCCGCTTGCTCAGAGGCACCCTCAGCCAGGTTTTGACTGGTCGCAGCCACTTGACCGGATGCAGAAGCAATCTGATCGGAGCCGTCACTCAAGCCGGCTATGACGCGGTTGATCGGTTTTGCAATGGATCGGGTAATCAACACGCCAAACGCTAAAGCTAAAGCGATACCGAATAAGATAGCAATGACGACAGTCCACATGGCACTTTTTGCAATCCGAGCATTATTTGCCGCCTTTGCCTGCGCATTATCCATTTGGTCCTTGTAAATGCGGTCAAACATCGCGAGAACTTTTGCGGCTTGCGGTTGTGTGACATTTAACAGGAAACTGGTAGCTTCCTGTTTCTTCCCCTCAATCGCCAACTGGCCCATTTTGTCTCGTGCTTCTAAATACTTTCCTAGCTCCGTCTTGAATTCATTAAAATATGCCTTCTCTTTATCATCGATCCGCTTTTCGAACTCTGCCAGCGCCGCAAGCCCTTTCTTGTCCATCTCTTTGATGTCTTCCTTGCCGGCAATTGCTTTATTGGCATCATCCAAAATGAATCTTTCGATCTGCTGATAAAGAGATCGTGCCCGCATTTGCATAAACATGGTCTGCACCTGGGCGATACTATTAACTGCCTTGACGTTATTTTCATACATTGCCACATCCCCATCAATGACCTTGTTGAGACTTACGATGCCGATAACTCCAACGATCAAGGTAATGATCGAAATGATTATGAAACTGCTGATAAGTTTTGTGCTCAATTTGACATTAAACATTATGTGATGACCTCCTATGATTTTTGTTGTATTCCGGTTAATCCTTCCGCTTTTGAAGCATGGACTTCTTTTCTGTTATCAAAAATTACATCAACATAGTTAAAACGTCTGGGCCGAGCCGGACTGTATTTCTTGATTCCCTTGTTCCTTCAGGGATGTATGCCTTCTATAAGATATCCCATATTTCTGAGCATCAATCCGAGAACAGCCACAACAGCAACAAAATTACTGTCGCAATCGCACAAGAATCTCGGTCTCAGCATATGTCCTTCCCTAATGGTCTCCGGATTCGTATCGGGTACAATAAGGATGATTTTCGTGTCCTCCAGAAGTTCCCGTATTGAAAGGATCTTCTGAAGTTCCTCTCTCGAAGAAGTCAGGAGAACGGCCACGTTCGGTTTGAAAGCAGGTTGTCGAAGTCGTTTGGACAACTCACCGATTGATCTGCAGATATCAAATTTGTCCTCTGGGAGTAGTAAACTAATAGCGCTAAGGAGTCGTTCTCCTGCCCCCCTTGTATTTTTTGAATAAATAAGCAATGCCATGTCCCTAGATATGCTCCATCCTCTGAATTGTTTAGATACATTACAACAAACATGCCACGAGAGTTGTTTCCAACATCTTGTATTATTTCCAGCAGTTATATAGTAGCGAGGATTAAAGGAAGATGACGATTAGTCTGACAGAATAAGATTTAGTCTTATCCAATTGGACTCGACTATTTGATTTGGAGAACTTTCAGCAGTGATGGGGTATATTTATTCAGGTATTTCAATGCCGTGCTTTTTGATAAGCTGGTACAACCTCGCGCGGCTTAAACCGGATATTTCACAGGCATTCCTGATGTTTCCTCCTGTCGTGGCCATCAATTCCTGAAGATACTGCCATTCCTCTCTGGCAACAACGGAATCCCTTCGTTCCTTCAGTGTAGCAAGGGGGATAGTGACATCATCATTTTTAGCAACGGAGTCCCGAATTAAACTAACACGGATGTGCGTGGGCAGGTGTTTGGGATACAAGATCGTCTCATGGAAAGCCGCCGCGATAGCGCTTTCCAAAGCATTAACCAGTTCACGGATGTTCCCCGGCCAACCATAATCACAAAGGGCCTCCCTGAATTCGGGGGAGAAGCCTTTTACCTCTGTGCCATGCCGCGTACATATTTTGTTCACATAATAAAACATAAGCTCTTTGATGTCACCCAAACGCTCCCGGAGGGGAGGCAATTCTACCGTAACCGCCCGCAGCCGGAAAAGAAGATCTTCTCTGAACTTGTTTTCCTGGACCAGTTTGTCAAGATCGCGATTGGTTGCAGCAATAACTCTGAAGTCGCTGGTTATTTCCTTTCTGGATCCCAAGGGGCGGAAACGATGTTCCTGAAGAACCCGGAGGAAAGCTCTCTGGGCGCTAAGGGGAAGTTCTCCCAGCTCATCGAGAAAGAGAGTCCCCCTGTCTGCCAGTTTGATAAGACCCTCCTGGATTTTATCCGCCCCAGTGAAGGCTCCCTTTTCATGCCCAAAAAGGATGCTTTCCATAAGGGTTTGAGGAAGGGATGCGCAATCTACAACGACAAATGGCATATCTTTCCGTGGACTGTTGTCGTGAATGGCTTGAGCGAAGAGTTCTTTCCCAGTTCCTGTTTTCCCGGTAATAAGGACATTGGCATCGCTCGCTGCCGCTTGGGCAACGAGTTCCATGCATCTTTCCATTGCCGGACTGCTGCCGATGATTCCCTCCCGTTTCAATAACCGGGGTTTTCCGTTCTGATTTTTTACTTTTCTGTACTGGAGGGCACGCAACAGTGGAAGTTCTATCTTTTTTCTTTCGAGAGGTTTTTGAATAAAATCCCAGGCTCCGTTCCTGATTGCAAGCTCAGCGCCATCAGGGCTTCCGAATCCTGTGATGATGATTACTTCCGGAGCCGATGCAGTGGCGTGAATGCTCGGCAACAGCATCAAACCATTGCCGTCCGGAAGCTGCACATCTAAAAAGACAACATCGAAGTCATCAGATCTGGCTTTTCTGAGGCCTTCTTCAGCGGTGTGAACAGAAGCCACCTCGTGCCCCAGGCTGCCGACCATTTCGCTGAGAGCTTCCGAGTTGAAATGATTGTCGTCGATAATTAAAACCTTGCCCATAAATATCCTGCTACTCCTTTTGATCGATCAGGCGCCTGATGGATGCGTCAATCTGTTCCAATAGGATAGGCTTCATAATAACCTCCCTTAGCCCTAAAGACTTCACACTCTCCGACGTGACCAGTTCACTGAAACCCGTGCAAAGGATGACCTGAATATCAGGGCGAATGAGCATGAGTTCCCGCGCTAACTCGAGGCCGGTCATGTTAGGCATCGTCACATCGGTGATTACCAGGTCAAACCAGTCGGGATGAGCCCGGAAGAGTTCCAAAGCTTCCAGGCTGCTCGTCCTACCAACAACCTTATAGCCCAGACCGGTCAGCATGCCCTCTCCAAGCTCAACGAGACTTTCCTCGTCATCCACAAAAAGAATGCACTCCACTCCCCCAACGATAGGCGCAGCCTCTTTTGGCTGTTTCTTCTCTTCTTCAATCAGGAGTGGAAGATAGACTTCAAATCTGGTTCCTTTGCTCACCTCGCTTTGTACGGTGATTGTGCCGCCATAGCTTTTCACGATCCCATGCACCACGGAAAGCCCCATACCGGTACCTTCGCCAGGCTTTTTGGTGGTGAAAAAGGGATCGAATATCTTATCAATAATCTCATGCGATATACCTTGTCCCGTATCACTCACCGAAAGTTTAATATGCATACCGGGGGTTAGGCCTTGATGGATTAAAACGTCATTGGGCTTTATATCAACAGGCGCCAATCCAATCTCCAATATACCCTTTCTTCCACTCATTGCTTGAGCCGCGTTCGTGCAGAGGTTCATTAGTATCCGATGAATATTCGAGGGATTAGCAAGAACAGAGTCCGGCTCGGATTGGATGTTTTGGTGAATCTCTATTGTTGAGGGAATGGATGCCCTCAGAAGTTTCAATGCCTCCTTGACGATAGGGCTGATTCTCAGAGGGTATCGGTTCTCGTCACTCTGGCGGCTGAAGGCGAGGATCTGTTCTACCAAGTCTCCTGCCCGATTTCCAGCCTTATAGATCTGCTCGATATGATGTCGAAGCTTACCACTTACTTCTGGGTTTCTCAGTGCCATTTCAGCATAGCCTATGACGGCACTGAGGATGTTATTAAAGTCATGTGCAATCCCGCCAGCAAGCGTGCCTATGGCCTCCATCTTCTGTGCCTGTCGAAGTTGTTTTTCGAGAAGTTTGCGGTCCGAAGTATCTATCATATAACCATCACAATGAAGTGGCTTCCCGCTTTTGTCAAGGACAGCACGGCAGCTAACAACAACCCATGTGGTGCTCCCATCTTTTCGGTAAAGCTGAACTTCCTGTTCCTGAAGGGTACCTTTTTCTTGAAAGAGCCGCATAAGTTCAGAGCGTTGATTAGGCTGGACATACAGTCGGTCCGCAGTCACCGCACTCATTAGCTCCTCCGGAGATCCATATCCAAGAATGCGGGCCAACTCAGGGTTAGCGCTTATAATGTGCCCCTCGAGACTTGTCTGGAAGATACCCATAACAGCGTTCTCAAATAACGCCTTGTATTTTTCCTGTGCCAGGCGGTGGTCTGTAATGTCACGTATCGATTCGATAGCGCCTACGATATTTCCTTTTGAATCTCGCAAGACCCGGACCCTTCCATATAGATATATATCCTCCCCGAGGGAAGGCGCATTGATTTCAGCCTCAAGGACCAAATCACCTCTCTTTAGGTTGGCATACTTGGTTTCAGTTGCTGCCTGGGGCTCTAGGACGAGATCGATAAGGATAGGTCTTCTTTCACCATAAAAAGGCAGGGCATACTCGTAATTGCCCTTATCTAACATAGCCGCTGCCTTGATCCCCGTCATCTCTTCCATAGCTTTGTTCCAGGCAACGACCTTACCATCTGTATCAATAACAAAGGTTGCATCCGGAAGAAAGTTAATGATGTCTAAAAGTTGTTGTTGAGATTCCTTAAGCGCCTCCGATGCTTGTTTGAGCTCGGTGACATCTCTGGAGATGCAGACCAAAGAAATGAATGTGCCGTCTGAATCAAAAACAGGGGTTCTGCTTGCTGCTAACCATCGCCAAGTACCGTCAGCATGCTTTACCCGGTGTTCTGGAACTCGTTTTCGCTTTTTGGGCTGGATGATTTCATGAAAATGGTCTTCGAAAATGGCCGCATCATCAGGATGAACAAAAGTATGGATTGTCTTGCCGATCACATAGGATGCATCGTATCCAAGTATCCTCTGCCATGAGGGAGAAGCATAGGTGAATACGCCTTCTTTATTTAAGGCACAGATCAAATCATAAGAGTTATCAACGAGTAATCGGTACTTCGCTTCACTTTCCTGAAGTTCCTTTGCAATCTTCTTACGATCTGTGATGTCGACACCAGACGCCATCATACAAATAGGTTTACCAGCATTATCTAAAATCATGCTTGCCGAGATTTGAGTATCGAACCGGGAGCCATCTTTTCTCTTGGAAACCAGTTCACCTATCCAACCCCCGCGACTCCTTAGTTTTTCTACAATCTCAAAGGCAGGCTCTTTCACTTCCCAAAATTCGACCAAGGATCTTCCCAGGACTGCTTCCCGATTTTCATACCCCCATAGATAAAGAAATCTCGGATTGCTGTAAATTAAATTTCCTTCAAGATCAGCCATGGCAAAAGCATTAATGGAGGATTCGATGGCTCTATCCTTTATCCTTAATAACTCTTCTGAACGCTTGCGCTCGGTAATATCTCTAATAATGGCCCAATAACCCGTGGGGGTGCCTGCCTCATCCCGGATCAGGTAAGTTCTTAGTTCTACCGGTACTATCGTTCCGTCTTTCTTTCTGTATTCCTTTTCGTATATATCCGAATATCTCCTCTTCATTACCTGTTCTTTAAGGATCTTCTCCTCTGCAGCGTGCCACTTCGCAGGGGAAATATCCATGTATGTAAGCGAGTAAATTTCTTCTGTCGCATATCCGATAAGATTTTGAAACGCAGGGTTAAATTCAATAATTTTTCCTTCCAGATTAATTACCGCTAATCCGTCAACAAGATTCTGATACAGTTCGTGATATTTTATTTCAGATTTTCTTAGACGTCCAAGCTCAGATAGAGAATCCCCGCAAGCGACTTCTGGGAAATTTATTTCTACTTGAAAACCTTCTTTTTTTACCCTTCCCATGCGGTAACCCTCTCCAGTTTGCTGTGACGTTATTCCGTTTCCAGTCAGAGACTCCGGCTAAGCAGCGGATACTTAGAAGGCATACATGAACTTGAAAAAGAAATTATCCCCCTGGGGACGGTTCCGTACGTCGAATTCCTTCTGCCACTTAAGTGTAAAGGCCATGTTCTTGTAGTTATAGGAGGCTTGGGGTCCCATACCAATCACACGGCCTCTGAAACCGTCGCTTCCAACCTTAGTTCCATACTGCTCATCATCGGTTGTCTGATGGTAATAGTACCCGCCGACTCCCAGGGTTAGATTCTTGTCGACATGATATCCCAAGGTGTAATCGACATGGAATTCCTGCCCTGAGGTGTATTCCGTGTCGGTGTTCTTCAAATTGAAATCATACATGAACTTTCCGGACACTTCGACGCCACTGTCTCCAAGGTAGGTGAGTGCAAAAACCGGTTCGAAGGTCCAGTAATTGCGGCTGGTATTCGTCAATCGGTTCTTGTCATAGTCACCAGTGGGAATAATAATATCCAGCCCAGTTAACATGTGGAAATTTTTAAAATGCCAGCCAAGGATAAAAGGGTCTACAGTGATATCGCCCAGCCCTGATCGGTTGTCCTTCCCCGGTGTTGCATCTGCATCCATATACACGAGAGGCACCAGTAAGTGCATCGCCCAAGATGCCCCAAGTATCCGGTATTGGGTTACTTCTATCAGACGAAAGACATTGGCGACTACATCGAGGTCAAATTTCGGCATGCGATCGTCGCCATTTTGATCCTTAAAAGATGTGGCCCGATAGTAATTCAGATAATTCAAGAAATAGGTACCCGGTGGCGGCAGGGCACCACTCATGAAATCCTCTGCTCCGTTCGGGTAAGCACCACCCCCTCCCTCGGTAGCAAGTGCAGTGTTACCAACAAAAGAGACTGCCCCGATAAACAGTGCCAAACTCAGAACTATAAGAAACAACATCCGTGTACAGGCTGAAAAGCGATTCATAAACTAGCTCCTTAATGTGTATTCAATATAGGTAAAAAGTGTGCCTTGTCATTGTCCGCCTTTCACCTCTAAATGATTTCCGCACAATTAGCAATGATCATACCATGATGTTTTGCCTGGTGTATCTTATGGAATATTAAATAGTTGGGTTAAGTGATGATGAATTACGCATGATATCTGTCTGATAAAATAGGACTCAGTCCGGAAAAAATGGATTTCGCGCATTCTTTCTGGAGAGAGTGAGGATTCGAGAGAACAACACCGTCGGAGTCTGCAGCTGGTAAACCCGTATTATATGATCCGGGTTTACCCTCGTCTCCATTCATCTAGCAGACATCTTGAAATATCAAAGAGCCTTCCGTAAAACAATGAATCAGAAGCTCTGAAAAACGGCTCCACTCCGTTCTGCCGTTTTATGCATTATTGTAAGCTAGTGGAGTCAAAAGGAAGGGAGCTTTTGAATGCTCCTCTGTGTAGGTTAGTGAGACTGCGAAGCAGGGAGGTCGGAGCATGAAGGCAGGATTTGATTTAGTTGAGATCAGCAGACTTGAGTCTGTAGGCAGGATCAAGAATGGCTCGTAATGGGATAGTGAACACAATTTCAGAAAACTTTCTCCAAAATCCTCCCGTTTCCTTCCAATCCGGAAAAAACTTCTTTGAGTTAGCCCGCCCTGGTCGGGCCTGATAGAATTGCCGGTCTGCCCGTCATTCCGGCGTGTGCCTTCAT
>DHHG01000298.1:443-5455 GCA_002403175.1 Syntrophaceae bacterium UBA4778 | reverse complement strand
TCGTCATGGATTGCACTGTTTACAGTAGCAGTTGCCTTTATCCAGTAGTCTGTTTTAGAGGGTAGGCCGGAAGGAACTTTCCATTCATATCGCCCTGCTCCCAATTCCCCGGATGCGACATTATTAGCTATGAGAAGATGTGGCGTGTTTGAAGCCGAACCGGAAAAGAGCTCCAACTTCAGTGGCCCGGGTTTCCCTTGAAATTCCCAGATAATGGGGCAATTGCTTCCGGGCTCCAGGACCATGCCGGTTTTCGGAGATAGCATGGAAATGGTGCTGTTTTCGATGCGAATGACGCGTCCGAAATGGTTATCTGGATTCTTTGAGCTTTGTACTTTCACAGAGTAGCTTCCGGGTACAAGGTGATAGGGAACAATCCATGCTGCTTTGGATTTAGTGGTATCGGTGATAACGGTTGCAACTTGTCGAGAGCCTTGCCAAACGGTCACGTCTGCCTGCGCATCGGGATGATCCGGCCATGTCCATTCGATGTAGACGGTGGTTCCTGTTCTCCACAAGTCCTCAGGCGTCAATTTCACATTGGTTATCTTGCCGTCAGAAATTGGGGCATTCTGGTTCACAATGATATTTTTCAGATGACTGGGTCCCATCTTCAAAGCAGGCTTTTTTATCTCTCCGTAAGTAATGGAAGCAGGCATAAAAGCCAGAATCAGCAAGAATATGAGAGACAAGTCGGTAAGTCGCTTCATAAAAAGCCTCCTGTTTATTTTGGAGCATATCCAATCTATTAGTCATGATCAATCATCTGGTTCGATAGTAAGATGAATGCTGAAAGTAAATCAGGGAAAAGCAATATAGCAGGCGTCAACGGTTGTCAATTGGAATGTAGCCTGGGCATGAATATGCGAATATCCTCCCCAAAGAGCAACACTTTGCTATAATAAATCCATCCTTCTCTCTTTAACCCAGTGCGAAAAAGGATAGTGCAATGAGAGATCGTGGTTGGCATCAGAAAAAAATAGAAGAGGTCCTGGCAGATCTGGGTTCAACTGAAAAGGGGCTCGATATCAGAGAGGCGTCCTCACGTCTGGTCCAATATGGACCGAATGAATTGATCGAAAAAAAGAGAAAGACGCCTCTCATGATGTTTTTGGACCAGTTTAAAGATTTCATGATCATGGTCCTGATTGCCGCTGCAATTATCGCCGGGTTTATCGGCGAGCCATCCGATACCATAGCTATTGTGATTATTGTTGTCCTGAATGCTGCCCTGGGTTTTATTCAGGAATTCCGGGCGGAAAGAGCCATGGAAGCTTTAAAAAAAATGGCTGGCAATACTGCCACGGTTTTAAGAGGAGGTATTCCCGCGACAATATCTGCAACTGAGGTCGTTCCCGGTGATGTTGTTCTCCTGGAAACCGGAAAAGTCGTTCCTGCCGATGTTCGTTTGATCGAAGCGGTGAACCTGAAAGCAGATGAATCCGCCCTGACCGGGGAATCGATTCCGGTCGAAAAATTGACGGAAGCATTACCGGAAAAAGATCTGCATCTGGGCGACCGAAAAAACATGTCCTTCAAAGGGACGTTTGCTACCTACGGGAGGGCAAGAGGGGTGGTAACCGCCACCGGAATGCAAACGGAGATCGGCAAAATAGCAGGAATGCTGCAATTTGGGGAGGATTCGAAAACACCCCTTCAGAAACGGTTGACCGATTTTGGACGAAAATTGGCGATTGCCGTTCTGGTAATCTGCGCAGTTGTCTTTACGTTGGGTATAATTCGGGGTGAAGGAGTTCTGCTAATGCTCCTTACCGCTGTTTCCCTCGCAGTTGCGGCAATTCCTGAGGCATTACCTGCCGTAATCACTATTTCTCTGGCGCTTGGTGCAAAAAAACTTGTTCTGCAAAATGCCCTGATCCGAAAACTGCCGGCAGTGGAGACACTCGGATCGGTCACCTTCATTTGTTCGGATAAGACAGGAACGTTAACACTGAACAAGATGAGAGTCGAAGAATTCTATATGGATGGAGCTGTTTTTAGGAGGGATGAGTTGATCATTCCGCCGATAAATCCAGAGAGGGCCTCTGTCTGGATTTATATTATGCAAGGACTTGCAATAAGCAATGATGCGGAACAAGACAGCTCAGGCCATCTGATCGGTGACCCCACGGAGACCGCTTTGTATGATATTGCGCGAATCAGCGGTTTTGAAAAAAAAGCTTTGGGGGAATCTTTACCGCGCATTGCCGAAATTCCATTTGACTCGGAAAGAAAATGCATGACCACCTTCCATAGGGGATCAGTTGGAGACCGCAATGCAGGAACTCCTATTATTTCCTATACCAAAGGAGCTTTGGATGTTTTGATTCCAAAATCGGTTGATATTTTAACTGCTCAAGGTTTGGAGAAAATCGATCCCGGCAAAATTGAAAAAATTAACGAAGCCATGGCAGCAGAGGGCATGAGAATTCTTTGCCTTTGCATGAGGAAATGGGAAGATCTCCCCGCCCCCCTTTCTCCGGATCAGGTGGAGGCAGGACTTACGATTCTGGGACTAATCGGATTAATGGACCCTCCCCGGGAAGAGGCAAAAGAGGCGGTATCCATGTGTAAACAAGCTGGTATCAAGCCGGTTATGATCACAGGGGATCATCCCCTGACGGCAGCCGCGATCGCACGAAGACTGGGTATAGTCGAATCTGAATCGAGAACCACCATTACCGGAAAAGAGCTGGAGAATTTACCGATGGAGGAGTTTGAAGAAAGGGTTGAGCATTTGCGGGTTTATGCCCGGGTTGCACCCGAACAAAAGCTCAAAATTGTCAAAGCGCTTCAGGACAAGGGACAGTTTGTTGCCATGACGGGTGATGGAGTCAATGATGCGCCTGCCCTGAAGGCTGCCGACATTGGGGTTGCCATGGGCATTACGGGCACGGATGTGTCCAAAGAAGCAGCAGATATGATTCTGCTGGACGATAATTTTGCTACGATCGTAAAGGCTGTAAAATCCGGTCGGCGTATCTTCGACAATATAAGAAAATTTATTAAATACACAATGACGGACAACTCCGGCGAGATTTGGACGATTTTTCTAGCGCCGTTCTTCGGCCTACCCATTCCTCTTCTGCCTATACACATCCTCTGGATAAACCTGATCACGGATGGTCTCCCCGGTCTGGCCCTGGCCGCAGAGCCTGCTGAAAAAGGACTAATGCAAAGGCCACCCCGGCATCCGCAGGAAAGCATATTTGCACACGGCCTCGGAGTCCATATTATCTGGGTAGGGCTGCTCATGGGCTTTACCTGTATTTTTGCCCAAGCCTGGTCCATTCAGGCGGGGCATGCTAACTGGCAGACGATGGTATTCACGATACTAGTACTGAGTCAGATGGGCCATGTGATGGCAATTCGTTCGGAAACGGAATCTCTTTTTACCCAAGGATTGCTTTCGAACAAGCCCATGCTGGGTGCCTTGATGCTCTCTGTGGCATTGCAGATGGCAACGATTTATATTCCTTTTCTGAACCCAGTTTTCAGGACCGCTCCGCTGACTCTTGAGGAATTACTGATTACGCTATCTCTGTCCTGCGTTGTTTTTATTGCAGTGGAGATTGAAAAACTTATCAAGCGTTCCAGCCGTTTTAATTCAGCTCTGTCGTAATTGTCATTAAACACTTGACCGCTGATTCTCATTCACCATGAGGAATTCTGATTTGCTCTTTTCCTTTGAAAGCCAGAAATAGAAATCTTTTGAGGAGGACTTTGAGCAATGCAAAAAAAGATTGTCCGGAAACTGTTTCATGAAGCGGGAATTGTTCTCAACGGCCAGAATCCCTGGGACATTAAAATCAAAGACGAACGTTTCTATGGCAGGCTTCTGCAGGATAAAAATCTGGCGCTGGGTGAAGCATACATGAATGGCTGGTGGGATTGCCAGCAGGTTGATGAGGCTATTCACCGCATTTTGAAACGGAATCTGGAAGGTAATCTCAAAGGGGGATGGCGGACTCGGCTGGACCGGTTATCAGGCCGCCTCTTTAATTTACAATCCAGGTCGCGAGCCGACATTGTCGCTTCGCGTCACTATGATATCGGAAATGATCTTTTCATGTCCTTCCTTGACCCATACAATCAATATAGCTGTGCCTATTTTAATGGCACGGACGACCTTGCTCAAGCCCAGATAAAGAAACTCGATTTGATCTGTAAAAAACTTAATATTTATAAGACCGATAGCGTCCTGGATATTGGTTGCGGCTGGGGCGGATTTGCCAAATATGCGGCCGAACATTACGGATGCAGTGTTACAGGAATCAATGTCTCAGAGGAACAGAACCGTTATGGTACAGAATTGTGCAAGGGGTTGCCGGTTCGAATCGAGACCCAGGATTATCGGGATCAGAAAGGTGTTTTCGACAAAGTCGTTTCAATCGGAATGTTCGAACATGTCGGAGTAAAGAATTACCGGAATTTCATGAAGGTTGCCGATCGTTGCCTGAAAAAAAATGGAATTTTTGTCCTGCACACAATCGGAAGCAATACATCCTTGTACTCCTGCGATCCCTGGATTACGGCATACATATTTCCAAACAGTATGCTGCCGTCAATCGCGCAGATCGGCAAAGCCATAGAAGGCTTGTTCGTTTTGGAGGATTTGCATAATCTGGGACCGCATTATGATAAGACGTTAATGGCCTGGAATCGAAATTTTCAGAATACCTGGCCGAATTTCAAGGATCGTTATGGAGAACATTTCAAGCGGATGTGGGAATATTTTCTGCTTTCCAGCGCGGGAGCCTTTCGAGCCAGAAGCATTCAGCTCTGGCAGCTTGTTCTTACAAAACAGGGGACACCGCAACCGGCTTGCCGTTTTTAGGTGAATTCGGCGAAACTAAAAACTTGTCATCCGGCGGGTAGATATGATAAAGAGAGGGCCACATGGTGGTACGAAATTCATGTTTGGCCTGTATCTCCCGCGATTACTCTTCCGCATACTCTCAGCTACCCTCGATTTTCCGATAAAATATTGCCGAACATAGATTATTTAAAAA
>DHHG01000298.1:0-355 GCA_002403175.1 Syntrophaceae bacterium UBA4778 | reverse complement strand
TTCCTGCCGCGGAACTACTGCAAAGTAGTCCATAACGGAATGAGATATTATATTGCGAACGGGATTTGGCTCCGTCCTTACGGTGCCCGCTTTGTTGTGGTTTCTCCTCCGACTGGATTTGTTGTTCCCTTGCTTCCATCCAACTCTGAAATGGTTCAGATAAACGGTTATCCACTTTACTATTCCGATGAGGTTTATTACATCCGGGTACCAAACGGGTTCAAGATTTTAAAATCTCCGAGCAATTTCAGTTCACTTGAGTAGGATACGGGGTTGTCAGTATATCTGAGAAGGTCTGGTGCCTTATTCGGCTGGGAAAACAAGCGTTTTTGATTGATTATTTGGCTGGAAGAAT
>DHHG01000030.1 GCA_002403175.1 Syntrophaceae bacterium UBA4778 | reverse complement strand
AGCTATGGGCCCAAAAATTAAAAGGGGAGGTTAATAACATTCATGCTTTTTGTCAAGCTGTATTTGAGAAATATTGGAAAAAAGTTAATTTAAGCAGAGGGTTATTATTTAACCACACTCCTCAATTCCCTTCTCCTGGAAGGGTTTCTCAACCGTCGCAAGGCATTCGCCTCAATCTGTTTCGATCTCTCCATCATATCCAGATTTTCCCCGGGCTCCTCAATAATATCTGATTTTTCGCCAATACCGAATCTCATTCGCAAAACCTTTTCTTCCCTCGGGGTCAGGGTTGACAATATTTTTCGTGTCTGTTTGGCAAGATCCATGCTAATTGCGGCATCGGAAGGAGACATGATTTTTTTATCTTCGATAAAATCACCCAAATGACTGTCCTCTTCCTCTCCGATAGGAGTTTCAAGAGAAATCGGCTCTTTTGCGATACGGAGTACCTTCCGAACCTTTTCAAGAGGAAATTCCATCTTGTCGGCGATTTCCTCAGGATTCGGCTCTCGTCCCAATTCCTGAACCAGATACCGTGAAGTCCTGATCAGCTTGTTAATTGTCTCGATCATGTGAACAGGAATTCGAATCGTACGCGCCTGATCGGCTATAGCTCTTGTGATTGCCTGTCGAATCCACCATGTTGCGTACGTAGAGAATTTGTACCCCCTTTGGTACTCAAATTTATCAACTGCCTTCATCAGACCGATATTACCTTCCTGAATCAAATCCAGGAATTGCAACCCTCTATTGGTGTACTTCTTAGCAATACTCACAACCAGCCTGAGATTGGCCTCAATGAGTTTTCTTTTGGCCAGCCCGGCTTTTCTTTCTCCCCTTTCGATCGTCTGGACAACTTTCTTTAATGTGGCTGGGGGGATCTCCAGTTCGGTCGTGACCTTTTTGATGATGTTGCGGGCATCTTTGACCATTATATCCAGTTCTTTTAGGCGGTAGATTGGAACTTTCGTCTCCTTCGACAAAAGCCGTTCCTGTTCACGTCCTTTTTTCAATGTAGCAAATGCCTTCTCCATCAGTTTGGTAGAAAGGCGCGTTTCTTTTTTCGCTATTTTGACTTTCGACTCAGCCCTGACGATTTCGGATGCCGCATCTTTCAGTCTGAAAAGCATTCGATTGATTTGTTTTTTACTCAGCCGAATTTCTCTGCTCAGATCTACTATTTTCTTCGTGTTTTTATATAAGTCCGCCTGCAGCTTCTCTGCCTGGTCATCAAAATCTCCACTGTTGAGTTTACCTCTTGTAACAGCGCTTTTCTTGTCAATCTTGGCTATTTTATCGATTAGATCGAGTACCCTCTCAAGGTGAAGATCTTCTTCAACAAAGCCGTCTTCGTCTTCCAGGTTGTCGACAACATTTTTTATTCGAAGTTCCCCGGTTCGAAGCTTTCTCCCGATATCGATAAGACTCTTAACCGATACCTCTACCCCAAAGACGGCCTCCATAACTTCTCGTTCGCCCTCTTCGATTTTTTTTGCAATCTCGATTTCGCCCTCTCTGTTCAGAAGGGAAACGAGACCCATTTCACGCAGGTACATTTTAACGGGATCACCCGTTTTGCCGGCTAATGAGAAAAGAACCGACAATTCCTCTTCTTCCTCCTTGGTTTCCAGAGATTCTTCGGAAGCCTTTTTAAGGACTATTTTTTCGCCTTTGTCGGTATCAATTATGTCGATATTTCTTTCACCAAAGAGCATTATAATGTCATCAATCTGCTCTGACGATATAATATCCGACGGCAACAGGTCATTCACATCGTCATAGGTTAAAAAACCCTTTTCCTCGCCTAAAGATATGAGTTTTTTCACTTCATCCGAGTGCATTTCTTTGGCCATATATATTCTCCTTCATTGAGGCTATGTATTCCCAAAGGGAATGATCTTACTGTCAATCCGCTTACTCCAGGAATTCCTTTCACAGCCTTTTTTCAACTTTTAATAGCTAACTCTTTTTTCCTTAATAATTGTGTTGTTTCCAACAAAATACGATCACAAAGAACAGAATCCCCCTTCTCCTGTGCCGACTTCAGTTCCCGATCCAAATATTCCTTTCTCATTCGAATCCACCTCAGCCTTATTTTTTCCATAGTATCAGCAATAAGAATATCCACAGCACCCGATTCGAACGGACTTTCTGAAACTGTCCATTGCAACAATTTGTTCTTTAGAAATGTATCTTCTATACAATTCAAAAGATCGTAAAATCGGAACTCGTCCTGGCTTTGAATAGTGGTCTTCAGCAACTTACCCAGGGTTTTCAGTTCAGGGTTCAAAAAATATTCAAAAATCTCCTCATCAAAACTCTTTTTGATCTTATCAGGAAATTCGATCATCAGCCGAATCATCGTCATTTCGACGGGATCCGGCAACTTTGATTTCTGTTTGGTCTCTAACTTTTTGACCACTTCTGGTTTCCTCCTGTGACCGGAAGAAACCTTTACGATTTCAGATTTGAGAAGTTCCTGATCAATTTTTAGTTTCTCCGAAACCCTTTTAATAAAAAGGTTTTTCTGCACAGGATCTTCAATACGACCTATGAAGGGGACTGCTTTTTGCACCGTATCCAGATCTTCTTCGAAACCCGGTCTTGAACCAATGACATTTTCAATATAATAGTCGACCAGAGACTGCGAACCGGCAATGAGTTTTTGCATTGCCTCGGGGCCGTATTTTTTGATGTATTCATCGGGGTCCAGATTTTCAGGAAGAATCACAACGCTCGCACTGAACTTTTCCTCCAGAAACAGAGTAAGGCTCCTCTCCAGAGCAGTTCTGCCACCCTCGTCCGGATCGAATATAGCGACAACATGGTCTGTAAACCGTCTCAAAAGATCAAGATGTTCCCTGGTCAAGGCCGTTCCGAGAGCGGCCACAGCATTGCGAATTCCGGCATTCCAGAGAGAAAGAACATCAAAATACCCTTCTACCAGAAGGGCACATTTCTTTTTCCGGATCTCGTCTTTCGCTCTGCTCAGACCATACAAATGCCTTCCCTTGATATAAACTGGAGATTCCGGCGAGTTCAAATACTTCGGTTTTTCATCTCCCGACGCTCTTCCGCCGAAGGCAATCACTTCACCCGCTATGTTCTCGATGGGAAAAATCAATCGGCTCCGGAAACGGTCATAAAACTCACCTTTTTCTCCTCGGATGATCAAGCCCGCTTTCTCTGCAAGGGGAAGGGGGATTTTTTCATTTTCAAGCCAGCTCCTGAGATTTCGCCAACCATTCAAAGCCAGTCCCAGATTGTATTCTCTAACGGTAGTGTCATTTATTCCCCGCTTCTGAAGATATTCCCTGGCGCTCTTTCCCGCACCGGACATCAGGTTCTTTTTAAACCTCTCTCCAGCCATACGGTTAATATCTTTTATTTTTTCCCTAAGAGTTTTTTCCTCCCCTTTTGTTCCGGCATGTCTATCCCGAAGGACAATCCCCGTCTTTTCAGCCAAATGGTTCAGGGCCTCGGAAAAAGACATATTGTTCATTTTAATTAAAAATTCGAATACATCTCCACCTATCCCACACCCAAAGCAATAAAAAATCTGTTTTTCGGCGTTAACGCTAAATGAGGGTGTTTTTTCTTTGTGAAACGGACATAACCCGATAAAATTTCGTCCAGACTTTCGCAACGCAATATATTCGGAAACTATATCGACAATTCCGGCCCTGCTCTTAATTTGTTCTATTTCCGAACGGAAATCGTTCAAAGCTTCTTCCTGCACGAAATTTGAAAGCTATCTATAACAGGTATTGACAGCAAAGCCTCCAAATCATAAAGACTCTATCCAGACATGACGTGATCATCTGATCTTGAAATCACAAAAACAGAATACAAATAAGAATTGAAGTTTCGAAATGGAGAAACCTGCGAAGAAGTGAGAAACATCCCAGACCCCAAAAAACCTTAAAGCTCCGGACGACTCGGATCCAAAAGCATATTTAGGCCAGGATCAGATTCGGATCCAACCCAATGTTTCACAATGTCAATCGTTCGAGGGCTTTTAAATCAGGCAGATAACTTCAATTTCACTTTTTCGCTTACCACTTTACCATCCGCCTTACCGGTAATTTTTGGCATAAGCGCCTTCATGACCTTTCCCATATCCTTGACGCCGGTAGCCCCTAGTTCACGAATAGCGCTCTCAATTTCGGCCTCCAGCTCCTGCTCCGACATTTCTTCGGGCAGAAATTCCTTTATGATTCTGAGCTCGGTCTCTTCCTTATCGACCAGATCCTGCCTCCCCCCCTTTTTGAATTGCTCGATAGAATCGGCTCTTTGTTTGGCCAAAGAAGAAAGAACTTGAACTATTTCAGCATCTTCCATTTGTCTCCTCATATCTATTTCCTTATTATGAAGAGCCGTTTTTATCATACGTATAGCGGAAAGACGCAACTTATCTTTAGCCTTGGCTGCGGAGATCATTTCCGATTCAATTTTTTCCTTTAAACCCATAAGCCCCCCAACAAACCGGAACCAATGTAAATTATCATTTTATATGTAAAAATTTTTTTGTCAAATCATTTATTCCAGTTCCATTTTCAACTGCCTGCCCCCAAATACGTGAATATGAACATGAAAGATAACCTGACCACCTTCCTCTTGCGTGTTTATAACCGTTCGAAAGCCCCTATCGGCAATACCCTTCAATCGGGCCACTTCCTGTACGGCAGTAAAAAGGTTTTTGAATATTTCCGATTCATTTTTAGGAATATCGATGAGGGTACCGAAATGGCGTTTGGGAACAATAATGACATGAACAGGCGCCACAGGATAAATATCATCAAATGCCAAAACATAATCGTCTTCGTAAACTTTATTGCAGGGTATTTCACCGGAAATGATTTTACAAAAAATACAATCTTCCATTGGGAACCTCCTAAAAATTAAATCAAGAAAGGAGAATGTCAAAAAAGCAAACTTTCAGGGCTAAGGACTTTCCGCTCTATTTTACCTCTTGTCACCCCGAGCCGCTTTAATCGCTTCATCCAAGGACAAGGTATCATTGTAAAGCGCCTTTCCAATTATAACTCCGGTAATTCCATCCCCTTCCAGATTCCTGAGATCAACAATATCACTAATTCCGGACACCCCTCCCGATGCGATTACAGGTATGGAGATGGACAAGGCAAGCTCCTGAGTTGATTTCAGATTAACGCCGGTCTCCATACCATCCCGTTTAATATCGGTATAGACGACGGCATCAGGACGGTATTGTTCGTAAAATCGTGCAAGCTCGATAGCGGAAGTGCCTGAATTTTCAGTCCAACCTTCGACTGCTACATTCCCGTCTTTGGCATCAATTCCGAGAATGATCCTTCCGGGAAAACGGTTACAGGCATCTATCACAAATTGCTGCTGCTTGAGTGCAGCCGTACCTAAGATAACCCGGCTTACGCCCATTCCGAGAAGGGTTTCAACCGTATTCATATTTCTGATCCCACCCCCGATCTGAACGGGAATGGCTATCCCTGCGACAATATTGTTGATAGCAGACATGTTGCGAGGAGATCCCGCCAGTGAGCCATCCAGATCTACAATGTGGATCCTTTCTGCCCCCATCATCTCCCATTTTTGGGCTACTTCTGCCGGAGAATCTGAATAAATAGTAACTCGATTAAAATCACCCTGTTGGAGCCTGACGCATTTTCCGCCTTTCAAATCTATGGCCGGTATAATGAGCATAATCACATCCAATAAAAAAAGATCGGAAATCAATTATCGGCTATGAGCTTCGATAGAAATTACCTATGCAAACAGCTTCGAACAGATTCCGATGATTTGGTTTTTTAAAATTCCGTTTAACGTAATTCGGGAAAAGATTGCATCACCTCTTCCACTCCCTCTTTTAACAGAAACTCAGCCTGAACCCACTTTCCTTTTTCCTTCACAAAGCTCGAAAACTGAAGAACATCTTCTGAAAGAGATCTCTGGGTTTTATCGAAAACACCTTTCCATATGACCGCCCCGTCACTAACCCGAATCAGATAAATACCAAAGGCAACCGATGCCGGATTTTCCGCAGCGTAATCGTAACCTACGCGTTCTCTAAAACAGTATAGATATCCTGCAAGCACTGCATCGGCGTTGAGTTCCTCTCCTACTCGCCTTAAGAGTTTATCCTGAGGCATTTTGAAAGATCCGGAGGAAATCCGCCTATAGACCCCCTCTGTTCTTTCCGCCGAAATAAAATATTTATTATAAGATGATCTGAGTTCATCTCGAAAATATCTCTCCAGGATTCGTTCTGAACCATTCACGTTTCCGCATGAACGAGCAATCATTCCCGTCAGGGGACAGGCTACTGTCCTTTGGGATTCATCAGGCTGAATAGCCTGAAAATGAACAAATGCTATTCTTACCTGCTGGTCACCACTTTTTGCAGAAAGAGTCGACTTGGCCGGATTTGACACACAACAAATCAAGGAAGAAATCAGACATAATAAAGGCAAAGCAAGGGAGAATTTAGGAAAGAATCTATAGAAGAAACCTGAGCGCACCACACACCTTTTGATTCTATATGGGAAAGGCCCGCCTGATCGCATACGGGATTGGGTTCCCGTATATTATTCTACAACTTTCCTTTGGTAGAGAGGACGCCTTTTACCTTCGGATTGGTTGAGACGGCCTGGCATAAAGCCCTGGCAAATGCTTTAAAAATGGCCTCCGCTTTGTGGTGATTATTGGTACCATACATAAGGTTGATATGCAAGGTCATTTCGGCATGATCAGAAAATGCCTTGAAAAACTCCAAAAGCAGACTGGGATCAAATTCACCTATTTTTTTCTGATCGAATTCAACATGATATACAAGATAAGGCCGCCCAGATATGTCCAGTACTACACTGCACAGGCTCTCGTCCATTGGAACGACAGCTGATCCATACCGATTGATACCCGTCTTGTCCCCAACTGCTTTTTTGAAAACCTCACCCATGCAGATTCCGATATCTTCGACCAGGTGGTGATAATCAACACTTATATCTCCCCGACCTGTAATCGAAAAATCAAAAAAACCATGCCGAGAAAAAAGGGTCAGCATATGATCGAGGAACGGAATAGAGGTGGAAATCCTTTCCTGCATTTCGGTTCCATCCAGATTCATTTCAACCTGGATGTCTGTTTCTGCTGTTTTTCTCTGGAATTCCGCCTTGCGGGTCATATAGCCTCCTGAGCATAAACGTGAGTTTTGGAGATCCTCAAATTACCTTATTGAGATTGTATTCGATGATGCCTTCGGCTCCAGCGTCCTGAAGGCGCGGGATTAATTCTCTGACGGTGTTCTTGCTTATGATCGCTTCGACAGCAAACCATTCCTCGCTAAAAAGGCCGGAAACGGTCGGTGCCTTCAAGGAAGGAAGGAGCTTCATGACTTTAGAGAGGCCTTCCTTGGGAACATTCATCTTGATTCCAACCTTGTCCAGGGCCTGAAGCGAACCGTTGAGGAGCATTCTAATCTGCTCAATTTTTTTTCGTTTCCAGGGATCCGCCCAAGCCGCCTTATTGGCAATCAATTGCGTATTGGTCTTCATCAATTCATGCACAATCCTGAGTTTGTTGGCTCTTAAAGTACTACCGGTCTCTGTCACTTCTACAATCGCATCTACTACGCCCTCAACTACTTTGGCCTCCGTAGCGCCCCAGGAAAACTCAACCTCAACATTGATTTTCCGCTCTTTGAAATACCGCTTGGTGAAATTGACTAATTCCGTCGAAATCCTTTTCCCTTCCAGATCTTCTATCGTTCTGATTCTGGAATTTTCTTTCACAACGAGAACCCACCGTGCCTGAACCGGAGAGACTTTTGAATAAACAAGGTCCTGTACAACCTGAACATCGGAATCATTCTCGACGATCCAATCCCGCCCGGTCAATCCCAGATCCAGTACGCCTTCCTCAATGTAGCGCGACATTTCCTGAGCGCGGACAAGAGAACACGAGACATCCTCGTCATCTATGTCTGGGAAATAGCTCCGGCTGTCATATGTGATTCGCCACCCGGCCCTTTTGAAAAGATCTATCGTATTGGCTTCCAGGCTTCCTTTTGGGATACCCAGTTTCAGCTTTTTCATTTATATACATCCTCCGGATTAAAAATTTTCTCGCCTACTATTTCCACTCCGTCAGCTGACACACGCCGGAAGAAACAGGACCTGTAACCCGTATGGCAAGCGGCCCCGCCTTTCTGTTCCACTTTGAGGATGACAGCATCTTCGTCACAATCGATCAAAATCTCTTTTACCAGCTGAACATTTCCTGAGCTCTCGCCTTTCACCCAGAGTTCATTTCTTGAGCGACTCCAGTAAGTTGCTTTTCCGGTTTCTATTGTTTTGCTCCAGGACAGGTCATTCATATAGGCCAGCATCAATATCTCATTGGATTCATAATCCTGAACAATGGCCGGAATAAGCCCGCCGCCCTTTTTAAAATCGGGTTTAATCATTGTTTGCGCCTCTTAAAAAAATTAACAGAAAAAAAGAACCTCCGGTCAAACGAAAAGAGTCATAAAACCGGAATATTCCATTGAGTATACGATGCGTAGAAATAGTTGAATAAGGCCTTTTAATCAAGCATTATTTTACATTTTAGCTTGCCCGCCATTAATTATTTATGTTACTTTTCCCCTCGTCAGAAGCACCGATCTGTATCGCTTTGGGTTAAGTTGGTTCTTGAGGAGAATTTTTTCGGACGGGCGCTAGAGGGAAGAGATACCTCACAATTTACCAGGAGGGAAATTCATGACAGTTTTATTGAGTGGTGCCGCATCCGTATTTCTTGGCCTTTTAGGATTAATTTTTTGGTGGAAGGAATTCTTCATTCTCCTGAAAGGGGCCATTCCAATAGTTTTGCTGATCGGAGGCGCTCTTGCTTTATTTGTCGGATTCGACGAGCTTAAAGAGAAGATGCAGGAGGAGAGGGATAAAGAAAAGGAAGAGCTTCAGAAAGCCCGCGAAGAGCTTGAAAGGACAAAAGCGGAAGCAGAAAAATTCAGAGAAGAACTGGAAAGAATGCGGGGAGAGAGTTCCCACTGACAGAATATTACGAAATTTTGAAAGGAGCATAATCCTGTCCAGGTTTATGCTCCTTTTTTATTACTCAATTCCTAAAAGCAAACCTGAAACATACATTATCTATTTAGCGGGCCAGATTCCGCAATTGGTTCGCCTGAATATTGATTATCCATATTTTCAAAATCGCCGATCGGACGTAAGAAGGTAAATTTAAAAGGATTTGCAATCAGAACACGCGCCGTTCTTCCAACACTTTGGCTGGGTATGGCGAAGGGCAAGGCAAGAATAAACGTAGCTGTACCAAGCACAATTGTGGCTACGCCCACCGGTCTGGCAAACAGAATATCGGCCACGACGTCTATTTCCTTATCATACGCGAATGCAGATGTTGATAGGAAAGCGGATAACGTCAATACCACAAAAATTAAAATAGCCTTTTTTTTCATTAGGGTCACCTCTTCACGCTCTAGGCCGGAATTACGCTAATTATATTCCCTTGCTCAGATATGTCTAGCAATTAATTGAGGCATTCAATTCCAGATGATCAGCGGAAAATGGTTACTTTTTTTCAATCGGGCTCTCGATTATAGCTCTCTATTGTCAATCACGGTTTCTATTTTTCCATCTTTTCGAGACAGGCTTCTTGGTTCTACAAGCTTTACAACAACACCTATTCCGATCACCGATTCGATTTTGCTTCGAACCAATTCCAGGAATGCACGTTGCCGCTGCACTTCTAATGAGAAGATCTTTTCGGTAACTTCGATTTTTACTTCTAATGTATCCAGAGCATTTTTCCGCTCAATGATGATCTGATATGAAGGCTCTCCCTCTGATACGGCACAAATGATTTCGTGTATCTGAGAGGGGAAAATATTGACCCCTTTCACGATCAGCATATCATCTGTCCGCCTCATGGTCCTTTTCATTCTGACCAGCGTTCGTCCACAAGCGCATTTTGAAAAATCGAGACTTGTCACATCACCGGTTCTGTAACGAATGATCGGGAATGCTTCCTTTGTAATCGTTGTCAGAACGAGCTCTCCTTCCTGTCCCGGAGGCAGAACGCTGCCTGTATGCGGATCGATAATTTCCGGTATAAAAGCATCTTCGAAAATATGCAGCCCGCATTTGCATGAACATTCACCCGCTATTCCCGGACCGATCACTTCCGAAAGTCCNNTAATTATCGGTTGCCGTAATCGCGAGCCGATCCTCGATCATATTTCGCATCTTTTCCGACCAGGGCTCGCCCCCGAAAACTCCGACGCGCAATGACATTCCCTTCGGCTCCATCCCGAGTCTTTCCATCCGGTCCGCCAGCACAAGGGCGTATGACGGCGTACAGACCAGCGCTGTTGTTTTGTAATCCTGCATGATCATGATCTGCTTATCCGTGTTTCCCGTACCGGTCGGTATTACCGAAGCGCCAATCGCCTCCGCACCGTAATGTATCCCGAATGCACCTGTGAAGAGTCCATAGCGAAAAGCAATCTGCACAACGTCATCATGCGTAACGCCCGCCGATATGAGCAGACGGGCAACAAGATTGGCCCATATCCTTATATCATGTCTGGTATATCCGACAACCAGGGGCTTGCTCGTTGTTCCGGAGGATGAATGAATGCGAACCACCTCGCGCAGGGGCACCGCAAACATGCCATAAGGATAATTCAATTGCATGTCATCCCTGATTGTGAAAGGAAGCCGTGTCAGATCGCCGAGAGACCGCACATTTTCCGGTATGATCCCCAGATCATGAAATTTTCTCCGGTAAAACGTGACATTCTTGTAAACCCGGTTGATTGTCGCCTGTAACCGCTCCAGTTGAAGCTGTTCCAAATCCTCCCGCGCCATGCATTCGTGAACAGGATCCCAGATGTTATTCATAAGAACCTCCTGGTCGGAGTTTTAATGTACACTTTCTCTATGCCCCTTGACTGCGCTTTCAATGATGAGCCAACGAGACGGTATTTCATCGTTCCCAGATTTCTTTTTTGTCTTTTCCCAGATAAGCCCGCTGCACATCGGCATTCCCCATAAGATCGGCGGCATCTCCTTCCAGGATAACCCTGCCTGTCTCAAGGACATATGCGCGATCGGCAATCTTCAGAGCGGCTTTTGCGTTCTGCTCCACCAATAGAATAGTAGTCTCTCCGGAACGGGCAAGATCCGAAATCACATGGAAAATTTCCTGAACCACCAAGGGAGCCAGTCCCATGGATGGTTCATCCAGCAACAAAAGACGGGGCTTTGCCATCAGAGCCCTTCCGATTGCAAGCATCTGCTGCTCGCCTCCGGAAAGCGTTCCTGCAGCCTGTTTGCGTCTATCCCGGAGTACGGGGAAAAGATCATAAATACTATCCATCGTCCGACCGATCTCTTTGCGGCCCTTCGCCCTGTATTGCAGGTAAGCCCCCAGTTCCAGATTATCGGAAACGGAAAGAGGTTTGAATACCTGTCTTCCTTCCGGGACCTGTGATATTCCTAAGGATACGACCTTGTCTGGCCGAAGCGCTGCAACAGACTGATTCTCAAAAAGTATCTCTCCACTTCTGGGTGCGATAACACCTGATATGGTGTTGAGAATCGTAGTTTTACCCGCGCCGTTGGCACCGATCAGAGTGACTATTTCCCCTTGATTCAGATGCACGGAAATATTCTTCAGCGCATGGACCTGACCATAGTAGGTATTGACGTTTTTCAGCCTAAGCATCTTATTTATTCTTCTCCAAGATACGCTTCGACCACTTCCTTATTTTCCTGAATCTGCCTGGGGGTTCCTTCGGCCAGCTTTCTGCCGAGGTTCAAGACCATAATGGAATCGCAAATATTCATGACGAGTTCCATATCGTGTTCAACAAGAATGATCGAAATCCCGGAATCGCGTATTTTCCTGAGCAGATCAGCCAATTCATCTGTTTCCCGGCTGTTGAGACCTGCCGCCGGCTCGTCCAGTAGAATGATTTTCGGATTCAGGGCCAAGGCTCTCGCTATTTCAAGAAGTCTGCATTTTCCGAACGGCAAACTTCCAGCTTCCTGACCGGCCGAATCCGCAATGCCGGTATATTCCAGCCAGCGCATACTCTCTTGACGAATGGTCTTTTCTTCTCTGAGATGCCCCGGTAATTTCAGAAGACAGGCAAGGATACCGCTACGGGATCTGCTGTGACATCCGATCATAACATTTTCCAGAACCGACATGCGCCCGAATAGTTCCAAATTCTGAAAAGTCCGTACCATGCCGAGTTTGGCAAGCCGTTCCGGCACGTATCCCGTAATTTCCGTGTTATTAAAAAATACTTTCCCTGCTGTCGCGGAATAGATCCCCGTTACGATATTGAAAAGCGTGGTTTTTCCCGCACCGTTGGGACCAATGATTCCCGTAATGTCCCCTTGTTTGATAGAGCAGGACACGTTCTCCAGAGCCGTAACTCCCCCGAAAATTTTGGTGATCCCTTCCAGCTTAAGCATTCTGCCCTCTCCTGTCGAACACCGAGTACAGATAGGATGCTAACCTGGAAAATCCACCGGCAAGCCCCTCCGGCAGATACATTGTCATCAGGATCAGGAGCAAACCGTAAATAACAATATCCAGGTCATTGAAAGCCCGCAAGAATTCCGGCAGAAGCGTCAGGATGGCAGCTCCGATCAAAGATCCGTAAATGCTTCCAAGGCCTCCGATAATGACCATCGTAACGATTTCCACCGAGAAATTAAACCCGAAAGACGCTGGTGAAATAAAGGTCATCGTATGCGCATACAGGCTTCCTGCAACAGCGGAGATGATCGCTGAAAAAGCAAAAATCTGTACCTTCAAGAGCCTGACATTGACGCCAAGCACTCTGGCCGCCGTTTCCGAATCGTGGATGGCCCGTAAAGCCCTGCCGATTCTCGAATGTGTCAGGTTAAAAGAAAGAAGCATGACAATAGCGGTAAACAACCAGATCAGGTAATAATTCTTCTGATCGCTGTCGAATGTGAATCCAGAGATGGAGAGATTCGGTATTCCCGGCAAACCGGACGGACCCCCTGTCAAGGCTACCGTCTCATTGAAAATAATATAAACGATGATTCCGAAGCCGAGAGTTGCCATAGCAAGGTAGTGACCTTTCAATTTCAGAATAGGGAAACCGATAACGAAGGCAAGCGCTCCGACAAAAACAGCTCCCACCAGGATGGCAAGCCAAGGATTAAATTGATAGGTAGTGGTCAGGACGCCGGATATATACGCACCCAGGCCGAAGAAGGCCGCATGTCCGAGTGAAATCTGTCCCGCGAATCCAAGCAGCAGATTCAGGGCTATCGCCAGCATGGTGTTGATCCCGACAAACACCAGGACATTGAGTAGGAAGCTTCCTGCCAGGAAAAAAGGAATGACAGCTACGAGCAGCAAGAAAACGCTAAAAATGAGAGCTTCTTTTTTATATCCGATCATGTAAACACATCAGGGAAACAGGTTTTCTACTAAACTTTATACCCTTTCCGTTTCTCCTTTGCTGAAAATGCCCTGCGGTCGAATAAACAAAATCAGGAGCAATACGATAAATGCGATTGCATCTTTATAACCGGAGGAAATGAGTCCGGCCCCGAGAGATTCCAGAATTCCCAGGAGCAATCCCCCCATCAGAATACCGATACCCCCGCTGAGGCCTCCAATAATCGCGGCACAGAAACCCTTGATGCCGAGCATGATACCCACATCGTAAGAGGTCATCGTAAGCGGAGCGATAATGATCCCGGCCAATGAACCAATTGCAGAACTGATCATGAAAGAAAAAAGGACCATCCTTTTGACATCAATACCAACCAAACCGGCAGCCCGGCTGTTGTATGAGCAGGCACGCATGGCTTTGCCGGCTATGGTGTAATTGAAAAAAATCTTGTTCGCAAGAATGGTCAACAAGGCAATGCCAAAAATCCAGAGGTGCTGCGGCAAAAGGGTTGCTCCAGCTAAATAAATCGGGGCACTCCCCGAAAATGCCGGAATGGCATGTGTGTCCTTGTCCCAGATCAGCATGGCCGTTCCCCTGATCAGAATGCTGGCACCGATTGTAATGATAACCAGAGACAAAGGAGAAGCATTTTTTAAGGGTCGAATAGCAAGTCGCTCAAAAACCAACCCGATCAGGGTGGATATCATGACGGCTGGAAAAATTGCGAAACCGATAGGCAGGTTCAGGACTGTAAGAAAAAAAACGGTGAGCATTCCCCCCAGCATCACAAATTCGCCTTGGGCAAAGTTGATGATCCCCGTGGAGTTATAGATAATGGCAAAACCGAATCCGATCAAGGCGTAAATAGCGCCTGTCGAGATTCCGGATAAAACATATTGAATTATCTGCAGCATGCCTTCCATGAGTGTTGTACCAAAAAAGCAGAAAGATCAAAATTCCAGTACATCCGAATTGTTTATGTACCGGTGTACGCGGAACGTATCACTAACAGCACTCTATTGAAAGCATATTTAGAAAGTTCTGGAAGAGGCAGAAGACGGGGTTTCCAGAAACTCCGGAAACCCCGATATCTCGATCCCTGCAATTCCGGATGTTCTGGCATCTTCACCCGGAACTTCATATTTTTTCAATTAACTTATTTAACCAGCACCCATCTTTTTTGCTTCACCTGAACAAGCACGAAAGCATCTTTGGTCAAGCCGGCATGGTCCTGGGGTGAAAAACTGAAAATCCCCCCGATGCCTGAAAAGTTTTGAATTTTTTCAAGCTGATTCCGAATGGCGGCAGGAGAATTTCCTCCATCCTCGATGGCCTCTTTCAACAGCATCATAGCATCCCAGGCATGTCCGGCAAAATGGTCGCCTTCTTTATTAAAATGCTTTTTATAATCCTGAATGAACATGAGGAGAGATTTTTTTTGTTTGTCCTTAGGTGGGAGAAGATCTGCTACCAGAACGCGTCCGGATGGGAGAATGATGCCCTCCGATGCATCCCCCGCGAGTTCGAGAAACCGCTTTGAAGATACGCCATGGCTCATGAAAATGGGTATTTTTAAACCGAGCTGTTTGATGTTTCTTGCAATAACCGCCGGACCGGGGTTGGTTCCCCAGCAAATCAGGGCTTGCGCCTGGCCACCGCGAATCTTCGTGACCTGAGCGGTCATATCGGTATCTTTAGGACCGTATGTGTCGTCGGAAACAATCTGGATTCCGTACTTAGAAGCCTGCCCGACAAGCTGTTCCCGCCCGGAGTTGCCGAAGGAATCGGAAACGGTCAAGATTGCAACTTTGCTTATTCTATTTTTTTTGAGATATTCGTATATCTTGGCAACAGCGAGACTATCGTTCTGGGCGGTTTTGAAAACCCATTTATTAACCGGATCGGTTATTTTGATTCCTGCCGCGCAGGAGATCATCGGAATCTGATTTGTTTTCACATCCGGAATAACAGCCATCGTATCGCCTGTTGTGCTGGGACCGATAATGGCTACGACTTTATCTTCTTTGATCAGCCGTGTCACTGCCTGTTTGGCTTTCGTGGCATCGCCCTGAGTGTCGTACGTGATCAGTTTTATTTGCCGACCTTTAATACCGCCTGCCTGATTGATTTCATCCGCAACCATTTGAGCGGCATTGCGTTCCGGCTCGCCTAAGAAAGAGGCCGGACCCGTTACCGCAAAAAGAGCTCCGATCTTGATTGGGGCATCTGCGAAAGCAACTGTTGAACAGAAAACGAGCAACAATCCGATTATAAATCTTAATATTTTCATCAGCCTAATATCCTCCAGTTCGAGAAGAATACAAAAATTTGGAGGAATATAGGAAATAATAATTGGGCTGTCAACGAGAAAGAAGGGGAACCGAAGCTATTTCCTTATTATTCTATCTTTCGGATATAGCACTGCCCTTAGCGCATGAAAGCTTCCGAAATAATGATTCTCATCAGATTTAATCGTTAAATTTTTCCTCCCGCCTTTTCGAGGCACGTTTCACTGGATCGAGTTCCATTTTCCGCAAACGAACATTTTCAGGCGTTATCTCGACCAGTTCGTCTTCTGCTATAAATTCTATCGACTGATCCAGAGAAAGCAAGCGAGGTGGCCGGAGGACAATTGTTGCATCGGAAGAGGAACTTCTCATATTGGTCAATTTTTTTTCCTTCGTGATATTCACATCCAGATCACCGGTGCGATTGCGTTCGCCGATAATCATACCGCCATATACTTCCGTTGTAACCTCCGTGAAAAGTTCTCCACGATCGGCCATGGCAAGGCTCGCATAAGCCGTTACCTTCCCAACCCGGTCGGCTACCAGAGCACCGCTTGTCCGCTGCGGAATCGGCCCGAACCAGGGCTCGTAATCTTCGAACAGGGTATTCATAATCCCGGCTCCTTTGGTATCCGTCAAAAAATGACTCCGGAAACCGATTAAGCCGCGAGAAGGAATCAGGAATTCCATGTTGACCCGACCGCTTCCTTTATTGATCAGGTTTTCCATTCGTCCCTTCCGTGAGGAAAGCTTCTCTGTAACGATACCTACAAAGGTATCGGGGATATCCAGAAAAACGCGCTCTACAGGCTCCAGAGTTTTTCCATCCGATTTTTTGGTGATGACACGGGGGCGAGAGACCATAAATTCGTATCCTTCCCGGCGCATCGTCTCGATCAATACCGCCATCTGAAGTTCTCCCCGGCCACACACTTCAAAAGCATCCGCCCGGTCCGGCATCGGATTGACTTTGAGAGCAACGTTTCTAAGTGCCTCTTTTTCCAGACGATCCCGTAAGTGGCGCGTCGTCAGGAATTTCCCTTCCCTGCCCGCGAAAGGACCGTTGTTGACATAGAAGATCATCGAAACGGTGGGCTCATCAATCATAATCCGGGGAAGAGCGCAAGGATTGTCCATCGACGAGATGGTGTCTCCGATATTGACATTTTCGATCCCTGCCACGGCAACAATATCCCCCGCTTCAACCTCATCGACCGATTTTTTCCTCAAACCCTGGAAGGTATAAAGGGCGTTGAACTTTATTCCAGGCGTGTTCCCATGCTCGCCACATAAGGTATAGAATGTATTCATCTCCAGTGAGCCGTTCATCAAGCGACCGATGGCAATCTGCCCCACATAGGAATCGTAATCGAGATTGGTCACCAGAAACTGCGGCTCTGTTTCATCGCAGGCTTCCGGTCCTGGAATTTTCTCCACAATGGTATCCAGAAGGGGTTTCAAATTGTCTGCGGTTTCGTTCATGTTTGTTAAAGCGATCCCTTTCTTCGCGTTCGTAAAGAGGATCGGAAATTCTATCTGATTCTCATCGGCATCCAGATCGATAAAAAGATCGTAAACCTCATTGATGACCTCTTCAATTCGCGCATCCTGACGATCAATCTTATTGATCACCAGAATAATCGGGAGCTTCTTTGCGAGGGCTTTGCGAAGAACAAATCGCGTTTGCGGCAATGGTCCTTCGCTGGAATCCACGAGCAGCATCGCTCCATCAACCATATTCAGACTTCGTTCCACCTCGCCACCGAAATCGGCATGACCGGGGGTATCGACGATATTGATTTTGATTCCTTTATACGAAATCGCCGTATTCTTCGCCATGATCGTGATTCCACGTTCCCGTTCAAGATCCATGGAATCCATAACGCGGTCCCTGACCTCCTGATGTTCCCCGAAAACGCCCGTTTGCCTGAGCATACAATCTACCAGGGTTGTTTTTCCGTGATCGACATGTGCGATGATGGCGATATTGCGAATATTATTTTTTCTCATGATTTGATTGGCTCTCATTTTTAATTTTTTTTATTTATCGGCCCTGTTGGACCCAGAACTCAGCGAGACCTGAACAATTTTGATCAAACAACAATTAGAACCGGCAACCTGGATTCAGACACCGGAGCGGATATTCAGGATATCGCTGTCCTTAACGACATAATCTTTTCCTTCAAGCCGGAATCGACCCTTTTCCTTAACGGACTTTTCAGAACCTAATTCAATCAAGTCCGCATAAGAGAAGCATTCTGCCCGGATAAAGCCGCGGGCAAGATCAGAATGGATAGTTCCGGCCGCATCCACGGCAGTCATTCCGTTGCGAATCGTCCAGGCACGGACCTCGTCCTGCCCGACAGTAAAGAAACTGATGTAATCCATAATCTTGTATGCGAGCACTGTCAGCCTATCCCGGGCAGATTCCTCAATGCCCATGTCCTGCATGAATGCTTTCGCTTCCCCTTCCTCCAGTCCGGAAAGTTCCATTTCAAATGCACCCGCAAATTCAACAACCTCGTACTTTGTTCCAATATCTTCCAGGATTTTTTGACTCTTTCCAAAATTGCCTTCATCCGAATTCAGAACCACCATCAGGGGTTTTTGCGTCAGGAACTGAAATCCCCGGATCGATTTTTCTTCTTCCTCACTGAAATCTAATTGTCTGAGGGGGCGATTGTGATTGAGTTGGTCACAAATTCTGCTTAATAACTTTTCTTCCACCTTTAATGCTGGGCTGCTCTGACCTCGGCTGTAACTCCAATTGATTCTCTC
>DHHG01000066.1 GCA_002403175.1 Syntrophaceae bacterium UBA4778 | reverse complement strand
TCATCCATAATAATTTTGGCCAAACCTTTAGAAAATGGGAGGATGGACTTTATGCTTGAAAGGAAATGGGCCAAAGGAGGCCTTGTCCTTGTAATCCTTTATCTATTATTGAGTTTCACGTTGGAAATGGAAGCTTACGCCAGAGCAGGAGGGGGGCGGTCTTTTGGAAGTCGGGGTTCCAGATCCTATTCGACTCCATATCGTCCGGCACCGAGTCAAACTCAGGCATCTCCAACCTTTGCCCAGCCGCAAAGGCAAATGAGCCAACCCTTCCAGCAACCGGGTGGCTTTATGAGAGGGCTCGCGGGAGGAATTGCAGGAGGTATTCTTGGGGGCCTGCTCTTTCGCAGCTTGGGTTTCGCTGGAAACGGTTTCGGAGGTGGCGGGATTGGTTTGATGGATATCATCCTGATCGGCGGCATTCTCTATGCCATATACTGGTTCATTAAACGGAAGCGACTTCAGGAAAGCATGGCGGTTTCCTATCGCGGAACAGCCGTCAATGAGCCTATGCAGCCCGGAGCCTATTCTTCGTCTTCCGCTTCTGCAGCTTATGCCCAAGAAATGCCTGATAAGGACAGGGGAATAGATCATATACGGCAGATGGATTACTCTTTCGACGAAAAGCTATTTCAGGATGCATGCATGGACTATTTCTTCAAAATACAGGGGGCCTGGATGAACAGGGATCTATCCGGTGTTCAGAGCCTCTTGACAGATGAAATGTATCGTTCCTTCAGAGAAGATATCGATAGATTGAAGATGGATCGCAGGATCAACCGCCTTGAGAATATTGCAGTCCGCTCTGTAGATATAACAGAAGCATGGCAAGAAAATGGGATGGATTTTATCACGGTTAAATTTTATGCCAACCTGCTTGACTATACAACAGATGAGTCAGGAGCGGTTGTTTCGGGCAGCAAAACGGATCCGGTAAAATTTGAGGAATACTGGACCTTCACAAGACCCGTAGGGGTAAATAGCTGGCGATTGTCTGCAATTACTCAGGCCCACTAATCGAAACAGATACAGACAAGGCGGCAGAATTAGATTATATTCTGCCGCCTTTTTTTAAGATTTTTCGAAATTCAATCTAAGCATTACGCTAATTGCCTTTCAGGACAATTTGTTTATTTATTTGAGAAAAATAGAAAGGCGCCAAATGCAACCAGAAGACGTTCTGAAAAATCTGAAACAGGGTGACCACCTCTGCTTCTTTTATGAATCCGAGAAGGAGCAAACCGCGCTTCTCAGTCCTTTTATCCGTCAAGGCCTCGAGACCGGAGATAAGGTTATCTATATCGGTAACGAAGGTACAGACTTTCTGTTCAGAGGCACTTCCTTCCATCCAGATCCCTTTCTGAAAAGCCGGCAGCTCGTCCTCATCTCGTGGAACTCTCTGAAAAAAAATGAAATGTTTTCGCTGCCTGATATTTTCGAACGCATCAAGGCCGAAATGTCCTCCGTAGTTTCAGAAAATTATTCCCTGAGAATCGCAGCCGATACCTCATCGGTCCTTCCCGATTTTGATTCCGAAGAACTGATTTCTATGGAGCGGCAGTTTGATTCATTCTTCAAAGAAATTGGCTGTATTGCATTTTGTCAATGCAATGTCAATCTGATGAAAATCGATTTTATGATGGATCTCCTCATAAGGCATCAGGTGATCATGACCGGCTGGGGATCGGATAAAAATTTTCATTACTTCCGCCAGCTTTCGAAGGAGAAAGAAAATCAGCAAAATACTTCCCTTTATTTGCTCCGTGTTCTTCGAGAAAGGACCGCCATTGAAGTTATGTTGGCCAGGAATGAAGAATTGTTTCGGAAATACATCGACATTGCAGGATTCTTTATCGTCATACTGGATCGGGCAGCAAAACTGCGTCTCATTAACCGAAAAGGTATTGAGATCACAGGGTATGCGCCGGAGGAACTACTCGGAAAGAATGCCATTGATCAACTTATTTCCCAGCGGGAGAAGGAAAACTGCATGGATTTTTTTAAAAAAATAATCAATCAACAGACAGATCAACTCTATGTAGAATTCCCGATAGTCACCAAAAGTGGTGAGGAGCGGCTTATATTTTGGCACTATGCCGTGGTTCTGGAGAATAAAAAAGTGAAACACGTGCTTATTTCCGGTGAAGACATCACAGCCCGGGTACAGAACGAACAGGCTCTCAAAACAAGCGAAGCCTTGTATCGTGACCTGTTTGAGCATGCGGTTGAAGGGATATTTCAAATAACGCCCGACGGAAAATTTCTGAATGTCAACAGCGCCTATGCGAAGATGATCGGTTTCCAGAGTCCTGAAGAAATGATCAAAAAACTTCACGCCTTTTCAAAACAGCACTATGTGTACCCGGAGCAGCGAAAAGAGTTGCTAAGCAAAATAGAGAAGCAGGGTATTGTCCGGAATTTCGAAGCACAAGTCAGTAGATTCAACGGCGAAAAAATCTGGATTTCAGTAACAGCCAGGTCTATCAGAGATGCTGATGGGAAATTGCAGTATTATGAAGGAATGGTTGAAGACATCACATCCAGAAAGCAATCGGAAGAGCAACTGAATAAAACGTTGCATAATCTTAGAGTAGCTATGGAAGGCGCCATTCACTCCATAGCAAGAACCGTCGAGGCGAAAGACCCTTACACTGCCGGCCACCAACAGCGCGTGGGAGTGCTTTCCCGCGCTATTGCGATCTACATGGATCTATCACCTGATATTGTGGAAGGTGTCTACCTGGCAGGCTCCATTCACGATCTCGGTAAGATATCCATTCCTGCAGAATTTTTGGCCAAACCAGGAAAGCTGACGGAATATGAATTCATGCTAATCAAAACCCACCCGGATGTCGGATATAAAATTCTGCGGGATATTGATTTTCCCTGGCCCGTTGCAGAAATCGTGCTGCAACATCATGAGCGAAACGACGGTTCGGGATATCCCAAAGGACTCAAAGGTGACAATATCCTGATCGAAGCCAAGATTATCGCCGTTGCAGATGTTATCGAAACGATCACGTTCAGCAGACCTTATCGCCCCGCTTACGGCCTTGATTTGGCCCTGCAGGAAATCGAGCGGAACAAAGACATTCTCTTTGATTCTG
>DHHG01000134.1 GCA_002403175.1 Syntrophaceae bacterium UBA4778 | reverse complement strand
ACTTGAATTTCGGATGTGCAATGGAGATGAGAGCCAAAGCACGCTCTCGAATATTTTTACCGTGTAGGTAGGCTATTCCGTATTCCGTTACAACATAATGGGTATCGCCCCGCACAAGCGTTGTGCCCGATCCGCGGCTTAGGGCCGGAACGATTCTGGAAACAGAGTCCATGCCTGCAGTTGATTTGAGCGCAAGAATGGATTTTCCGCCTTGGGCCAGAACCGCCCCGCGCATAAAATCTCCCTGTCCGCCAACGCCGCTGTAAAAAACGGGGCCGATGGATTCCGCGCTCGATTGGCCTGTCAAATCGATTTCAAGAGCGCTATTGATAGCCGTCATCCGTTCGTGTTGCGCTATGATCAAAGAATTATTGGTATAATCTATCGTTCGAAATTCGATAGCCGGATTATCATGGATGAATCGATAGGTATCTCTGTTCCCCATGCAGAAGGTAGCTACTGTTTTTCCTTTATTGATGGTCTTGCGGGAATTGTCGATGACTCCTTTTTTCATTAATTCGACTATCCCATCGCTGATGAGTTCCGTATGGATTCCCAGCCATTTTTTATCGGACAGGTTGCGAAGGATTGAGTTGGGAATAGCCCCGTAGCCTACTTGGATCGTGTCACCATCTTCTATCAATCGCGCGACATACTTTCCGATCTGCTGTGTGATCAAATCATCTTCTCGCGGACAATATTCAAGGAGCTCTTCATCATGGGGAATGATGAAATCGATATCCTGGATATGAATGAATCCGTCACCATGCACGCGGGGCATGTTTTCATTTACCTGAGCAATGACCAAACCTGCCGTTTCCACAGCTGCCTTGACGATATCGATACTTATCCCGAAGCTCATGTATCCGTGATTGTCCGGGGGAGTCGTCTGTATGAGGGCAATATCGATTCGGGCGAGTCCCCGATAAAACAGGGCGGGTACCTGGGAAAGAAAGATCGGAGTGTAATCGGCAAGTCCCGAATTGACGGCTTCTCGAACGCTGTCTCCAACGAAAAATGAATTGTGCCGGAAGTTCTGTTTGAATTTTTCAGTGGCATAAGGAGCCACCCCTAAACTCCTGATGCTGAGGACCTGGGTATCAAAAAAGGCTTTTGGGTAGGATTGAACATAACGGATCAGGCTTGCAACCAGATATTGCGGTTCAGCGCAGGCAGATCCTATAAATATTGTATCTCCCCGGTGAATATGACTGAAGATAGCATCTTCTGAAGCGAATTTTTCCGGAAAACGATTTTTCCAAATTTCGATTGGAAGCATGATTCCTCCAGGACTGCACTTATCGGAAGTTGAAAACGATGCTTTATGAAATCGCTGTAAAATATTACCAGAGGCAAATTATAATGCATGGTCAAATTATTTTCAAAATAATAGTTCGAATTCACCAGAGAATAGTGATAAAAAGGGCCGCAATGTAAATAACTTCTATCTGTTGATTATTACTAGATTGCTGAAGCCGATTATATGAAAGTCATCTCATCCAAATTTATAAAAAGCGCAACCGCCCCGGCCCATTATCCGGAGGATAACCTGCCGGAAATTGCCTTTGTAGGAAAATCAAACGTTGGGAAATCCTCTTTGATCAATGCACTGGCAAACCGTAGGGGTCTGGCTCAGACGAGCTCCACACCCGGAAGAACTCGCCTTATTAATTTTTTTACGATAAACGATCGCCTCTCTTTTGTTGATCTTCCCGGTTACGGATATGCCAAGGTACCTGAAAACGTAAAGGCGCAATGGGGACCGATGATCGAAAAATATCTTCTGAACCGAACCAGTCTGCGTCTGGTGATTGTAATCCTAGATGTCCGGAGGGAGCCTTCCAGAGATGATATGATGCTTTTCGAATGGCTTCAGGTACATCGAATTCCGTTTGCCCCTGTTTTGACGAAGATAGATAAGGTTTCTAAAAATGAAATTGCCAAAAAGAAAAAGCAAATCCGGACCCTCCTCAGCCTGACTGAAGAGGATACCATTCTGCTTTTTTCAGCGCTCAAGGGGGAAGGGAAAGAACAAATCTGGAAAATCATTTCCCATGCGGCTGAAGCAGATCTTAAAAAATAAAAAAATCACCTCCCAGTTTGCATACGAAATTTTTTACATCTTTTTAACTTTTTTACGAGAAAAAGACTTGACAGTAGGGGCTGAATAGCTTATTTGGTCGATTGTCGACAATGTAAATATGAAAGAGTCGGCCAAGCATTTGGTGAATCGGAAAAGTCTAAGTAGGACGGAGGTTTGAGCCAAAACGCGATGTGCTTTACAGTTCATAAGGGCCGAATCAGCAAACTAAATTATCTTGACATGTCCCATGTCTACAGTCATAATCTATCAGTTTTTTTTCGTAGGTTGTTGGTACTGCCGGTTCATTACATCGACATCAATTCTCGACCCCGCATTGCTGAAAATTCCCCAGCAGGTGTTGTTTGCTTGCGAAAAGCTGTGAGCGATCTGTTCTCTCTGAAAAATACAGGCCGCTCTTTGCGTATGCTTGTTTTTCAATTCCGTGCTACTGATAACCCCCTTTATTGTAAGGAGTGATCCATATGTCTCATATTGTTACACCCTTTCTGGAAATGTCGCAGGCCATCATGGAAGCAGGCGGCGAGGCCTTAAAAAAATGTTATCAGTGCGGGACTTGTGCAGGTACTTGCCCTTGGAGGCCATTGACAGAGTTTAACATACGCAAATTTGTACGAATGGCCCAGCTCGGATTCGAAGAAATCGGGGATTACATGTGGGGCTGTTCCACCTGCAAATTCTGCGTGGATCGTTGTCCAAGGGGAGTGGAATTAATCGACATCGTCAAGGCGGTTCGAGGGGTCTACTCCGAAGGAGGAATGCTCCCGTCGAGCCTGCGTGCTCTTGTTGGAAGCCTTTCGGCGCGCGGCAATCCCTGGTCCGGTGATATCGAAAAACGA
The DNA here is from genome assembly GCA_002403175.1 of Syntrophaceae bacterium UBA4778. The sequence continues at coordinate 127 of DHHG01000134.1, read as the reverse complement.
AACGAATGGACTCAGGGAAAGTATCCCCTTTACGAGTCCGGTATGGATTATCTTTACTTTACCTGCTGCACTGTTTCATACGATCAGCGCAACGCGCAGGTGGCCAAAGCAACTGCGGAACTCCTGA
>DHHG01000202.1 GCA_002403175.1 Syntrophaceae bacterium UBA4778 | reverse complement strand
GTCTTGTTCTGTCTGGATCATCCAGGGATAATCCCATGAATATTTCTTGAATATAACTCTAAAATAGTTTAAGCTTTGTTGCTTTTTACCGATATATAGACTGCATATCCGGAATCCGGTGTTGGTAAAGGTTCCAACTCAGTTTTTGGGCTTTAGAAGGGGTGCTAAAAGTCTGTTTTTAAAGACTGTTCACCGGAAAATCAGTGCAGGATCGAGCAGTGAAGCGTACTTTAGGGGGTACGTGAGCAGCGCTTGTCCCAACGTCTTAACGGTAAATGCGATGCATAGCGCAGCAGGCAACAGTAACTTTAGTTTATAAACCTTTCAAAAGCTTGCGAATAGGGCTTTTAGGTTTTAGTTAAAATCAAATACCTGGTTTGCTTTAGTTACAGCTCATTTACTCAGGATTTGATTGTTATTGCAGGGCTTGTTTGATTCTGAAATGGAGGGAATTGATGATCAAGTTGGCTATGATGTGCAATGATGAAACTGCCGAGGCGCAATATCTGGATTGCCTCCGCGCCCATAAGGATATCTCGATAATCGGGTCCATTCACACCGCGTCTATTTCCAGGAAGAAAAACATCGTAGATTTTTTTGAGAAGCTGGTCAAGTCGCCTCCCGATATTTCCCTTCTGGAATACGTTTTTCTACGTCAGGCAGCCGCCATCGATTTATCACTCACGCTGGATTATACGAGGAAGTTAGCATCCACCGGGACCAGAATTATCGTCGTCGGGGAACATTTCCATCAGCAGTTCGTGCTGGCCGCGCTGAAGGAAGGGGCCCGCGGTTTTTTGCTGAAAGAATCCTTGTCCGATATGCTCCGCAGATGCATCGACGTCATCATCCGGGGCGAAGTCTGGTTGAGCGGCGACCTGCTCGGCTTGACGATTGAGGAACTTCTGGATAAAAGCAAACGCAGCATTCAGTTCTCTTCTCCCACCCCAGAGCAGTTGGCCAGGATGGAAGCCATTTCCCGCCGGGAGATGGAGATCATGGCCCTCGTCAGCGAAAGCATGACGAACGAGGAAATCGCCCAGAAGCTCTTTCTAAGCACCAAGACAGTTAAAACGCACATCCGCAATATCTTTGAGAAAACAGGCATCCGCAACCGTGTGGAAGCAGCCATTGTTTACACCCGTTTCAATTATCACCCCGACCATATGAACGGATCGAATAATAACGGGTCTCATAACAATGGGTCTCATAATAACGGATCGCACCATTAATCCTTAACTCATCCTAAGGGAGTATTTTAAAAAAAAATTCCCCACCAAACAGGTAAATACCCCTTTAGAAGTATTTACATACCTGCCTTAGTTCGATATTAATCAATCAAAATTGAATGTACCTTTTCACGAAACAATTTTTAGAGCATCTGTTGAAAAGGCGCAGCCCCGAAAGGGCATCTGGAATTTGGTTTAGTTACCGGCTTTGACGGGAAATTTACCATTTCCCAATCGCTCGTAATCATAGTACCGCAAAAGCCTTTTACCGCTAACCGACTGTAGGGAGAAGTCAAAAATGCAAAAGGCAAATCTGAAAAAAACAACAAGAATGCAAATTGCGGTCGTTCTTATCGTCTGGGCAGTTCTCCTTTCACCATCTCTTTGCCGCGCCGGCATGCTCGAACTTTCCGATAATGACCTGGCGGATGTGTACGCCGCCGGTTTCGCCAACTTCAGCTTTGAAAACGATATCGCCCGCGTCGATTTCAATAATCTGGTCGCGCGCACCTGGACCGAAATTTCATCGCTGAAAATGGGTTACTACAATAACGGGACCACAACAGGCTGGGACAATGATTGGACTAATGTCTCCCTGGGGTCAGCCAGCAACGATCTCATTTTTCAAGGTCTCTATATCGAGGCTAAATTTTCGAATACATCCGATCCTGCCAATCGCAAGCTGGAATACGTCCGCATCGGTACGAACAATCTGAGCGGGACCATCAGCGCCGATTTCAACAGCTACAGCGGCACGATCGGCGGAGCGGGGGTCACGGGCCAAAGGACCAATCTCGGAACAGCGGCAATCAACTCCAATCAGACCGGTTTTTATCTGTCCCTGGAACGCAGCGGAAGTCAGATGGGCTATTCGTTCCATTGGGTCAGCGCGACGAAAACACCATAAATATCTGTCATTTCCAGGAAGGAGAGGACATAAAAAGGAGGTGAACCAAGGGGGGACGAGAAGAAGTTAAATTATTTCGAGGTTGAGTTGCCCTGACACGAGGTGCCGGTCAATCGGCCAGCGTGGCGAAAGGCGTTAATTATTAACCAATTTACATGGAGCTTGAGGAGGATTTATGAAGAGACTAATGATGGTGATAACGTTCATAGCATGTTTGATCCTTCCGTTGTCCGCAATGGCCATGTCAACCATCGCAGACAATGATCTTTCAACAGTAACAGGCCAGTCGGGCGTTTCGATCGGTGTAGACCTTACGTTGAACATCGATTTCGATACCCTCGCCTGGGGCGATGGGGACGGTGTTGGTGCTGGAACAACAGCCGGCTGGGTTGGATGGGCCAACGGTGATATCCAGAATCTGCATATCAGACTGCGTGGCGATTTGCTGCAGTACAACAAACTGCTCACGATCGACACTTATACCGATGCGGCCAATAAGTCATATGTCCGGATCGGCATTCCCTCGATGAACGTCACGATGGAGTCTTTCACGGCTACAGTTGGTGCTTGGTCAAATACTACGGTTGCTGGTCATAACGCTCCGGATCTGACCAACTTCCAGGAATTTGGAACCATGAACATCAATGGTCTGCAGATACTCTTTGCAAACAATGGCGGTTATGTTGATATTTCCAGCACAGCCAGTACCGTTACCGGTTCCGTTTCCGGTGTTAAATTTACAGCTCATAACGTGAAAATCGATGAATTGAATATCGCATCTATGACCTGGGGCGACAGAGATGGTGCAATTAACGATGATACTACTGCCGGTTACGCTGGTCTTGCCAACCTGGCTGCGACAGATATCCTTATCAATGCAAACCTGACGATCAATGTTGCGACAACTAATGCTACGGCAGCAGGAACCACCGCAGCAGGCCAGGTTCTTGCAGGTTTGAGTGCTGCTGATCAGGCGTTACTTACTGCTCTTGGTCCTAATCTGTTTAATAACTTCGGTGCTGGCGGCGAGACTGCTATGAAAGCTACCTTTGCAGCAGTCGGCCTGAGCGATCAGCAAGTGCGCGACCTAGGAGATAGGATGTTCGGATCTAATGCATCGGCAGCGCTGTTTATGATCGCTACCGGATTGCATGAGCGAGGTACGATTGGACAGAGTTATGTCGAGTTCGGTCTTGACGCCAATGTCCATATCGGATCTCTTTACACCAAGTGCGTTGTGGGTCCGCAGGCTGATCTGAGAGCTGCCGCCTCCAGCGACACCTTCGGTGAGTGGTACATTTCTAATCTGAACGTTGTGATCCCGGCTGCCGGTTCACCAGTGGTCGGCGGTACTGGCGTTGCTCCCCAGAGCTGGGTTGCCATCGCTGCTCACTAAATGTTATGCTGACATGATCACTTGCTGACATGTCTCAAAAGGGAAAAGCCGCCGGGCGGGTCACCCCCCCCGGCGGCATCCCCTTTTTATAAATGCGGCAGGTATCCTCACCGGATCCCACCGCATTGAAGGAAAATCAATGAAAAGAAGATGTGGTCTATTCACCGTTTGCGCCCTCCTTTACGGAGCTCTTTTCTTCTCCACCTCCCTTCCAGATTTGCCGAAAGTTGATGATGACGAACTGGCCCGGGCAAACGCGTCGGTAACAGGGGCGGCTCACAGGAATCGGAAGGATCATCTTGAAAAAGAGGCGGTTCTTTCGGATAAGTCGCTGAACAGTACCTTGCAGGAACAAAATCAGGTCGCCATGCCTCCCATTCTCAGGACGGAATGGTCCGGCCTGGACCTCCGAATCGACAACCATACCACGTGGACCTACGATTTCAACACTCTTAATCCAAATTATGTCGGCAGCAGCAGAGGGGTGACAACAAGGCGTCAATAGGCGCGTCTAAGGTAAACGACGGTAGAACAAACGGTGAGATGAGGATTACAATCATGGCCCTTCATTCTGTATACCAAAAACGAAAAACAGACGCTTTTGCGGAAAAGCAGACCGTAAATTCGTATTTTCCATGCCGCAGTCGCAGGTTCAAAGAAAAGACCGTTCTCTTGGCGGTCCTTCTCTTGCTTTCGGCTTTTTCCCTCTTCACCAGAACATCGGACGCAACCGAACCCGTCGCTCTGAATGATTCGGAAATGGCAGCCGTTACGGGACAGTCCGGACTCACACTTTTAGCTAAAGGCGTGGCCAATATCTCCGCATCCGTCGTGGGGATTTCGGATAAAAACGGGCATACTATCGAGTTCCGCAATTTCACTATAGATGACGGAATCGGTGGATACTTCAGCTTCGATACACCATGGATTATTACAGATACCTCCATGAGTCTCGATCCCACAACCATCGACGTCTATACCAATGCTGCCGGACAGCCCCTGGTTTACTGGCGCGATACGATGAATGTGATGCCCCGTTGGTACTCCGTCGGGGATCTTGTCTTCTGCGATCAGTCCCTGGGCAGCCTGAACATCGATGCCGTTAGCGAAGGTCCTACCCTGATGCGGTTTGGTGGCCACTCCAACCATACAGCAGGAATTGATTTCGATATCAGCAAGCAAACGAATACTCAGGCATTCCGATTTACATATAATACCACGCCGGAAGCCCTGACCTTTTCGGGAATTCATGTCGTAGGATCGGCCACCGGCGCAAACGACAATCCCGCCGATCCCTCCACCTGGTCCTTTACGGGAACGAACAACGTATTCCGCATCGGCAATATCGACGCAGGCAATCCCGCCACGATGGATGTGGGCACGGACCCGGCTACAGGCACCTCTGCCGTTTATCTCAATCTGCCTATGGAAGGAAGCATCCGGGTGGAAAACGTCAACTTCGGCGGAAACAATTTCGGGCCCATCGCCATCGACGGCATCAAGGTCCATCGGCTCTCTCTCCAGATCAAACCATAAGGGTCAGGTCTACACTCTTGACAGATCATCGCCACTCTTCGCTACCAAATCTTCCGCTTAAATAATATATAAACTCCATCCCACTTCTGCAGGCAGGATCTGTGGGCTAGCATCCCACTTTGGGAATGGGCCGAAACAGATTTTCCTGGAAGACAACCTTAGGCTCTGAGGGACTGCTTCGCCTGAATATTGGTAGATGTAGCCAGCGACCACTCAAAAACGCGAAGTGGTATTTTTGCTCCGACCCATAAGATTTTACGAAATGTTTCAGCCGGCGAAGAACGGTCCTTTTCTTGCACTCATTTATACTCTCTTGAATCCCTGCTTCGCCTGAAGAATATCTTTTGTAGTCGCTTTGGTTTTTATGCCGTGGACATCGAAGGGCGATTTGGGCGCTTTTTTGAAAACGATCTTAAAGGTTAGCCTCCTCGCCTTTTGATAACGACTTCTTCCTCGCGCGCTGTATTCAGAATCTCGGCAAATCGTTGTCTTGCTTCTGAGAACGTATAGACTTTCTTCGGCCTGACCCTTTTTATTCCCCTCAGATGACCTTCCACCAAGGGCATGCCAGCACACGACGGGTGATAGGAAAAATTTCCTTACCGCTGTGAAGAAGCAAGGCCCCGTCTACAAGGTCCGGGTATTCATCAAGAAAGACTTCTAATCCCCTAGCGTCGGCGGTTGTAACACGGGCGGCTGCCTTGATTTCGATTGGCAACAATCGATTAGCTGTTTCGATGACAAAATCCACCTCTATGCCGGTGGCGGTACGCCAGTAAAGCACTTCAGGTCGATAGGCCTGCAGATCGCGCCAGGCCAGAAGATCTGTCAGCACCATGTTTTCCAGGTGAGCCCCTCTGGGTTCGCTCTCGCCGGAAAGGAAGAGCACCAAACCCGTATCGCTCCAATATAGTTTCGGTGCCTTGATCAGCCGGCGGGTTCGATTCACGGCATAGGGCGGAAGACGCACAATCTGATAACTCGTCTCCATAAGGTTCATGAAACGGTGAACCTGAGGCTGAGCGATTCCGACATCGCGCCCCAGTTCGGCTTGATTAACGATGTTGCCGATGCGCAGTGACGCAGCTCGCATGAGGCGGCGGAAATCGGCAAGGTTCTCTACCGCTCGAAGGGTTTGGAGGTCTCGCTCCAGGTATGTCTGGACATAGCCGGAAAACCAAAGCGCCCGGTCGTCATCATTGGAAAGCCTATAGGATGGAACGGGCAGCCCGCCGCGTCTGGCGGCGATACGCCAATCTTCGGCAGGACCCGGCCTGGTTTCCAGCATGTTACGCCAGCCGGAAAACGGCGTTCCCAGAAGTTCGGTCCATGCTCCGACACGGCCATATCCTAGGCGCTCGCTGCGGGTGAAGGGCCAAAGAGTGACATACACAGCTCTTCCGGCCAATGTTTCTCCTATTTGCTTCATCATTAGGAGATTGGCGGAACCAGTTAGGACAAAACGGCCCGGAGTGCGGGCAGGATCATTATCAATAGCCCGTTTAACTGCTATGAGCAAGTTCCGTGCGCGTTGCACCTCATCGAGTACCAGGCTGGGAGCTCTCGCTACTACTGACTCCGGTTCCTCTATGGCCTGGGTCCGCAAGTCGAAATCATCGAGGGTGAGATAAGGCCATTTCTCGAAAAGCGGCAAAGTACGCAACAGCGTGGTCTTGCCAGTCTGGCGGGCGCCGAGCAACACAACCACCGGGGAAACGCGGGAAGCGTGTTCAATGGCCGTTGCAGCTGCACGGGGTAGAAATGAATTCTGGGTTACGGCTTTCATAATTGCATGATAATCATACTCGAGCAGAATATTCAATCATTTATTTTGCTGACGTAGAGGATAGCAGTCATAGCCGGATGCACTATTTCATAATGAACTCATCAGCTATGGTCAGTCCCCACACTCTTTGACAAAATCTTCCCCCTATTTCCATCAACCGATTCCGCTTGGCGATAAGACAATTTCGCTATCCCGCTTCCGCAGTGATCGGATCTGCAGGCTCCGGGGCCTCTTCCCCATATGTATCTGTCCGGCCGTATTTCGAAAGGCTGTACTGGGTTTCCAGCTCCTCAGCGATCTCTGCAGGATTGGTCAACGGTTTATCATCTTCAAAAATGCTGTATTTCAATTGATCCGTTTTTTTAATTTTTTCCAGCTTAGGCAATTTCTGAAAGTTCGTTGTCTCGATATGCCTTCCATTTTCATCCACGATAATTACTTTCGGCAGAAAGACGCCCTTTCTTCCGACAAATGCATCCATGATGCTGACGGCTCTTTCATATTCATCCTGCGTGGATCTGCCGAGCGCCTCATAACGGGGTACCTCCCTCCCGTCCCATGTTGTAACCGTCGCAAAGCTTTCGGCTATTCTCTTTTCTATATTGTCTCTCAGATTCAATGTATCGTGCCCCGAAGGCATGAGCATGACCTTACCGCCACCCCCTTCAATATTCGCCGCATACTTGGGTATCGTGACTCCCGAAATCCAGCCCTGCATGTGTTTCATATAGATCTTACCGATCTGAACCGGCGTAATGAAATGAACGAGTCCCTTTTCTTTATGACATTGTAAAAGATAATAGGGATGAACGCCGATCCAGAACATTCGCCGGAATGTTTCGGCCAGCGTTTTGAAATAATCATTCACGTGATTCAGCAATACGGTTTGATTTCTGATCGTGAATCCGTGATTCCGAATCGTCCATACCGCAGATGCCAACTCCTCTGTGATCTCCTGGTAGTGATTGATATGCGTCATGAAGTAAACATATTTTCTCGCACCCACAGAAAATCTGTTCACAGATTCTTTGATCAGGTTCATCAGTTCGTCATTTACGGCCATCGGCAATACGACCGGAACTCTCGTTGCAATTCGTATCGACCTTACATGCGGAATCCTGCCTAACTCCTCCAGTACGTACTGTAATCGTTTCCGACTTATCATCAGTGCATCGCCGCCGGTGACAAGCACTTCGTCAATGTTCTCGTTGTACCTGATATAGAAGAGGCCTTTATTGATCTTTTCGCTGTTGAAATCGACCGTCCCATCCAGGGATTTCGTTCTTTGACAGTGAACGCAATAGGATGCGCAGCTCGTATTTTCAGCGACAAAAAGGGCAACCCTGTTCGGATATCGCTGATATGCGGAGCCGAAACTTCTCGATCCTTCGGCCATGGCGCCCTCGATGCCTGTATCGGGAAATAAGAGATTTGCCGGGGTGGGCACAGTTTGCCAGAAAATGGGATCGAGCCGTTTGTGCGATTTTTCACCCGATAACATAACGGGATGAAAAGGATCCGCCTGCATAAGCGAGGCATAGTAAGGGGTAATGCGCAAAGGATCTTTCCCCTGGGCGCTTAGAGCCGTTACGGTCTTTTCTATTCCGCGGGCCTGAAAGGCTGTTAGAGGAATTATTTTTTTGAGTTGCTCGACCGTTCGAATGGAGTTTTTCATCTGCCAACTTGGATCGTTCCATTGTTTTGCAGATACATCTTTCCATAATTGGATCGTGTTGTACCTTCTGGGCTGGTAGAAGAAATTATCCTTGTTATCCATACGTACTACTCCTGTCTTTGCTGATTGGAATTGAAGGCAAGAAGCCATGCGTTGGAGAGGGACTCACATGTAATTATTAGTTTCCCTCCAATTGAAATACTCCCCCGGAGCAAGCCCCGGCGAAGCACCGGTCCTTAAGGCTTTCAAGATACTTTTGGAAAAAGAGCTTTTGATCAGCCGTCACCGGAAACCGGGAGCTCTATATTGATGTTTATCATTAGAGCAATCCCTGTACCAGATGGTCTGAAGGTCGCAAGCCATTGAAAAACAAAGACTTACATCATAAGTGGGCCATATATGAAATTTTGCAAACATCTGCTTGCATGATATTCCATACGGATGATTCTAAATCACATACGCTGCAAAAACTTTTTATCAGCTCCGAGATTGGTATTCAGACTTTTATAGAATGAAGGATTTACCGGTCGGAATTGTACCCCGACTCCCAATAAACAATTGACTTTCCGGGAACCGTTCCCCTAAGATCGCTTCAATCAATAATCATCAATTTTATTTGTCTGAATCGAGGGGTAAGAGATGAAAAACAGCAGAAATGGTTTTTTGATTTTCGCGATGGTGTGGGTTTTTATTTTTTCTTTTATCAGCTCGGGCTGGTCTCAGCCGGGGGGCAATCGTTCTTATGTAACCGGAAATACCTTTCTGGTCCTTGATGGCGTTAAATGCGGATTTGTGAAAAGTGTCAGCGGCGGCGCGATCAGCGCAGAAGTAATCAATGAACCAGCCGGACCCAGCTATTTCGTAAAAAAACATATAGGTCAGCCCAAATATCAGGAATTCGAAATCCAGATTGGATTCGATAATGAAAGCAAAATTTATGATTGGATCAGGCAATCCTGGCAGATGAATTATAAACGTACGAATGGGAGCATTCTAGATGCTGACCGCAACCTGAACGTCAAATCAGAACGGCAATTCACCCAGGCGCTTATTACGGCAACAACTATCCCCACTCTGGACGGTTCCAGCAAGGAACCCGCCTACATCACTGTAAAGTTTGCCCCGGAGGTCATCCGAGTCGTGAAATCAGGAGGGAGCCTTCAGGGCGATGCAAAGTTTGGAGCAAACCAGAAGCTTTTCCTGCCCAGTAATTTCAGACTTCAGATCGACGGCCTCGACTGCTCGAAAGTCAGCCGGATTGAGTCTTTCACCGTTAAACAAACAACCGTGACCGATGATATTGGGGAGGCCAGGGACTACATGAGAGAACCGGGGAAGCTTGAATTTCCGAATCTCAAAATCACCATCCCCGAAATCGCTGCTGATTCGTTCGTCAATTGGCACCAAAGTTTTGTTATTCAGGGTAACAACGACGACACCAAAGAAAAGAACGGAATTCTCACCCTGCTGACCCCAAATCGATCCAGCGTTCTGGCAATTATCGAATTTAAGAATCTGGGTATTTTCCGGATTCAGCCGGTTATGGATGCAACATCCGGAACTAAAAATCTTCAGGTCGAAATGTACGTGGAAAGAATGACTTTCCTTCGCCCGCCTTCAAAGTGATTGAATTATTTAGCAGGCGTGGGGAAGTCTAGGGGCACTGAAAAATTGCGGATAGAAAATCTATGAAGATTTATGTCGATGCGGACGGATTTCCCAGGGCAGCCAAAGCCATCCTGGTTCGGGCTGCTCTGCGCCTTCGAGTGCCTCTCATTTTCGTTGCGAACAAGGCTGTCCACCACGAACCGTCGCCGCTGATTTCTAGCATCCTCGTTTCCGAAGGGCCGGACATCGCCGACGACCGCATCACAGAGTTAGCTGAATCTGGCGATCTAGTGGTTACAGCCGATATCCCATTGGCCGACCGCGTTGTATCCAAAGATGCTTTCGCCCTCAATCCCCATGGCATCCTTTACACAAAAGATAACATCAAAGAGCGCTTGGCAATGCGTGATCTTATGAGCGAACTGCGCGATGGAGGCCTGACAACGGGAGGGCCATCCGCCTTCGGGAAAAAAGATTCCCGGAATTTTGCTGATCAACTCGATCGTTTTCTGACTCGCAGGCTGAAAGAAGAAAGTGCCTGACAGCTTTTCAAGTGCTTATACGGGATCGGATTCCAGGTAATATTTCATATAATCTATATCGGGTTCAAATCCGGCCCTGCCCACCTGCCTCAGAGTCTTCGTGCGATAAACCTGCAGAGAGCACATATCCATGCGAAGCAGTGCAGGCCAATTCCTTTTCCAACTCGTTGATCCACAGAGGATGACGGCGCCGGGCATAATCGAGGCGAACGGTACCGGTAAAGATCCCGCGCACCATGGGGCGGTTTGGCTTGATTACGAGAGCTCCCATGTGAGCTAGAAATGCCAGGAAAAAGAGAATGAAAAAGATATTGTGAATCCAGGTCGCCCATAAAACCAGAGCATAGTTCATATCAGGGGCATAGAGATTCTTATAGATTTTGACGAGTCCGGAAAGGATCAGCATCAGAATAATAATCGCCATTCCTACATACGCAATTCGCTGCTCCGGGAGGTATTTATGAAAAGGAGGCTCCTCCCCTTTTCCGAAAAAACTCTTGATTACAAGGAGCGAGGCCTTCAGGTCACCTTTCTCCGGAATCATTCCCCGGTCTCCCAGGAGACCGTGATAGACTGCATGAAAAACACATGCAGAAACAAAAAGCACGGAGGCGATATAGTGGATATAGAGCGAAACAATGAAATCCCCCGACCAGGTCAGTCCCGGTATGGAAGTGATAAAATAGCGTTTCGCCATGGGAAGCTCAAACATACCTGAAAACAGCAGAACCAGTCCGGATACGGCAATGGTCCAATGCTCAATGAGTTCGATCAGGTCATGGCGCTTTACGAGCCCTCGCTCCGAAATGATCATTTTACTCATTGGTATCCTCCCCCTGCTCTTTAACCTGCTTTTTTCTTTTCGCCAGCCATCCCATAGCTCCCGCCGCCCCGGCAATCAGGCCAATGGCAGGCGATGCCAGAACAGCCTTTCCAATTTTTTCTGTTCCTTCCATCCGCCTCTTGACACCCGGTTTCATATCCGGTCGGCCCGGTTTTTTCTCCATTCGTTTGGCGATTACTTCAAACGAAACAGGAGACACATAGAGAGTGGATGTCCCGCCATTTTCATTTTTCCCGTAAATAAAGCCGTTCATTTTCCGGACGCGCTCATCTGCAATGGCTTCGATCTCCCCTTTGGGGCCGATCAGCATGGCTTTACGCGGGCACGCTTCGATACAGGCTGGAATTTGGCCCTTTTTGAGCCGCTCGTGGCAGAGATCGCATTTGAACATTACTCCATTGCCCATCAGCGACGGAAGCACATGCAAATAGATTCCAACCCCCGACTGGCGTTGCGGGATTTCCCAGGGGCAGACGGCCTTGCATTTTGCTCCGCCGAAACAGAGTTCCTGATCAATGATAACCGCGCTATCCTCGAACTTGTGATTCGCGGAGAAAGGACAAAGCGTTGCGCAGGCAGGATTATCGCAATGCATGCAGCGCCTTGGTATAAAGATCGTCCTCTGCTTCCCCTCCTCATCCACGACAACATTCTGCACAAAGATAAAATTGTACGGTGTCAGCCGATTGAATACCTCCTTTTTTCCGGACCAGTCCTCGACCGTTTTTTGCGGCCAGGGTTCGGGAATTGTAGCGGCAACGGGAGGAATCCTGTCCTTGTTCAGCTCCTTGCAGGAAGACACGCAGGCAGGCATTTTTTCTCCTACGCAGCCATTACAGAGATTCAGGTCGATCAGTGTCGACAAGCGTCCCTTCTCCCAGGTCTTTACCGTTCCGGAATCCGCAGCCCCAACCAATTTTGATCCGGACAGGGAACAGGCCAGACCCGCTACACCTGCCGATATTTTTAAAAAAGAACGGCGGTTTACCTTCGGCTCTCTGATTTCCTTCATAAATACCCCCCCATTATGCAAGGTCGATAAAGCGGCTCAATGCACGCTCGATTTCTTTCAAACTCCTGCCGTTATCTTGTGACGATTTTTCCAGACACTCCTGCATGTGCGCCGATATGATTGCTGTCCCCGTCTTTTTCATAGCTGATGTTACCGCGGAGACCTGAAGCAGAATATCAAGGCAATCGGCCTTTTCCTCGATCAATCGCTGCAATCCACGGACCTGCCCCTCTATCCTCCGCAAGCGGTTTAAAATTTTTTTTCGTTGCTCTTCCATAGCACACTCCCCATATACCCTATGGGGGTATATACAAAGATGTAATTCCAATGTCAAAATTTAAACGAGAAGCTTGATGCGGATATAACAGGATACAAAGAGTAAACGATGCTGTAATCATTTACTGTCTCGTAAAAAGCTGCAAATTCTGTCACTCCCGCGAAAGCGGGAGTCCATAAAGAATTGAAATAACTGGATGCCCGCTTTCGCGAGCATGACAAAGAATGCGCGGTCGGATTTTTACGAGACCATCACTCATTCAGTGGGCGATATATTGTTTCAGGATCTCCAGATCCCTCCGAAAATCCGGATTTTTCCTGAGATCGGCAAAAATATCCTCGGCGAGTTTCTTGCCCGCCTCAATATCAGTGGGATAGTGAACCCCGCCGATTACCCTGTTCAGCGCCGCTTGATCCGCCCTCGCCATGAATTCACTTTTCCGCTCCGGCTGAAGCTCGGATAGAATAAGAGCGAACAATCGGGAATAGGCAGCGTGTCCACTCGGGTATGAAAAGCCCCTAACCATTCCCAGGCAGGGCTCCAGTTCCAATTCCCTTTGAAAGGGACGTGGTCGTCGGTATTTCTGTTTGGCTGCACGGATGGAATGGTTCAGATCGGATTGGATACGATCAAAAACAGCGGAGACTTCAGCTGGAACAGGTCTCAGAAAAGGACTGATTTTTCCAAAAAAATTTTCAAAACTTCCATACGCTTCGGATTGGGCCCGGGCACATTCATCAGGCGTTCTTTTCATCTGCCATTCACGTAAGACCTGAATATCCATCCTGTCTGCATCGGAGCCGGGAAGAGGCGGGTTTGAAAGCTGGAAGATTGGTTCCCGATCGGAAACTAAATAATAAGCCGCCTTCCCTTCTGTCACTTTCCTTTGCGCTTCGGCTTGAGCGCAAACGTTCAGTGATAAATGAAGGATCAGGATCAGAACTGGAATCAGCTTTATCTTTTTAATCATATTGTCAACCGTGTCCTTAACCATATTGATGTAAGCTGCGCAATATATCAGTTTTTTCTTCGTGTCCAGAGATTCTTGCGATTAGAGTCCGGTATTACGAATTCGCTACTTTGCAAATGGGCTTGCAAGCATGAAAGGACAATCTTGTGGAATATATTCTCTAAAAATGGTAGGTTTTTGACTACATGTAAAATCGTTTTAAGGCCATTTTCGAAACGACTTGTTGGGTTTTGAAATCCAAAAAGAGTGTGATCATGGCAGAAAAAATCGATCTGGAGAAAGAATTTCAATTCCTGGGTCTGCTCGATAAGACACGCGAGATTTATAATGAACTAGGCGATCGTGCAGCACTAAGTTACGTCCGGTCCAGTTTTCGTCTTCTTTCAAAAGTTTATCATCCTGACATGAATCCCGAAAAAAAAGATAAGGCACATGCCCTCCAGTTGAGGATCAATCGGATCCACCAGGTCATCAGCAAAATAAATGAAGACGATCTGCTCAACCAGTTAAAAATTAATTTCCGGATTTCAACCAGGGAAAAGAAAAAAATTCTGGTTGTAGAGGACGAGTTTGGATTGCAGGATATCCTGCGGAGTGTATTATCCATGGAGGGTTATGAAACCAGAATTGCAGTGGATGGAGATAATGGGTACTCTGTTTATAAGCGATTCAAACCAGATCTCGTCGTTACCGATATCGTAATGCCGAATCTGAGTGGTATCGAACTGGTCAAAAAAATTCGAAATGAACAGCCGGGAATCAAGGTCATCTATGTCAGCGGTTTCTTCGGCCTTAAGCGGCTAAAGCAGGAACTGGAGAATGAAATTCTGGAATATAAGTACCGGACACTTTCCAAGCCTTTCAAGATCAGTTACATGCTCGACATGGTACATGAATATCTGGAAAGTGATTCGTAATCTCGTACAGTGCTAATTTCAAACCACGCACGGAACTGAAACCGGAATGCCCCCTTTTTTCCTTCTTTTTTTTTAGCAGATTCTTGCTATTTATCCCTCTATTATCTAATTGACATACGGGGCGACTCACCTTTATTCTTTTCCCCAGTTTGATATACTCGAAAAGCGAGGCCGAGGGAAAAGCTTGCACAGATCAGCCTTTACTGCTTTTTAGCTTGGCTGAACGGGAACGACAGGAAGTAAGAGGCCGGTTATTGATGGAATTATTTGCACTTAAAGAATTGGTAATTGTTCTGGCAGCTTCGATTCTGATTATCTATCTATCGCACAAAGTAAGACTGCCGGCGATTATCGGTTTTCTCCTGACGGGAATCTTGATCGGACCCGGGGGGTTGTCCCTCGTCAAAAGAATTAACACGATAGAGGCAATGGCCGAGATCGGCGTTATTATGCTTCTGTTCATGATAGGACTTGAATTCGCCCCGGAACGGATCAGGAGGATTCAGAGAAATTTCTGGATGGGGGGCGGTCTCCAGGTCTCTATGACAATAGCAATCTGTGTTTTTTTGCTCGTTACGATTTTCCATACCAATTCCCGTGAGGCTTTATTCTATGGCTTTCTAATGGCTCTGAGCAGCACCGCTGTTGTTCTCAGTTTCTTGGGGGAGCGGGGAGAAACAGATTCTCCTCAGGGCAGAATCTCTCTGGGAATCCTGATTTTCCAGGATATTGCAGTTGTTCCGATGATTGCGCTCGTACCCATCCTGGCAAATACCGGAAGCGTTTCTCCTATTGCAATTACATTGCGCTTCGGTCTCAGCGCTGCAACGATAGGTGGCGTATTCGTAGCTGCCCGTTATCTGATGCCCCATATTCTTCATTTGGTGGTTAAGACTCGTATCCGCGAGGTCTTCCTGATTACAACCCTTTTTATTTGTCTCGGTATGTCCTTATTGACCTCCTCTCTCGGACTATCGCTCGCTCTCGGAGCATTTCTCGCCGGGATTGTCATTGCCGATTCAGACTACAGTTACCAGATCGTCTCAGATATTCTGCCCTTCAAGGATATATTCAACAGCATCTTTTTTATATCGATCGGAATGCTCCTCGATACGACTGCCGTATGGCGATTACATTCCGTCGTTCTCGGCATTGTCGGAGCAACCATCGCCATCAAAGCAATTGTGGTCATCATCACTGTTCTTCTCCTTGGATATGGACCCCGGATCTCGTTACTGTCGGGACTTGCTCTTGCTCAGATTGGGGAGTTCTCATTCGTACTGGCTCGATTCGGACGTGCAAACGGATTCTTCTCCGATGATCTTTTTCAGGCATTTATCGCCTCATCCATATTGACTATTCTGGCAACTCCTTTCCTAATTCAGCTTGCGCCAACCCTGACGGAGTACTGCGAACGTCTTTTCGGATGGAGAACCCGAACGCAAGATCAGGGTGCAAAGCCAGGACGAGATCTCAGGGGACATGTTATCATTGCCGGGTATGGTCTGAACGGAAGAAATCTTGCACATGTTCTGAAAGAATCCGGAATTCCATATGTCATTCTCGAACTGAATCCCGTGACGGTACGCTCTGCAACCGAAGAGGGGGAATCCATTATTTTCGGCGATGTATCCAGCAGAACCATCCTTGAAGAAGCATGCGTGCGTCAGGCCAAAGGCATCGTTTTTGCTATATCCGATCCAATCGTAACGCAACGAGGCGTTCGCGCGATCCGGGAATTGAATCCGGAAATGTTCATTATCGTTCGCACCCGCTATGCAGCAGAAACCGATACCCTTTTGGAAGTCGGGGCGAACGACGTCATTCCCGAGGAGTTTGAGACATCAATAGAAATCTTCACGCGAGTGCTCGAGAAATACCACGTACCCCGAAATATCATCGATGCCCAGGTCAAGGTCCTGAGAGGTGAATGCTACGGAATGCTGAGGGGCTCCTCCAGAGGAGTTCGTCCGGTGGCCGACAGGATCTCCGATCTTCTGGCATCAGGAACTGCAGAGACTTTCTTTGTGGGCAAGAATACATGGCCCGTCAGCAAGACATTGGGTTCACTCGACCTGCGTGGCAAAACGGGAGCAACAGTGATTGCCGTTGTTAGAGGGGAGAATTCTTTCACCAGCCCCGGTGCGGATTTTGAGATTCAGGAACAGGATACATTGGTTCTGGTGGCAAGCCATAGAGATATCGACAGAGCCTTCCAGTATCTGAGAGAGGGCAAAGAAATAGCCTAACCCGATAGCAATATCAATTTACCGGAAAGCAAAACATTTATTTTGAGGAGGGATTCTGAATGAGTGTCAGCCGGGAGGAAGGATTGCAGCTCCTTCATCAGTATATAAAAAATGAAAGAATGATAAACCACTGTCTTGCTTCTGAAGCGGTCATGCAGGCACTGGCATGCAGGCTCGAACAAGATGTTTACAAATGGGGTCTGGCCGGTTTGCTCCACGATCTCGATGTCGAACTGATCAATGCCGATTTGAAAATTCATGGCAGGGAAACGGAAAGGATTCTCAAGGAGAAAGGAGTCGATCCCGAAATCATCGATGCGATCGTAATGCACAATGAAATCATTTCAGGGAAAAAGCGCAGTACCCTTTTCCAGCATGCCCTTGCCGCTGCAGAGACGATAACGGGACTGATTACAGCTACAGCCATGGTCTATCCGGATAAGAAGGTCGCGAGCGTCAAGGCAAAGTCCGTTGTAAAAAGGATGAAAGAGAAGGCTTTTGCCGCATCCGTGAACCGGGAGTACATCATGGAATGCAAAGAAATCGGATTACCATTGGAAGTATTCATACAAATTTCTCTTGGAGCAATGTCCGGTATCAGCGACCAGATCGGGCTCTGAAAAACATGATTTTGGGTGATTCGCCATGAGCAGACTAGGCGATTTGGTTTTCTTTCGCAATCACCGCACCTGCCCGCGTTGGCTATGCTTTCTCTTTGACAACCGCTTTCGCAAGCTGTTTCAGAATCCTGCGGAGATTATGAAAGATTACGTATCGGAAGGAGACAAGGTTCTGGACATCGGAGCGGGAATCGGTTTCTTTACCATTCCCATTGCCGAATTGGTAGGAGACGGCGGATGCGTATATGCAGCGGACGTCCAGGATAAAATGCTGGAGACAATCCGCAAGCGCGCGGAACACGCCCATGTGCAGCACCGGATTAAGCTTCATCGGGTCAGGGCTGATTCACCATTTCTCGAAGAGAAGGTGGATTTTATTCTGGCCTTCTGGATGGTTCATGAGGTGCCGGAGAAAGCTCTCTTTTTTGAAGCCTTATATTCATTACTGAAAGACAATGGGAAATTGCTGATTTCAGAACCGAAGATCCATGTAACTGCAAATCAGTTCGACGCCTCCGTCCATCAGGCGGAACAAGCGGGTTTTAAAATCATCGACCAACCCGAAATAGCCGGAAGCATGTCCGCCCTTTTTTCCAGATCCGGGGCTAACTCCGACACCTGAGCGTGAGAAAGATTTCACGTCGGATTATATAGCTCGGTCTCCCACGGCTGCTCAAAGCGACCCCGCGCTATCTCGAATGTAAATGACTGCCCGTGCGTAAGATACCGGACTCGGCTCTCCAGACCGGCAGCCATCACTTCCTTTCGAAAATCGGAAAGCGAGGATTTGAAAAGATCATAGTCATTGTAGTGGATGGGGATGGTAAGCTTTGGATTAATAATTCGGATCGCCTCAATCCCCTGCTCCGAATCCATGGTCACAAGTATCCCCAGGAGCCGGGCACCTCCGAGATGCAGGAGTCCCAAATTAATATGCGGATAGCGCTCCGGAATCTCCTTCAAATCATCAAACACAAGCGTATCTCCACTGATGTAAATCCTGAAGAGATCCATACCGGAAGGGGACTGAAATTCCAGCATACTCCCCATAACCTCCGGCATTACCATGTCCGACAGAGGCGGTCCGTGCCGTCCCGGTAAGGCCGTAATTTGCAGATTCGCCTCCCTTGAAATCGTGACCGATTCCCACTTTTCAAGAGGATGCGTGTTACCGAATCCCCGATGCCCGAGTTCTCCCGCGGCCTCCGGAGTTGTCACAATCGGAAGCATTTTATCCAATTCCCGTTCGGCTACCTGATCAAAATGATCTCCATGGAAATGGGAAAGAAGAACGAGATCGAGAGCAGGAAGATCACTGATGTCGACGGCGGGATTGGTCAGACGAGTCGCATGCATTCCGTAGCCGACCGGAACCTTCTCATGCATATGGACAAAAGTGGGGTCGGTCAGAATCGTAAATCCCGCATAGCGGATCAGAACAGTGGCATTCCCGATAAAGAAAATCGATCCTGTTTTCAGATCCGGCGCTTCTCCTGTACTCGGCAGTTTGATTCTGTTTTCCGCATTCATATACCCTCCTTCTGAATACATTTTCCAAGGAAGAAATTAGATGCCAAATCGAATCACAATTGACGGTCTCGTAAAAAAGTAGCTTTTCTTGTCATTGCGAGGAGCGCAGTGACGAATCAGTCTTATGATTTCAAGAACTTAGATTGCTTTGCTTCGCTCCCCGACAAAGACTCGGGACAAGCGCAAGATGACCCGTTTCGGGACTTTTTACGAAACCGTCACAATTAAATTCTAATATGGCCTGATTGGTTGTCAAGATGTTCGGTTTGAAGCAGGTCTTGCGAATGGAGCCATACTGACCCCAAAGGTATTTTCTTATTGTCACTAAAAAAAGGCCGGATCGCTCCGGCCTTTTGCTCTAAACTTTGGTTTTACTTTGATTATTTCTCGTTCAGATACTGATGGATGGCTTTCGCCGCCTGTCGTCCAGCACCCATCGCAAGAATAACCGTGGCCGCACCGGTTACGATATCGCCGCCTGCATAGACACCCTTGATGCTCGTCTCACCCGATTCGCCCTTTGTCACAATATTGCCCCACTTGTTTGTTTCCAGACCGGGTGTCGTCATGGGAATCACGGGGTTGGCATTGGTTCCGATCGCAACAACTACCGTATCGATATCGATCGTGAACTCGGAGCCTTTGATGACAACAGGACGTCTTCTCCCCGATTCATCCGGTTCGCCCAGTTCCATCTGATTGCAGACGATCTTTTTGACCCACCCGTTTTCATCTCCGATGTACTCAATCGGATTGGTCAGGAGTTTGAACTGTACGCCCTCTTCTTTCGCATGATGGACCTCTTCAACCCTGGCAGGCAATTCGACTTCGCTGCGCCGATATATGATATAGGCGTTATCCGCCCCCAGGCGCAAGGCTGTTCTGACGGAATCCATTGCCACGTTACCGCCGCCGATGACCGCCACGTTCTTCCCTTTGGCAATAGGTGTATCGAATTCGGGGAAGCGATAGGCCTTCATCAGATTGGAACGCGTCAGGTATTCATTGGCCGAATAGATACCGCAGAGGTTTTCTCCCGGAATATTCATGAATACCGGGGCGCCGGCGCCGACACCCAGGAATATCGCATCGAAGCCTTCGGCGAAGAGATCGCTGATCGTCTTCAGTCTGCCGATTGCGGCATTGAGAACGATTTTGACACCGAGTTTTTTCAGATAATCAACCTCGGCATCCACAATGGCTTTGGGAAGCCGGAATTCAGGAATTCCGTATATCAACACGCCACCCGCTTTGTGCAGCGCTTCAAACACTGTAATATCGTGTCCGAGTTTTACGAGATCACCGGCGATCGTCAGTCCGGCAGGACCGGCACCGACTATGGCGATCTTTTTCCCTGTGGGTGCGGCAACTGTCGGAATCTGGATGTCTCCTTTTTCGCGTTCATAATCGGCAGCGAAACGCTCCAATCTTCCGATCGCGACGGGCTCGCCTTTTTTCCCTAGAATACAGAGTTTCTCGCATTGATCTTCCTGAGGACAAACCCTTCCGCAAACTGCGGGGAGGGCATTGGTCTCTTTCAACTTATGCGCAGAGCCAATAAAATCCCCCTCCGAAATGAGCTTAATAAAACCGGGAATATCGACGTCAACGGGGCAGCCCAAAACACATGCCGGTTTTTTGCACTGGATACAGCGCCCCGCTTCCCGGATAGCCGTCTCAGGAGAATAACCCAGTGGCACCTCATTGAAATTTTTGTTCCTTTCCTGCGGATCCTGCTCAGGCATCGGCTGCCTGGGCGTTTTTTCCTTTTTTTGTATTTTTTCAATTTCCATGGCAACCACACCTGCAACTTTCCATTGATTGTTTTTCCTGTTCACAATACATTTTCAGACGACTCATCAAAAGAGCAAAATCCACCTGATGACCATCGAATTCGGGACCATCGACGCAGGTAAATTTCGTTTCTCCACCTACCGATACACGGCAGGCGCCACACATCCCCGTCCCATCCACCATGACCGGATTCAGGCTGACAATGGTTTTTATATTATAAGGTTTGGTAACATTACAGATGACGCGCATCATCGGAACAGGACCGATCGTAAAGACCCGGTCTATTTTTTGTCCGGAATCGATCAGGTTCTGCAGAACGGCACTGACAAAACCATGGAAGCCGTAGCTGCCGTCATCGGTTGCAACGAGCAACTGATCGCTCACTTTTTTCATTTCGTCCTCCAGAATCAGGAGTTCCTTATTCCGCGAGCCAATAATAGAAATGACATTGTTTCCCGCCTTCTTCAAGGCAGCCGCTATCGGATAAACAACGCCAACTCCCACGCCACCGCCAACGCAAACTGCTGTCCCGAAATTTTCGATTTCGGTAGCATGACCGAGAGGACCCAGAACGTGCTGGATGTACTCTCCTGCATTCATTTTAGACATATCGCGTGTTGTCTTTCCAACTACTTGAAAAATAATGGTAATGGTCCCTTTTTCCGCGTCCGAATCGACAATCGTAAGGGGAATCCTCTCTCCTTTTTCTTCGGTCATCAGGATGACAAATTGCCCGGCACGCCTTTTCTTAGCGACTTCCGGAGCTTCGATCACCATTTTGACCACAATCTCCTGCAAAAAGGTCTTTTCGATGATTTTATACAAAGCAGCCTCCTTCATAATAGCTGAGAGCCCATGGCTCCTAGCTCAGGTTTTAGGTTGAATCACACTCGCTCTACAGGACTGTTTACCTGCAGGCAGGCTGTTCCAAATGATAAACGCAGTTGGGCCGCCCAAACTGCAGCGGCCCTTTATAGCATGAACTTATACTTTTGGATAGCTTTATGCTTCCAGCGGTAAAGACTCCATTTCGGCCATGGAAAAAACCGGTCCATCTTTACAAATGTACTTGCTGCCCATATTGCAGCGACCGCACTTTCCGATTCCGCATTTCATCCTCATCTCAACGGAGGTGTAAATGTCTTCTTTTTTAAATTTCAGGTCGAAGAAAGTAGGAAGTGTAAACCGGATCATGATCGGCGGTCCGCAAATCACGGCAACAGCGTTATCCGGCTTCAGATTGCTTTCCTTACAAACAGTCGGTACAAATCCTTCTCGACCTTTCCAGTCAGCATTGCCCTGATCTACAGTGATCAGTGTTTTAATATCGCTCCTGGCTTCCCAAGCCTTCAATTCATCTTTATACAGTAAAAGTCCCGGATTGCGGGCGCCGTAAATTACCGTGATATCGGCAAATCTGGAACGGTTGTCCTTGTGTAGCATGTAACGAATCAAAGATCGAAGGGTCGTAAACGCAAACCCGCCCCCGACTACGATAATGTTTTTCCCCTCGAGATATTCAATAGGCCAGGGGTGCCCCAGGGGGCCTCGAATGCCCATTTTTGCGCCCTCTTCCATATCATGAAGAGCGCCGGTAACAAGACCTGCCTTCTGGACCGTAAACTCCAGATAATCGGAATCGGTGGGCGAAGATGCGATACCGATCGGACTTTCTCCTTTGCCATAGAGAGAAAGCTCGGCAAATTGGCCGGGAAGGTATTGATACCGCTCTGCATCTTCTTTGTTATCGAAGGTCAGCCGGAAGGTCTTGATATCTCCGGTATCGACCTCCGTGATGATCTTGCTTACCGTGACTGGAATAGGTATATAAGGATTCTGCATCTTCATCCTCTCCCGCGCGATTGTAAAAAGTATATTTTGCCTTACAGCTTGTCCCTATCGGAACTTGAGTATCTCTCTAATTTTTACTTCGACGCCGTTCTATTTTTAATTAAATATCCTGAGCGAAAAATTTACTTTCCGCTCTCGATCTTTTTTGCTCCCTCCACAATCGAGAAGATATCGATATTAACCGGGCAGGAACGGGTGCAGCGGCCGCAGCCGACGCAGAGGTTTGTTCCGAACTTTGAAACGTAATAAGAAAACTTATGATTCACTTTTTGCCGCAATCTCTGGTGCACCTTGGTCCGCACGTTATGTCCGCTTGCCTCAAGGGTAAAGTTGGTAAACATACAGGCATCCCATGTCCGGCTGCGGGTTCCTTTCCGGAAGAGATTCTCATCACAGATATCGAAACAATGGCAAGTCGGGCACGCAAAGGTGCAGGTGCCGCAACTCAGGCAAGCTGCGGAAATTTTATTCCAGAACGGGCTTTCAAAAATTTCTAAAAGTCGTCTATCAACCCCGGCCAGATCTAGTTTCCTTGTCTTCAGATCCGGACCCTTCGCAATCACTTCGTCGAAATACCCGGCATCGGTTTCCGTGCCGTCTTCCAGACAGGCAACCGTATTCAGAAGCGCTTTGCCTTTTTCCGTAATCGCTTTGAGAAGTATCTCCTGATCTCCTTTTTTGATCATGAAGATATCGCTCCCGCTCGGATCTGCGGCATGGATTCCGAATGTATTGTAAAAATCCGCCGGATCAACCGAATCGAATGCATAACCTATGATAGTTGTGTTTTTGCGCCGTTCAACCCAATAGGGATCGAGAATCCCGCTGTCTTCGAACAGCAAATCCATAATTTCAAAACTCTTCACATCACAGGGCCTCACACCCAGGAGGATCTGAGGAGACGAATCAGGAGGAACGATATCGGTTTCTGTTTTTTCTTTCTCCATCCTGTATCTTACCATTTGTTCTATTTGCGGGAAAAACAGGGCCTTCGGACTCAGAACGGTATTGTAGAAATCCAGGGTCACATCCTCTGCTTTTTTAATCTCCTCGAAATTGATACCGCCTTGTCCGTTTACAGGCGCATAAAGCTTTCCCTGCGCCATTAAGGCAGCTAAAAATTCCTGCAATTTAGAAAGTGCTATTTTCTTTAACACAATATCCTCCGAAAACCGCTTTCAGCAAATGTCACTCAATCAATGTATCCGAATCTTCCACCTTGAAATCAACCATTACCGGCTTCTGATTAATATCCATTCCTGATTTCTGGTTGAACATCTCTTCACATTCCCTGCCCATATATTTATGGAACAGGTTCAATGGTATATTGACCGGACAGGCTCGGGTGCATTCTCCGCAATCCACACATCGCCCGGCCAAATGATAAAAGCGTGTTAAATGATACATCAGGTTGCCGTCGAAAGAAGGTGTCTTGTCTCCCCATTGCGGTTTGGTCTGATCGATAAAACAAGGATCGCAATAGCACAGGGGGCAAGCTTTACGGCATGCATAACAGCGGATACAGCGCGACAGCTCGCTTTTCCAGAATTCCCAGCGTTCGTCACCATTCTTGGCTTCCAGCTCAGAAAGAATTTCATACGGAGAAGGGGAATCGCCAAGTATCTCCTCTCCCAGAAGGATATCATAGATCACCGGATTCGCGAGACCGCAGGTCGTCGTTGAATCGACCTCCTTCCCGGACT
>DHHG01000068.1 GCA_002403175.1 Syntrophaceae bacterium UBA4778 | reverse complement strand
CCTTATTTTAAAGTTCGGAAAAGGTGAAAGTGTGGGAAGAAAACCGATTTCCAAATTTCAATATGATTGGAAGTTGGTCATGAAATTTATTTGATTAAGAAAGCATTATTCATTTTTGCGGCTGGGAGTGAAAAATAGAAGGTTGCGCCCTTTCCGATTTTGCTATCTGCCCAGATCCTGCCTCCATGGCGATTAACGATACGTTGCACAATCGCAAGCCCGACACCCGTTCCCTCATAATCGCTTTCCGAATGCAATCTCTGAAATACCCCAAAGAGCTTATCGTAGTACTGCATATTGAAGCCCGTTCCATTGTCTCTTATATAGTAAACGGCTTCCATTTCCTTGATTTCACCGCCGATCTCGACCATGGATATTTTTTTTCGTCTTGAGAATTTAATTGCATTCGCAGCAAGATTGGAAAGGACCTGCCGGATGAGTGCTTCATCTCCGAGTGCGTTGGGCATTGATCTGTTGATTAACTCAATTCTGCGGTCCGGGCTTGCAGCCAATTGTTCCTGCCATACACCCTTCACAAGCCGGTTCATATCGATTTCCCTGCTGGAGATAGGTGCCCGCGCGGATCTTGACAAATGAAGCAGATCGTTTATGAGGCGATCCATTTTCGTTGCATTATCCCGAATAATTTTAAGTTTTCTGGTCGTTTCATGATCCAGCCACTGCTCATTTTGCAGGAGCATTCGGGAGAATCCGTCTATAGCTCGCAGAGGAGCGCGTAAATCATGTGATACGGTGTAACTGAAGCTCTCCAGCTCTCTATTTGCATATTCCAGTTCCGCCGTGCGCTCGGCCACCCGGTTTTCCAGTGACTGATTAAGCAGCCGGAGCTCTTCTTGCGTTTTTTTGAAATCGGTTATGTCGAGGTCCATTTTAAGGATCAAAGGGGAGCTGTCCACATCATAGAAAGGAAAATTATAGGTTTCAATGACTCTGGAGTCAGGTGTCGAGAATTCCCAATGATGTGGTTTCCCAGTCTCAAGTACTCTGAAAGATTCGCAAAAGCTACACGGCTCTTTATGCCCGAAACAATAATCATAACAGAGGCGGCCTTCTGTATTGCCCAGTCTATCTCGAACTGCACGGTTTGCAAAGACAACGTGGTAGTCAGGCTTTAAAAGGCAAATCATTGCCGGCAGGGTTTCCAGAACGCCATAGAGTCTGTTTCGCTCGGATTCGATGGCTTCTTGCGCCCTCTTGCGCTCGGTTATATCTCGGGCGGCGGCAAAGACTCCTAGAATCTTTCCCGTCTTATCGCGGTACACCGATGCGTTATACAAGACCGGGATAGAGCATCCATTCTGATTTTTCAGCTCCAGCTCGTAATCCCGCACAAATCCTTTCTGGAAAACCTCTTCGTAACCGGCTTTCGCTTTAGCCGGATCGGTGAAGTAATCGGAAAAATCGCTTCCGATAAGCTGGTTGCGTTTCATCCCGGTGATCTGTTCCGCGGCGTTGTTCACATCTGTGACTTTTCCCTCGTGGCTGATAGTCACAAGTGGATCGAGATTGGCCTCTATGAGACTTCGCGCGTAATGTGAGGCAGCCCGCAATTCAGCTGTCCTCTCTTTCACGCGCTCTTCGAGTTCGCCCTTGACTTTCTGAAGGGACTTCTCCGCTTTTTTGCGCTCGGTTATATCACGCACGATAGCCCACATTGCATTCGGCCGACGGGCAATATCCCGCAACAGAATAGTCCGAAGTTCCACCGGAAGAAGGGTCCCATCCTTTCTCCGGTATTCCTTTTCGTATACGTCAGAGTAACCGCGTGAGATAATCTGTTCACGGACGATGCCATCTTCAAAGGAGTGCCAACACGCGGGGGTCAGTTGTTTGTAAGGCAGCGCTATTATTTCATCTGGCGAGTAACCTAACATCTGGCAAAAGATATCATTGAATTCTGTTATCCTCCCATCCATATCGATCTGGACAAAGGCATCACGCAGATTTTCATGTAGAATCCGGTAACGCGTCTCAGATTGAGATAGCGCCTCCTCTGCCCGCTTTCGCTCAGTCACATCGATGCCGACGGACAGAAATTCTTTTAGGTTGCCATCTGTGTCGTAAATGCCGGTATTGGTCCATTCCATCCATACACGTTTGCCGTTTTTGCGCATGTTCTCGTTCGCATTGGAATGAAAGCGATCGGGATTTCTCGAGATTTCATCGACCATGGCTAACAGGTCGCGACCAGTAGTCTCCATCTCCGGAATAATGGTCCCTACAGCATGCTTGCCGATCAACTCATCACTTGTGTATCCGAAGAGTTCCAGAGCATGTTCATTGGCGAAGAGGATGTTACCCTTGGGATCCATTCGAAGGATAACAGCGGTGGTGTTTTGAACGAGGTGACGATAGCGCTCCTCGCTTACCCTCAAAGCCTCCTCAGCCCTTTTGCGGTGGGTTACGTCTTGAAAATAGACAGACATGCCGCCGCCCTCACGTGGAAAGCACCGGTTATGGAACCAGCGGCCCCAAGGTTTATAGAAATTTTCGAAATCTCTGGCTTCTCCCGCCGCTGCCAGTCGATACTGATTTTCCAATTCTGTGCCGAGCGTCAATGGAAATATATCCCAGTGGCTTTTACCGATTACATCCTTTTGGCGGATACCCAACAAACGTTCAGCTTGTGCGTTCACGTAAACAAACCTCCACTCCTGATCGCAGGAGAAAAAACCATCGCCGATGCTCTCGAGTGTTTTCCGTGTTTCTTCTTCCGCCTTTTTACGTAATTCGATTTCGGACTGAAGGTCTTCTGTCCTTTCCTGTACCCTCTTTTCCAATTCCTTCAGAAGACGATCACTTTGCGCTTCAGCTATTTTCCTTCTTATATGTTCATCCGCCTCTTGCAAAGCGCGTTTTACAGGGGGGCCAATTCTGGACAGGTTCTTTTTCAATACATAATCCGTAGCCCCTCCGGTGAGGATTTCGATTGCCCGTTCCTCGCCGACTGCTCCGGTTACAAGGATAAATGGGATATCCGGAGAGATTTTCTTTCTTATCTGAAGAGCTTCCGAACCGGAAAAGTTTGGCAGATCATAATCGGACAGAATAATATCAGGGCGAAATTCCCGGAGTGCTTTTATGTAAGATTTTTTCGTCTCGACGCGTTCCGAAATAAACACGAAACCATCATTCTGGAGATTTTGCTCAAGAAACTCGGCATCGGCAATGTTATCTTCGAGGATAAGGATTCGGACATTTTTAAACAGTGCTTTGCTTTCGGAATCGGCCATCATATCTCCAAGTAGCTGAGAACTTCCGGTTCGAATTTGGTAGCCTAGGGAAGCATCGTCTTTTATGTATTGAGAATGAGGTTTTTCTTAACCTGAAATTATAGGGAATTCAAGAATTAAGATGAGCCATTCTGAAGAAAGTTGCACCTAGAAAAATGGGATACCCTACAATATTGCTATTACTGGACCATAACGCAATACAGCAAACGATGATTTCGGAGTTCTATATTGAAAATTTTGCCACGATCGGCAGATGGTCGGATGCAATTCTGGACAGGGTCGACTTTTCAATATGAAAAGTGGGTTTTTCTACGGCCTTTAGAACCCAGATGCGGTCCAGGCAAAAGACAGGAAATCGGGAAGGGAAACTGGCCAGCGCCGCTGTCATTCCGAAATGCGAGTTAATCGTACGAATACCCCGGCTCATAGGTGTCCATTCATTGAAATCGCCCATGATCACGGTGGTCCTCTTGGGATCATTTTTAATAAAGGAAACCAGGCGCCGTATTTGATCGCGACGTTCGAATCCGCGGCATCCCAGGTGGGTAACAATCACCCGCAGAATACGCCCTTTAAAATTCACATCCACATCCAGGGCTCCCCGGGGTTCGCGTCCGCGAACACTCAAATCAATCAGTCGAAAATCAATGACCGGCAATCGTGTCAGGAGCGCATTTCCGTAATGCCCGTTCTCTTCGTGAATGCAGGGGCCCGCTATAATTTTTGAATTCAGCATCGCGCCGAGGTAATCCAATTGCGACATTCCGGTTCCTGCTGACAGGCGGGAATCGACTTCCTGTAAACCGATCAGGTCTGCTTTTATGGAGTGCAGAATAGCGACAATCCGATTAGGATTATAGCTCCCATCCGTTCCGATGCAGCGGTGAATATTATAAGAAACTACTTTGAGGGATTCTCCGGCAGTATCTGACTGAACGGCTGACGAAACTTTAATCACCGGCTCACTATGACCTCGCTTTAGCCGGATTGCCGATTTTTCTGGAAAGCCATATGCTCACAATCATGAAGAGGACAATGAGGATCATCAGAACCGACAAGCTCTTTATATCGGGATGGCGGATTGCCGCACCCATCCGGTCTCCGAAAAAGGTGAGCGCAATCAGGCCGGGCAACATGCCGGATATCGTTCCGAGAATATAATGATGGTATTTAATGCGTGTCGCTCCCGCGATCAGGTTGATTACCGTAAACGGGGCAACGGCGGCAATGCGAAGGAAGGTGATCGCCAGAAACCCATGCCGGATGATATGCTTGCTGATACGATTCAGTTTTGAGCCTGCCAGCTTGCAAATCAAATCCCGACCGAGGATCTTTCCGACAGCATAGGATACGCTTGCGCTCGTGAGGCATCCTATCAGAGCATAACAAAAGCCGGGTAACGGATCGAATACCAGTACGGTTGAAATCACCATGAAGGTAATTGGGATTACCAGCCCGAAAACGGCATAGGCAGAAACAACCATAAGGGGTGCCATGATGCTGTATCTGATCGGTATCATCATGGCCGCAATCGCATCGGGCTGTACCCAGTCTCTCAGAGGCGTCCAATGCCAGGCTGCCGTAATGGCACCCAGAGCGGCCAGAAGAGCAATGGTACTCATGAGACGGCCCCTTGATGGTTCCTGAAAATCATCAGGAACCATATACTGCATCACTTCATTAGCGTCGACCGGTTTTTCCGGGTCGCAGAAGATATCGTCGCACAGAGGCTCCTTGTCCTCTTCTATCTCCTCTGAATAAACTTCCAGTTTTCCGGTCAGCAGCCTTAGTTTTTCCACCGTTCGACCTAATGACTTTTCTTCAGACTCCGTTTCGGCAACGGATTCGGGTTTTACACCTAGATGTTCTCCGAGCAGTCGGTTGCGAAAAGCAGAAATAGCTTCTCGAATCCTGAGTTCGCCGGCTGCTTCGATCGTCAAGTCGCATTCGGTATCTAAGTTCATGGAGCGATTGGTCAGGTTAGCGGACCCAATGCGAACGATATCGTCATCTATAATAAAAACCTTGGAGTGGATTTCTATTTCCGGATGATTGGGACAGTAAATTTTCATTTTTCCGTATCGATCCAAACTGTGAAGTTCTCGAAGAATTCTTGCGCGGTACACTCCCATCGTACTCTGTTCGAGCCAACCGGAGCATTGCTTTGGGATAATGATGGCCATTTCAGGTCCGTCCTCTTCTTGCAGACGTTTTCCCAAGGCTTCGCCGATTTTTGGTGTAGTAATGTAGGGATTTTCGATATACATTTTTGCTTGCGCGGCACCTATCATGTCCAGAAAAAGCGACGCCACTTCCTTGATTTCGTTTTCCCCATCATTATAGGTTCGGGAGATCATGACCTCAACATCCGTCATGTCGGGATTCAAATCAACGGGCCATGGCCGATTTTTTCTTTGATGCATTTCAGGAAATTTTCCCGTTACTCGATGCCACCTTTCGCGAGCCAGCCAGCCCAGCGCTGAGGCTGCGTCCCCGTCTACTGCAATCTGAACATCGTGAAAGGGATGGTAGGGAGCGCCCCACGGATCGATTCTCCTGGGGTCGTCTAACTTGTGTTCCGGCGTGTCCCAGCGGCGTCCCGTCAGGTCCATCCCTCCTGAAAATGCAAGGGCATCATCAATTACAACTATCTTTTGGTGATGTGATCCTCCCGGAGGATGGTAGCTGTCAAGCCTGAAATGAATTCTCGAATGAGTACGCCAATCCAGCTTGAATATCGGCATCAGCTCCCGCTCGAATAGATAAATCATGGAAAAATCCCAACTCAGAATATAGACGTTCAATTCTCTCTTGGCCCGAACGATCTTGTTCAGGAAATTTCCCAGCATACCCGGATAGGGGCCGGCATCATGCTCGGGATTCAGGTTCAGACGGCTGTCTATGTCCCATCCAAGAATGAATATACTCTGTTCTGCTTGCTCCACAGCCGATACAAATGCAGAAAAATAGGCCTGGGCATCTATAAGAAAAGAGACCCGCCCGGCATGCTCTCGCCTCCAGCAATTCCTGCCTTCATCTGCGATCAGCTTGCTAAACGGATGCATAGACATCCTCTGTTTGACCACCGCATAATTACAAAATAGAGTTAAATAAAAAAGGTGAGCTTTCCGGCAGAGGTAATACGAGTACGAACAGTGAAAAGCGGCTTACAAATCGCGCCTATTAGATACCATTTGGGCATTCTTGTCAACACCGGACGATTGAAGGAATTGGAGGGGGCCGATAACAGCTTTCTTACAAGCCTATGCCGTCTACAACCGCTCCGCACTGGGGGCAGGCACCTTCCTTCAAATCATATTTCACGATGGAAAAGCCTGAGCGTTCGATTAGAAGCCGACCGCAATTGTAGCACCATGTATGGTTCCCTTTACCCACTGCATTTCCGATATATGGATAACGCAACCCTGCTTCCCGAGCTATTTCATAAGCTCGATTCAAGCTGGAATAGGGCGTGGCCGGGCTGTCGGTCATCTTGTATTGAGGATGAAATCGGCTGATGTGCCAAGGGATGGATGGATCAATCCCGGCCAGAAATCGGGCGATATCTTTCAGCTCATCCTCCGAATCGTTCAGTCCTGGAACGACCAGGGTAGTGACCTCGATCCAAATGCCCGCATTCTTCATCGTTTCGATATTCTCCAGCACAGGCCCCAGCCGGCCTTTGCAGGTTTTTCTGTACGTTTCCTCTCTGAACGACTTAAGATCCACATTGGCGGCATCAAGCCAGGGCTTCGCCATCAGGATCATCTCTTTAGTCATGAAGCCATTGGTTACAAAAATATTTGCCAGTCCCTTACCCGTTGCGATCTGAGCAATTTCCCGGGCAAATTCAAAAAAGATGGTCGGCTCCGTATACGTATAGGAAATACTTTTCGATTTCGACTGTATCGCCTGAAATACGATATCTTCCGGTTTGGATTTCTGCGGCTCCAGACCGAGCGCTCTTGCCTCATTGACCTGTGATATCTGCCAGTTCTGGCAGAATCCGCATTTAAAATTGCATCCAATTGCTGCGATGGAATAGGAGTAAGAATCCGGATGAAAATGGTAGAGGGGTTTTTTTTCGATCGGATCGATATTTCTGGCGATAACTGTCCCGTATGAATGTGTATATAGAATACCGCCGCGATTTTCCCGCACGTTACAGATACCGAAATGTTGATCGGAAATTTTACAGCGATGACTGCAAAGGCAGCAGGATACCCGGTTCTGATCCAGCTTTTCGTAAAGGAGGGCTTCTTTCAGATCCATTTCGGTGTTCATGAGGAAACTATAACAGTAGCCGATGCATTTAACAAGAGCACAGAATCGTTGGGTCTGAGATTGTTTCCAATGGAATTATGAATGGTGTTCTGCCCAGTTTCTGGAAAGGATAGATATCACTTCATGGTCGTCGACGTTTCTGTAATGGTCGTACCAGGTAGAGATGCTCAGAAAATATTCTGAAGTTACGAGGCAAACGATATCGTCTGTAAAAGGGCGGATCATTTCGATGCTCTTTTCGGTTGCAACCGGAGTTGCTGCAATCAGTCGTTCCGGACTGCGGAGTTGAATTCCTTGAAGTGCCGCCCGGAATGTGTATCCGGTAGTCATTCCATCATCGATTACGACAACTGTTTTCTCGAAAATATCTGCCTGTGGGCGGACTTTGCGGTAAGCCCGCATGCTTTTTTCCATTTGTTGTCTCTGATAAGAAATTTCCTGATCGAGGTAATCGGGTGTTACTCCAACCATATGAGCCAAGGCTTCATTAATGAAGTAGTTTTCATCATAGATTGTAACGGATCCGATCCCAAGTTCGGGTTGATTCGGTGCCCGTATCTTTCTTGCAATCAATATATCCAGTGGCGCGGAGAAGAACGCCGCCACCTCATCGGCGGTAATCATCCCTCCCCTGGGGATTCCCAAGATGACAATGGGTTGATTTGCCGGGATGATTTTGGCCAGCTCGGCGGCAATCTGTATGCCTGCATCGCGCCTGTCCTTAAAAAACAAATCGGTCATAACTCTCCCGATAAAAACATTGATTTGTGCACTATTCTTCTTCGAGAATGATAGATTCAGCCGGGCATGTATCCGCGGTTTCCCGGCAGATGTCCTCCAGTTCTTCAGGCACATCATCATCTATTCTAGGAACGGCCATTTCGCCCTGCATCTCAAATAATTCGGGGCAAACCTCCGCGCAAGCTTCGCATCCAACACAAAGATCTTCGTTCACTCGTACTCTCATACTGGCTTACCCTCCGATTCCTTTCATTTGAATATTCGTTCTAATTTGGTGCTGATTTCTGTTGCGCTTGGGCTTCAGACTTGAAAAAAATCATGATTGGGATGAAGGCGACCTAAAAGAACATGCATGACCTGTGCACAATGCATACCACTCTGTACTCAAGTATATTTGGAGGGGAAATAATTGAGAATACAAAGGCATATTATGATACTCCAAAATATGCAGAATCGTATATAAGGACTGAACACTAAATAATGTAATTTTTTATCTCAGGATAGATAATTCTCATGATCTCCGTATGGATATTCATCCGAATGCCGTAAATACAGGTGTGGATCATCATAATTTGAAATTCGGTTGGATGCTTTATGGGGAAGTTTTAATCGAGTTTTTGAAAATACTGAGCGATGTTTTCACAATGATCAGAGATTCTTTCCAGATTGACCAGCATCTCAACAAAAATAGGCCCGGATTCCGCTTCACAGATCCTCTTATAAAAACGTTCCAGATGTTTCTCCAGTGATTTCCGGACGAGCTTGTCCACCTTGTCCTCATTGGCGAGAATTCGTGCAATTTTGTCCGGGTCCTTTTTTTCTATCAAATGCAAGGCAAGGCTCAGATTATCACGGATAAGCGCTCCGATTTCCATCAGCTCTGATTTACCGGGGCCCGTGAAGGATATGCGGCGCCTATATTTATGTCTCGACAGATCGACCAGATTGATTGCGTGATCTCCAATCCTTTCAATATCGTCAACCATGGCCGTGTAAAGAAATAATTTGGTCGAAAGTGCCTGAGATAAAGGGCCGGCCGATACCTTCCATACATAGGAAATTATCTCACTTTGCAGATTATCAATGACCAGTTCGATATAAAAGATAGTTTTTCTTTTGTATTCCTTGTAGTTGGTAATCAGCTCCATACTCTCCTGAACCGTACGCTGGGCAAGACTCAATTGACGCCTCAATTCCTTCCTGACGCAGTCGAGCGCCTGCTCCGGATTTGTAAGATAGCTCTCATCAAGATATTCAGGCCAGAGCGGGAGCGTTTCATCCTTTCCTGGCATAATTTTTTCGAGCAATCTGGAAACAGGTCCGAGGACAAAAATAAAAAGGAGGAGGATGAGCATATTGAACAAAAAATGCCCCAGGGCGATTTGTTGGGCTGTATCCGATACGAGATTCTTCAGAATGTGGGTGAAGATCGGAAAGACTGCAAATGCTACGAGAACCCCGATCAATTTAAATAAAAAATGAGCGATTGCCGTCCTTTTCCCGCTGATATTTGCGGCCAAGCCTGCCATCAGGACAGTTGCCGTTGTTCCGATATTGGCTCCGAAGACGACGGGGAGGGCGTTATCTATGCCGATCAAGCCATGTTGAGCCAAAATGACCAGAATACTAATGGGGATAGAAGATGCATGTACAAGTGCTGTAAAGACAAGGCCTGCAAAAAGCCCGAGCAAGGGATTTCTGGTGCTCTGGAGAAAATTGATGAATTCAATATTTTCTTTCAGAGGGGCTGCAGCCTGGGAAGTCATTTCCAGGCCGAAGAACATTAATCCAAAATAAAAGATCGCTTCCCCATACTTATTCCATTTTTCTTTTCCTGAAATCCATAAACCGCCCCCGAAAAATATCAGCAATGGTGAGATGGATGTGACTTTCCAAACAACCAGTTGAACCGTCAGCGTTGTTCCGATATCCGCCCCCAAAATAATTCCGAGCGAATGGTAGAAGGTAATCAGACCTGCGTTGACGATTCCGACTGTGATGATGGTTGTAGCCGTACTGCTTTGCAACAAAACGGTGGAAAGGATTCCCATCATCAAACCGTAAAAAGGAGTTCTTACCGAATATCTGATGTATGCCCGAATTCGGGCCGAGATCATCCGCTGGATTCCTGTACTTAACTGCAGCATGCCGAAAAGAAACAAGACCAGTCCGATGATGAAGAATATCGCATTATTTCCCATAACTTCGAACCTTGATTATCAATTGGCAAATCCGAGAGCGCTCCATTTGATTAGCTTACTGCCAGGTAGGCCGGCGATCTTACACCCCCTCAGATTACTCGGAGTATCCTTGTATCGGCTTTATCCCTGAAATTCAAATTTATTTTGCTGATGAACAGAAGGTTGCCGGGAGAATTCGAGCGGATGGGCGGCATCTTTTTACTTGAAAATTAAATCTTCTTTCATATATTTATTTTATTCAGCTGAAAGGAGAATGGAACATGTCCAATACGATGCCGGAAGGGGAAGAAATACGAAAAGCAATTAAATGGGTTTCAGCCAACCTTGAAGAACACCCCGACCAACCGATCGGCAAACTGGTGGAAAAGGCCGTATTTATGTTCGATCTTTCTCCCAAGGATTCCGAATTTCTTATCGGCTTTTTTCACAAACGAAAAGCTTAGTTGCTTTCAATTCTGTAGCCCCACTGAGCGATTGCACTTCCGGTCAAGAAAGGGTAAAATTCCCTTTTGGCCAGATTATGGAATCCATTAAACTTAGGCAAGTCAGTCAGAATAATCTAAAAGGTTTCGATCTAGAAATCCCCTTGAACAAATTGATCGCGATCACAGGTGTGAGCGGCGCAGGAAAGTCGTCTCTTGCCTTTGACGTACTTTATGCAGAAGGACAACGCCGCTATGTGGAGACCTTTTCGCCATATGCACGGCAGTTCATGGAAAGGATGGATCGACCAAAGGTGGAGAAGATCGACGGCATCCCTCCTGCGCTGGCGATTTCGCAGGGGGACACGATCAAGACCTCCCGTTCCACTGTTGGGACCATTACGGAAGTAAACGATTATCTGAAACTCCTATTTGCCCGCCTGGCCACCCTCTATTGCGAAGGATGCGGAAGGCCTGTCCGAAAAGACACGCCCCAGACAATCTATCGGGAACTTCTGGATCTGGAGGAGAGATCCCCCATTGTCCTGACTTTTCCCGTTTCCTTCGAAGCCGATCCTGAGATTACTCGAACCAAGCTTCAACGCTCCGGATTTTACCGGGCCTGGACGGGGAAGGTCCAGCCAATTGAAGAGATCGGCCGTGGTGAGTGGGAAATAATTGCAGACCGCTTCCATTTTAAACAAACGGAGCGGAAGAGGGCCATCGACTCGATTGAAACGGCACTGAAACAGGGGGGACGGGCCCATGTCCATCTGCAAACCGGTGAAACGCGCAAGTTCAGCACTGCCCTGGAATGTTCGTATTGCCGAATTGCGTACCGTGAAGCCTCGGCCAATATCTTTTCTTTCAACTCTCCCGCAGGTGCGTGCGACACGTGTCGGGGGTTCGGGAGAACCATTGATATCGATCTCGATCTCATCATTCCCGATCGATCCAAATCGATTCGGGAGGGGGCTATCAAACCCTGGACCGGCATTGCCCGTGTGGAATTCGAGGATCTCCTGAATTTTTGCAGACGGCGAAAAATTCCGATTGATGTTCCTTTTGGCAAACTCAAGGAAGAGCAGCAGAATCTAATCATTGACGGAGATAAGGATTTCTATGGCATCCGGGGCTTTTTCCGCTGGCTGGAGACCAAACGCTATAAACTCCATGTCCGCGTTTTTCTGTCGCGGTACCGGGGATACATTACCTGTCCCGCCTGCAACGGCAGCCGATTCAAAAAGGAGACACTCCTCTGGAGGATCATGGGGCAGAATATCGGGGACGTTAATCGGCTGACGATCGCTGAGGCGCTTGCATTTCTCAGCGGACTCGATCACAAATCCGCGAAGGAGCTGCCTGATTCAACCAACGACGAAGCCGTCACGTTGCTTTTGAGAGAGATCCGCGGCAGGTTGCGTTATCTAATGGATGTCGGACTCGATTATCTGACCCTGGATAGGCAGTCCCGAACCCTTTCAGGTGGCGAAGTCGAACGCGTCAGCCTGACAAAGGCACTGGGTTCCTCTCTTGTCGATACGTTATACATTCTCGACGAACCAACCATCGGACTGCACCCGCGCGACAGCGGCAGACTCTTGCGTACGCTCCATCATCTCCGGGACATGGGAAATACCGTAATTGTCGTGGAACACGATCCGGAAATCATCGGTGGGGCCGACCATGTGATCGATCTCGGTCCTGCAGCGGGAGAGCATGGAGGGAGAGTTATTTACAATGGCTCTCTGGCGGGGGTTCTGACACAGAAAGATTCGTTAACGGGAGCTTATCTGAATGGAACATTCCATATTCCCGTCCCGGCTAAAAGGCGAAACCCGGATCGATTCATCACTATACGGGGGGCGGCCGAACACAATCTGAAGGGCTTTGATATTACGATCCCGCTGGGGGCATTGGCGGCGATTACGGGAGTATCCGGATCGGGTAAGAGCACCCTGGGCGTCGAGATCCTATACCGCGGACTCAGGCTTCAGAAAGGCAATCCGGATGAAAAGCCTGGCAAATTTCTAGACCTCGACGGTGCGGATCAGGTTGATGGAATAATTCTGGTAGATCAAAGGCCCATTGGAAAATCTCCTCGGGCGACGCCGATCACATACATGAAGGCCTTCGACCAGATCAGGGCCATTATGGCAGCGCAGCCAGCAGCAAAGGAAAGGGGTTACACATCATCCTCTTTCTCATTTAATACATCAGGCGGAAGTTCCGGTGGGCGTTGTGAGGCATGTCGAGGGGAAGGATATGAGAAGATCGAAATGCAATTCCTCTCGGATGTTTACGTTCAATGCCCAGTCTGTGCGGGGAAACGCTTCACCCGTGAGCTTCTGGAAGTAAAATACCGGGGCCTCAATATCAGTGATATTCTGTCCCTGACGGTTTCTGAAGCGATAGCTTTTTTTTCAGCGTACAAAAAAATTATTGCCCCTCTGAAGGTCCTGGCATCGGTCGGCCTCAGTTATTTGAGATTGGGACAGCCGGTAAATACATCATCCGGTGGAGAGGCTCAGAGACTCAAGCTTGCCCAGCAGATCGGACTTGGAAGATCGAATAATACGCTGTTCATTTTCGACGAACCTTCGATAGGCCTGCATCCTCATGATGTTGCCCCGCTGATTGAATTCTTCAATAGACTTGTGGATGAAGGAAACAGCATCGTTTTTATCGAGCATAATCCGGAATTGATCAAATGCGCCGATTACATCGTTGACCTCGGACCGGAAGGGGGCGAAGGCGGGGGAACGATCGTTGCGGCCGGGACTCCGGAAAAAATAGCCGGAACGAAACACTCCTATACGGGGGAAGTCCTGCAGGCGTATCTGGAAGGGAATCTTCCAAAGGTGAAAGAAACCGAAGAGAACGGCGGGAATTTCCCCGGCCCTAAATCGATGATTGTCAGAGGGGCCCGGGAACACAATCTGCGTGATATCTCTGTCACAATTCCTCGCGACAAGATGGTGGTCGTTACAGGCGTAAGCGGCTCAGGAAAATCGACCTTGGCATTTGATATCCTTTTCGCGGAGGGGCAGCGGCGTTACCTGGAATGTCTTCCCACTTATATCCGGCAATATCTAAAAATTCTGGAGCGGCCCGATATTGACCAAATATCAGGGATTCCTCCCACAGTCGCCATTGAACAGCGGGCGAGTCAATCGGGACGACGCTCGACTGTTGCTACCCTGACGGAAATTTATCATTACCTACGTCTTCTCTATAGCAAACTTGGGATTCAGCATTGTCCCGATTGCGGTGAGGCTATCCAGGCTTTTTTGCCGGAGGCTCTCATCGAGCAAGTTTATGAACGCTATCATAGTAAAAATACCGGCATTCTGGCTCCGGTTGTTTTCGGTCGCAAGGGTATTCACCGAGAGCTGCTTCAGGGCTTCCGGAAACAGGGCTTTCGGAAGGCTCTGGTTGATGGGAAGATGTATGATCTCGATCCCGTTCCGCTCCTGGACCGATTTCGCGAACACGATATTGATATCCTGATCGGAGAAGTTCAGCTGGACCGGCACGGGCGGGCTCAGCTTATCGATCTGGTCCGAGAAGCCCTCAGGGTCGGCAAGGGAACCGTGCGCATCTCTGACGATCAAACGATCAAAACGTACAGCGAGAAGGCTTACTGCTACAGGTGCAAGCGGGGCTTTGAGGAGCTGGACCCCAGGCTCTTTTCGTTCAATAGCCGTCAGGGCGCCTGTCTGACATGCGACGGGTTAGGTATGGTGAACGAGGAAGTCTGTCCAGAATGCCTGGGAAAGCGATTGCGGCCGGAAGCCCTGGCAGTCAAGTTGAAGGGGTGGGGGATTGGAGAACTTACCAGACTAACCGTTCAGGATGCGGAGCTCCTGATTGGGTCCTTTGAATTTTCAACCAGAGAAACGGCGGTTGCAGAAAGTATTCTGAGAGAAGTTATGCCTCGTTTTCATTTTCTCCGGCAAGTCGGGCTTGGATACCTGACACTCGACCGATCCGGTGATACCCTCTCCGGGGGAGAATCACAGCGCATCCGTCTGGCGGCTCAGCTTGGCTCTAACATGCGGGGTGTCTGTTATGTGCTCGATGAACCGACGATTGGATTGCATCCGCGAGATAATGTGCTCCTGATTGAAACGCTCCGCAAATTAAAGGAACGCGGAAATTCCATCGTCGTTGTGGAACATGATGAAGAGACAATCCGGTCCGGAGACTATATCATAGATCTTGGACCGGGCGCCGGTCCTAACGGAGGGCGAATTGTCGCCGAGGGTACAATAGATAATATTATTTCGTGTGCCGATTCTATAACAGGAGCTTATCTGAAAAATGATAACCGCCCCCGAATCAATTCCCGTCTCAGGAGATCAAAGGACGGCCAGTGGCTTACGATCAAAAACGCAAATAAATATAACCTAAATGGGGTGGATGTTCGTATTCCCCTTGGAACACTGACCTGCGTGACAGGAGTCAGCGGCTCCGGAAAATCAACCTTGGTGAAAGAGGTAATCTACAAGGGATTAAGGGCCAGGCTAAACGGGGAAGTTGCAAGTGCAAGGGGTACCGCTCCGGTGGCAGACGGATTTCAATCGATCCATGGCTGGGAACACCTGAACCGAGTGGTCGAGATCGATCATTCCCCGATTGGCAGGACGCCCCGTTCCACACCGGCAACCTACATCGGCCTCTTCGACGAAATCCGGCGTCTTTTTGCCCTCGTGCCCGAATCGCGAATACGAGGCTACAGCGCCGGGCGCTTTTCCTTTAATGTTTCCGGCGGCCGCTGCGAGGCCTGTGCCGGACAGGGGCGGATCCGGGTGGAGATGGATTTTCTTCCTGAAGTCTATGTTGCGTGTGAAGAATGCGCCGGAAGACGCTTCAATAATGAAACCTTGGAAATACGATATCACGGTAAAACAATCCACGATGTCCTGGAGATGACTTTCGGGGAAGGGCTGGAATTCTTCGCCGCCATTCCAAAGATATCCAGAGGGGTTCAGCTCATGGTCGATATCGGGCTGGACTATTTGACCTTCGGACAGGCCAGCCCGACACTTTCTGGG
This sequence comes from Syntrophaceae bacterium UBA4778, assembly GCA_002403175.1. Next base: position 8,833 of record DHHG01000068.1, on the reverse strand, counting down.
GGTGAGGCACAGCGTATCAAGCTTGCCCGCCAATTAGCGATTCCATCTTCGGAAAGGTCCCTTTATATATTAGACGAGCCCACCACAGGGCTGCACCTTGCAGATATCGACAAACTCCTTTCTATATTGCACCATTTGGTCGATCGGGGAGCAACGGTCTTAGTTATCGAGCACAATCTCAAGGTTATTAAAGAGGCCGATTATATCCTGGACATGGGACCGGAAGGAGGAATAGGGGGTGGAAGACTCATTGCGGAAGGTACGCCGAAGGATCTCGTCAAACTTTCCAGACAATCCCATACCGCCCGGTTTTTGAAGAAGTACCTTAACGGTTAAGGCTTGCAGCAATGATGGGCCTGCGAGGAGGAGGTCCAAACAGACAAAGCTAGCAAAAGAAATTCGGGTTATTAATAAGAAAAATAGGAGGCCGTCATGACAGAATGCTTTTTTGAAATTACTGCAGATAATAAGTTACTGGGAAAGATAATCTTTGAGCTTGCAACCGATGTAGTGCCAAAAACGGCCGAAAACTTCAGGGCCTTGTGTACGGGCGAAGCCGGATTCGGCTATAAGGGAAGCTCTTTCCACAGAGTGATTCCGGATTTCATGTGTCAGGGAGGGGACTTTACGAATCATAACGGAACGGGGGGCAAATCCATTTACGGTCACAAATTTGACGATGAAAACTTTCAGTTGAAGCATACCGGCCCCGGCATTTTGAGCATGGCAAACGCCGGTCCGAATACGAATGGATCTCAGTTTTTTATCACCCTGGTTAAAACGGAATGGCTCGACGGAAGGCATGTGGTCTTTGGAAAGGTTGTCGAGGGAATGGATGTCCTCTATAAGATAGCTGAGTACGGCTCCAGAAATGGTCAAACCTCAAAAAAGATAATCATCTCGGATTGCGGGGAAGTTGCCCCTTCGGAAGCCGGTCCAAGGTAACGGGGACTGTATTCCGATAAACTCTGCACCCTTACGGACCATGAGATTAGTCTCCGATCGCAAAAAAGAGGATTTTGCGCATTGAAGCTAGGAAACTATACTCGCGAGGTAGCTAACGATCTGGAAAATGGAAAACGGAGTCTGCACGGAACCGGCAATAAAACGCGGTTCCGTGCAGACTATGGCCGATCCAAACGGGAATTCACTTTTCTGAAAAACGGTGGTCCAATGTCGGTTGTACAGTCGGAATTCAGACCGGGAAAAAATAACTGAAAAAGACGGATCTAAAGTCAAGATTTGAAAATCAGAATCACTGGGCTTTCTCTGCGTGCTGTTAGCATTCGTCTCCTGCCGTAGATCCAATGGGCAGAGTAGAATTAACCAAATAGAGCCAAAGCTGTTGACTTTTTTTCGCAAGGAACTATGCTTAAGAGTGTGGTTCCATTGGATCGATAGAATGGACAATCACTTTCCATATATCGAAAGCAAAATGAGTATAAGTTCCCTATTTTTGAGCTGGTTTCTGAAGCTCCTGAATACTTCGAAAATAGTTCGGTATGCGCAAGCCCTTATGGAACTTGACTTTTAATCCCAGCTGGCTCATCTTTATAAAAAATATATATTGTCGACAGTTTAGAGCCTACTTCATAATTTAGCAGTTCATCCTTGAAAACTACTTTTGGAGACTCACCGGACAAAGCCCCGGCGAATCTCCGATCCTTGAGGAAGATGTTTAAACATGATTCGCTCGCTTACCCCGCGGCATAGCGGGAAATGTGCTCGCTGCCGGATTCAGGTATTTGTGCCCAGATAACTTCCATTTTCTATCTAAACAGTGTTTTTAAATTTTTCCCAGATAGTTCAACAACTCCGTTCAAACTTGATTCTACTATAAAATTATGGCTTCGAATTCCTCGGACGATTCGGAAAAAAAGATACCTTTCTGCGCAGGGGATGAAGACCCTTTATTGTTGACACGCGAAGGGGATATGGAAATTGAATCACCCAAAAAACCGTTGCGGATTCTGATCGTAGAGGATCTGGAGTCGGATGCGGACTTGATGCAATACGAGCTGCAGAGTGCCGGTATTGAATTCACCTCGCGCCGGGTTGAGACACGGGAAGCGTTCACCCGGACATTGGAGGAGTTCTGCCCGGATCTGATTTTAGCGGATTACTCCCTGCCGTCTTTTGACGGGATGTCTGCTTTGGGCATTACGCGACGCCAGAGGCCCGAGCTGCCGTTCATCTTTGTCTCAGGCGCAATGGGGGAAGAGCGGGCGATCGAACTTCTGCGGGAAGGTGCGACCGATTATATATTGAAGGATCGTCTCTCCCGTCTTCCATCCGCTGTTTTAAGGGCGATGCGCGATGTTCAGGAAAGAAAGCAGCGCAAAGCGATGGAAAAAAAGCTCCGCGATTCGGAAGAGAAGTATCGGTCTCTTGTCGAATCGACGGACGATTCCATATACATGCTGGACCCTTCCGGTGTTTATCTTTTTGCCAATGAGAAATATCTTTCCCGGATAGGACTCAGCCCGGAGGAAGTGATCGGCCGTCCATACGGATCCTTTCATACCGGGAGGCAGGAAGAGGAGCTGCTTTCGAAGTTGCCTCAAGTGATCGAAAGCGGATCATCCATTCAGTTTGAGGACAGCGGAGCGGGGGACAACCGGTATTACCTGAGGACGTTGAGTCCTGTGAGGGACCCGGAGACAGGGAAGGTGGTTTCAGTCACTGTTATTTCCAAGGATATTACGGAACGCAAGTACGCCGAGGATGTCCTGAAACAGGCTCACAGTGAACTGGAAAACAGGGTTAAGGAACGTACCGCAGAGCTGGCTGCTTCAAATGATCTCTTAAAACAGGAAGTAGAAGAAAGAAAGATTGCGGAGAATGCATTAATCAAAACCAATGAAGAGCTTTCATCTACAATAAAGGAATTGGAAATCAGGAATCGTGAGATTGAGATTCTCAGTGAGACCAGCAGTCTTCTTCAGGCATGTGTTTCTGTTCAGGAAGCTCATCAGGTGATAGCACGATCTTTTCAGAAGTTATTCTCAACCGAATCCGGATCCGTCTATCTCCTGGATTCTGATAAGAACCTCCTTGAGACTGTTGTCTCTTGGGGGAAGGATAGTCAAGAGGATCAGATTCTTGAACCGAAGGAGTGTTGGGCGCTACGGCTAGGGCGTCCCTATCTGGTAGAAAGTTCTCGTTCTGAATTGGTTTGTGCCCACATTAAATCCTTAGGAGTTGATTATTTTGATGTACCTATGACTGCGCAGGGGGAAACGCTAGGTCTTCTTACATTGATTTTTGATCCTGCTTGGAAAAGTTATCCGAAGGAAACACGAGAGAGGCTTATTAAGCACAAGCAGCAGTTGGCCATTGCCGTTGCTGAAGCTACCGCGCTCTCTCTTGCCAATTTCAGGCTCAGGGAAACGCTCTACATCCAATCCATGCACGATGCATTAACCGGTCTTTATAATCGTAGATACCTTGGGGAGCTACTGAACCGGGAATTGCACAGAATGGCTCGAAAAGGAACGCCTCTGGGGATCATGATGCTGGATATAGATTTTTTTAAAAATATCAATGACACTTTTGGACATGAGGCTGGCGACGTCTATTTACGTGAACTAGGGGCATTTTTGAAGGGGCAGGTCCGAACGGAAGATTTTGCCTGTCGTTACGGAGGAGAAGAGTTCGTCATCGTTCTGCCGGAGACATATCCGGAGGTGGTGATCCAGAGAGCGGAATCCCTCCGGAAGCAGATCAATGAAATGGAAATTCAATATCAGGGACATTCGTTGGGAAGAAAAACCGTTTCGATCGGTATAGCTGTTTTTCCCGATAACGGGGATACGGTGGATCAAGTTCTTCAAAAGGCGGATATCGCCCTTTACAGGGCAAAGGTGCAGGGCCGAAATCAGGTTGCCTTATTTGAGCCTTAATATGCCAAAATCCCATAAAACCCAAGAGCCGTTGCGGATTCTGATCGTGGAGGATCTGGAGTCGGATGCGGACTTGATGCAATACGAGCTGCAGAGTGCCGGTATTGGATTCACCGCGCGACGTGTTGAGACGCGGGAAGATTTTACCCGGACATTGGAGGAGTTCTGCCCGGATCTGATTTTAGCGGATTACTCTCTGCCGTCTTTTGATGGGATGTCTGCTTTGGGCATTACGCGACGCCGGATGCCCGAGTTGCCGTTCATCTTTGTATCAGGCGCAATGGGTGAGGAGCGGGCGATCGAACTTCTGCGGGAAGGTGCTACCGATTATATATTGAAGGATCGTCTCTCCCGTCTTCCATCCGCTGTTTTAAGGGCGATGCGCGATGTTCAGGAAAGAAAGCAGCGCAAAGCGATGGAGAAAAAACTCCGCGATTCGGAAGAGAAGTATCGGTCTCTAGTTGAATCGACGGACGATTCCATATACATGCTGGACCCTTCCGGTGTTTATCTTTTTGCCAATGAGAAATATCTTTCCCGGATAGGGCTCAGCCCTGAGGAAGTGATCGGTCGTCCATACGGATCCTTTCATACCGGGAGGCAGGAAGAGGAGCTGCTTTCGAAGTTGCCTCAAGTGATCGAAAGCGGATCATCCATTCAGTTTGAGGACAGCGGAGCGGGGGACAACCGGTATTACCTGAGGACGTTGAGTCCTGTGAGGGACCCGGAGACAGGCAAGGTGGTTTCGGTCACTGTTATTTCCAAGGATATTACGGAACGCAAGTACGCCGAGGATGTCCTGAAACAGGCTCACAGTGAACTGGAAAAAACGAATCTGAAACTTCAGTCGGAGATCATGAAACGGGATCAGACCGAAAAAATCCTCCAGGGTTATCACGAGAAGCTTCGTTCTATGACATCCGAGTTGACACTGGCTGAAGAAAGGGAAAGGCAGAGACTTGCCACGGAGTTGCACGAGCGTATCGGTCAGACGCTCGCTATCTCCAAATTGAAGCTGGAAGTGCTTCGAGAGGGTACGCAGGGTATTCAGACCGAACCGCTCAATCAAATCCTTCAACTAGTTGAGAGTGCTATTCAGGATACACGGTCCATTACAAGGGAATTGAGCTCTCCGGTTCTCCATCAATTTGGATTTCCTGCGGCTGTAGAGTGGCTTACTGAACAGATACAGGAAAGATATGGAATCCCGGTTTCCCTCTCTATAGAGGAGCGGGTTCAGGTTCCGGAATATGATTTTCAGATCCTGCTATATCAGGCCACGCGCGAGCTTTTGATGAACAGCATAAAACATGCAAAGGCCAGTCGGATTCAGGTTAATTTGGGGATGTCTCAGGAGAAGATTCGGATCCAGGTGAAAGACGACGGGGTCGGATTTACGTACAAATCTGAATCTCCGGAAAGTTCGGAGAAAGGATTCGGGCTTTTCAGTATCAGAGAGCGCCTGACCCATATCGGAGGCGCCATGAGCATAGAATCAAATTCCGGGGAAGGGGTTTGTACAACGCTTTCTGCTCCTCTGCATAAGAGCAATAAACGCAGGAGGGCATCTGACAGGGTTCTGATTTAGCGGGAGGTTTTCAACCTTTCAAAGCAGTCTCCTTAAAGAAGAAAGCCGTTTATTCTTTTCGCCAGATCGTTCCATTCACTGTATCCTGGACCAAAACCCCTTTTTCAGCAAGCGTTCTTCTGATCCGATCTGATTGCTCCCAGTTTCCGGCCTTTCTGGCTTCTTCCCGCAACTGCAAAAGATCAAATGATTCCTGATCCAGCTTTTCCTCCGAAAAATTCATTATGCCCAGGACGGAATCGATTTTTCTCATTGTCTCCAGAACACGATCTCGTTCCGCTACACCTAGATCGCCTTTGTTCAGGGGTTTATTTATCTTTTTAACAAAATCGAAAAGGTGAGCGAAGACCTGCGATATATTGAAATCATCATCCATGGCTTCTGAGAAGCCATGATTCAAATCGTAAAGGAACTGATCAACATCGGGGCAGCCCCTCCCTGATCGGTAACGCATTAAATGCTGGATAAATTCATCCAGATGCCGGATCGTATTTTTAGCAGTGTCCAGTGCTCCAAAGGAAAAATTCAACGGCTTTCGATAATGAGAACTGAGAAGGAAATAGCGGATCTCCTTTGGGTGATAGCCTTTTTGCATCAGATCCTGCAAAGTGAACGAGTTGTCCATGGATCTTGACATTTTCTTTCCGTCACGCATGACCAATTCCGTATTGATCCAGTAATTCGCCGTATGTTTCCCTGTTTTTGCCTTTCCGATGGCCAGGACATTTTCACAATGAGGAAAAATGATATCCGATCCACTGGCGTGTATGTCGAACGTATCCGAAAGGTACTTCATCGAGATTGCGGCACATTCAAGATGCCAGCTTGGCCTGACATTCCCCCATTTGGTCTTATAAAAAACACCCCTTTTCAATTCGGCCAGATTGGATCTTTTTAAAAGTGTAAAATCCATAGGGCTGTCTTTTTCGTAATCGTCCTGATCGATCGTTTTCTCTCGCCTGTTCTGATCAAGTCTGATGTTGGATAAAATTCCGTAATCATCCAGTTTGGAGATATCAAAATAGACGGAGCGGAGCTTTTCGTAAGCAAATCCTTTGTCCATGAGCGTCTCCGCGAGTTTTATCATTGCATCTACGTTCTCGCTTGCCCTCGGATATTGAGTATCTTTCCGGATATTCAGCTCTGAAATATCTTTCATGAATTCTTCAAGGCGCCGGCTTGTGAACTCCCTGAGATCCTGTCCTGCACGATCTGCTCCCTTTATGGATCTGTCGGCGAGATCCACAATATTCGTGAAATGCCTGACCTGATAGCCCTTGTATTCCAGGTATCTCATAATCATATCGGATACGACAAATCTTCGGTAGTTGCCGATATGCGGGACTTCATGAACGGTCGGCCCGCAGGTGTGCATCAGAACTGTATCCGGTTGGATCGGTTCGAAAGATTCCTTGTTTCTTGTCAATGTATTGTAAATGCGTAATGAGGATTTTTGCCTATCAGCAAAGAGGTCCGTGCTGAGATATCTCTCTGCACTGTCCGGTAGAATAACTACGATGAGGCCTTTGTCGAGGGTCTTTGCTTTTTCGATGGCGACATGCATAGCTGCGCCCGAGCTCATGCCCGCAAGGATGCCCTCCTCGCGTGATAATCTGCGGGCCATTTCAAATGCCTCCTCGTCGAGAATATTTACTTTCTCATCGAGTCTGCTTCTGTCGTAAATTCCGGGCTGATAGGACTCTTTCATGTTTTTGAGCCCTTGTATCTTATGGCGCAAATAGGGTTCGACCGCAATAATCCGGATTGCAGGATCGTACTCCTTTAATCGCTTGGAAATACCCATAATCGTTCCGGAGGTTCCTATGGAAGAGACAATCATGGTGACCTTGCCCCCGGTCTGGTTCCATATTTCCTCCGCCGTTCCGTAATAGTGAGCGGCTATGTTGTCTTCATTATTGAACTGATCCGTGCAAAAATACTTGTCCGGATTTTCACGGGCCAAGTGGTAGGCTTCCTCGATTGCTCCATCTGTTCCCAATGCTGCGGGTGTTAAACGCAATTCCGCCCCCAATGCCTTGAGAATTTTTTTCCTCTCCTCGCTTGCCGATTCCGGCATCATCAGCAGAAGCTTGTATCCTTTTACGGCGGCGACCATGGCCAATCCGATTCCGGTATTTCCGCTGGTTGCTTCCAGAATAATTTTATCCTTGGTCAGTTCTCCCCTCTGTTCTGCGCGCTCTATCATGGAAAGAGCGACCCTGTCTTTTACCGACCCCCCAGGGTTGGCGCTCTCCAGTTTCGCGAAAATCTTCACTGCAGCATTGGGATTGAGGTTTCGGATCTCAACGAGCGGAGTGTTTCCTATTAACTTCAAAACAGAGTTAGCCGACTCTTTCATGGAGCACCGGTTTTTAACTCAGCTATTTGTTTCATATAATTTTTTTTCCGTGCTATTTGGACTTGCGTCTAATCAAAAAAGCCAATTGAAGTAAAACTCCATAAAAAATAAAAGCAAACTCGCCTAGAATGTCAAATAAAAAAAGGGGTCAGGATTCTGACCCCCCCCCGAATTCCAGAATGGGTTCCTAATTAACTGTCGAACTTGGGTATCGGAACTTTCACGAACTGCACCCCCGCTTCTTTGAGTGCCTCATCCTCTTCTTTCGTAGTGGTTCCCTTGATATTACGCTTGTCTTCCTCACCTGAATGGATTTTCATGGCCACTTCGGCAAACTTATCCCCGACTTCTTCAAAATTTTTGTCGAGAAATTTATGGAACGTTTCCAGGGCCTTCAATGGAGAGACCTCTCTCATGTCTTTCTCGGAACTCCGGTTATCCCTGGCCATTATCGAAATAGATGAAGGAACCATAACGATTTTGGAGCTGCCGCAAATCGGGCATGATAATAGTTGTTTGGCTTTTTGCTCTTCAAAAGCCGCTCTATCGTTGAACCAGCCTTCAAAGCGATGGTTTTTTTCACATCTAAGGTCGTAAATAATCATAATACCTCATCCGTTCTATTCCAAATATTGCATTGTTTGTTCATAAGATATGCATTACGGGAATTTTGTCAATAACCGAACGATGAACCGTTCCTTCATATAGCATCAATAAGCTCAAAAAACAATGACGTGGAAAAGCTCGATTTGGTCGCGAATATTGTAAAAAAAGGTGGACTTTTCCGACTGGATTTTATATTTTCACTTTTTAGTCGGGATGTGGCCCAGCTTGGTAGGGCACTGCGTTCGGGACGCAGGATCCGCGCGTTCAAATCGCGCCATCCCGACCAGATTACTGAAGGCACTGCGAACATGCTCTGCGCGGAATTTTTCCGCGGCTACCCCACTACCGACGCCATTTTAAATATCGGAAGATACATTG
>DHHG01000245.1 GCA_002403175.1 Syntrophaceae bacterium UBA4778 | reverse complement strand
CTCAAGTTTCGTTCAGGACAGATTATTTCATTCATTGATTATAATTCATTTGCAGTATTTGTATCGGACACTTCTTTTAACCATTTTATAGCACCGTTCAGTACAGCACCTTCCTCAATGATCAGATTTGAACATTGTATGTTGCCATTTACTTCGGCTGTTTTCTGAAGAATGAGACTTTCGGCTATAATATCTCCTTCAACATTTCCCGATATATTAAGTGATCTTATATTTAGTTCACCTGAAATCCGGCTACCTGACTGTGTAACTACTGTCTCAGCCTTCAGGTTGCCTTGTATCTCACCCGCAATGATAAGATAACCTTTAAAATTCAGATTCCCTTCTATCAAAGATCCTCGCTGTATGATTGAAACTTCATCCCGATTAATTTTCGATGGGATCTCCATGCGCCGGGTAAGCATATGAGCAAATCGCTGCAAATTCATTCCATATCCTTCTTAGCAATAATGATTTCAAGTCGTATGCTTTTTCACAGAACAGCACCCGCCTTCTGAATATGGAACCTATACCGTAAGTTCCCATCATCAAAAAAGACATCGTAATCGCAACTACTGAAATCAGCGCTTTACGGGATATCTGAAAGATAGCGAACCCCAATTTTTTCCAAAAATTACGACCAGTCAGCCACTCACACTCTTATCAGAGTATTTGCTCATTTTATCCCATTATTTATCTCGACATGATCTCACGATGAATTTTCCAAGTTTCTTTTAACTTTATCAGTTCAAGTTTCTTTATACCGGATGATTTGATTCCGCCAGATGCGCTGTATTTTTGATTGAATGTAGCTGTCGCATACTGAGAACCGGAATAGGATATTTTTAAGTTACTCACGTTAATATTGATGTTATTTCTTTGTTTTGCAAGGTTTGCTTTATAACCAACGTATTGATTTAATCCCATACCCTTTGATCTAAAATCCGGCGCAAAACAAGACCGATATTCTCTCATGTCCCCTGATTGCCAGCTGCTGGCCCATTTATGAATCAGCTTAGTAATCATCACATCATTATTATCGTTAGATTGTGATGGTTTCTGATTAAGATTAGGGGCATTCATAGCCAAGGGAGATTTGACTGACTTCGTTTCGATTTTAAAATCTTTCTTCTGAGTAGGTAATCCAGGCTGTATCGATTTTTTTTGGACCGCATTTACAGGAAGAGACCGTTCCGTAGAAATTGGAATATAAATTTGTTGCTCTCTTCCAGAGGACCGATTTGAAGTCAGTACTTGATCAACAGGCTGATTCACATCCTCAACAATCAACCAATAATTGCCGATCTTTTCCAAAAAAAGCTTAACATAAGTACCTTGAAATGACATATCACTCTTGGCAGACGTAATCTTATCGAAAAGGATTACAGCCGTGTTGTCCTGTTTTAATATAGATACATCTCTTGGAAAAACCGGCATATGCTGAACCAGGCTGCGTAAATGATTTGCCTTTTTAAGAAGAAGATATCGATCTGCTTTACTTCTGGAATCGGGCTTGTAGAGTGTATTCAGAGTTTGCATATCCCCGTTATCAATAGCATGATTCCAAGTTTCTATGATCCTGGCAAACTCCTCCTTTTCAGGTGTTTTCTTTTCTTGCGGAACCCATCTGATAGATTCTTCGATGATAACAGGCGTCTTATTCAGAAACACATAAGGCACCAAGTTAGCTATGTCCTGATTTCTCAATACAACACATCCGTTTGACTGATTTGGTTGGAGTGATTTATTTGTCCCATGAATCCAGATATTGGTTCCGTTCCTTCCTGACCGCCTGTCGAAAACATTTGGGAAATCCAAATGAAATGCCATACTGCCATAAATTGCAGTCAGCTCGGCTGCATTATAAAATTTATATATAAAAAAAATACCTTCAGGGGTTTTAGCGTCTCCCGGCTCTTTTTTTGCCCCTGGTTTCTTACCTGTTGAGCAAGGCGACTCAAACACCTTGATTATTTTTTCATTCTTTCTAAAAACAAATATCTTCTGTGCCTGTTTATCAACAACAATCGCGTATCCGGATGAAAGAGCTACAATCGAATCAGGTATATATGTTTCTGATGAAAAAAGTGCTTTCGCTTTAATAGGTGTAAATAAAATTAAAAAAAAGACTATCAGAAAAGAAGTCGTTATCTTTATCCCGGATTTCATCGTATAAGAAACTCCAGTTAATTTTTTTAACCGGTTCCTGAACGCAACTTTTTCCGGTTAATTTTTTTTAGATGAATTTTCTCCTTTAACAGAAAGTTCTGTCCCTTTCAAGCCTTATATTTCCCTTGATTTCAATACCGAATTCAAATGCACTGTTATCTGAAATATAAACCTGAAATCGATTGCCATCATATTTAAAAATACTTGAAATAAATCTCAGGAAATTATAATTATAGATCTTTTATGGAGGTCAACTCATGGACAGCATGCCTATTACAAAAGCCGGTTATGAAAAACTTAAAAAAGATCTTGAATACTTGAAAAAGGTTTCCGTGCCGGAAAATGTTCGCGCGATTGAAGAAGCGAGAGCACACGGCGATATTTCTGAGAATGCGGAATATGCAGCCGCTAAAGAAAGGCAATCTTTTATCCAAGGGAAAATTCAGGAAATCGAGAATAATCTCGCAACATCTAAAATCATAGATTTAAAAAGCCTTACGGATGATAGAGTTGTGTTCGGATCAACTGTTTCTATTGAGGATACAGATACATCTGAAGTAACGAAATATCAGCTTGTTGGTCCCTGTGAATCAGATCTTTCCCGCAACAGGATATCTGTTACATCTCCAATAGGAAAGGCTCTTATCGGGAAGGAAATAGGCGATATTGTTCAAGTAAAAACTCCCGGAGGAATTCGCGAACTTGAAGTCATTGATATTTGCATTCAGGAAGAATTAGATTAGATTCGAGCTCTTCATTTTGATATGAAAAAAGGGCCTTGGTGCAAACCAGGCCCTTTTTTCATAATAATAATTTTATTGCCGCTCAGAAATTTTTATTCTCGATTCGGCTCTGTCTAAAGCTAACTTAGCATTTTCAAATTCTGCATCTTCTTTTGTTAACTTTGACAGCTTCTGTTCAGCTATTTCTTTTGCTTTCCTTGCTCTCTCTTTATCAATCTCATCGGATCGTTCTGCCGTTTCCACCAGCACAGTGACTTTATGCGCAGTTACTTCTGCAAATCCTGCATTCACCGCAAAATAGGTTTTTTTACTTCCTCTGGTAAAGTTCAACTCCCCGAATTTTAACGAACTCAGGAGTGAAGCATGACCGATGAGCACTCCAAACTCACCCTCAGTACCCGGGACAGTCACTTCCTCTACTTTATCGCTAAACACAACCCGCTCTGGTGTGACTATCTCCAGCATTAATTCATCAGCCATATATATTCTCCGCTATCCTTTTACGCCTCAGTTTAAATTTAATTATTCTGACCGAGGTATATTTAGGCCTCTGTAAATTCTTGCTATTCTGAAAGCCTCTTCGCTTTCTCCACGGCTTCTTCTATGCCACCTACCATATAGAAGGCCTGCTCCGGCAAGTCATCATGCTTGCCTTCGAGGATTTCTTTGAACCCTCTGACGGTATCCGCAACAGACACAAATTTTCCTTCGGTACCTGTGAATTGAGCGGCAACAAAAAATGGCTGCGAGAGAAATCTCTGGATTTTTCGGGCTCTACTGACCGTAATCTTATCAGCTTCCGACAACTCATCCATACCAAGGATTGCAATGATGTCCTGGAGATCCTTATATTTCTGCAAGATGAGCTGGACATTTCGCGCAACCTGGTAGTGATCTTCCCCGATAACATTGGGGTCAAGAATTCTCGAGGTAGAGTCAAGTGGATCGACAGCAGGATAAATTCCAAGCTCCGCGATCGGTCTCGAAAGAACGACCGTTCCATCAAGATGCGCAAATGTCGTCGCCGGTGCCGGATCTGTCAAGTCATCAGCCGGAACATAAACACATTGAACCGCAGTAATGGAACCCTTATCGGTAGAGGTAATCCTCTCCTGCAAGGCTCCCAGGTCTGTTGCGAGTGTCGGCTGATAACCGACTGCGGACGGCATACGCCCAAGAAGGGCTGAAACTTCGGATCCTGCTTGTGTAAAGCGGAAGATATTATCGACAAACAAAAGCACGTCCTGCCCTTCAATATCTCTGAAATACTCTGCAGCTGTCAGTCCTGTCAGCGCCACACGCGCCCTGGCTCCAGGAGGCTCCGTCATCTGTCCGTAAATCAGCGCTGCTTTGGAAATAACACCTGATTGTTTCATTTCCAAATAAAGATCGTTTCCTTCTCTTGTTCGCTCACCAACACCGGCAAACACCGAAATTCCACCGTGGTGCATAGCAATATTATGAATCATTTCCATCATAACAACTGTTTTACCTACGCCAGCACCGCCGAACATTCCCATCTTGCCCCCGCGGGGAAACGGAACCAAGAGATCGATGACCTTAACGCCGGTCTCCAAGACGTGTACTGATGTATCCTGCTCCATAAAGCTGGGAGCATCGCGGTGAATCGGCATCTTCTGTTTGGCATCAATCGGACCCAAACCATCGACTGGCTTCCCGATTACGTTCATGATCCGCCCTAGTGTGGCCTCCCCGACTGATACCATGATCGGCGCACCTGTATTTTTAGCCGGCATACCCCTGACAAGACCGTCTGTAACGTCCATAGCAATACACCTGACCGTATTCCCGCCAAGATGCTGCGCAACTTCAATAATAAGATTGTCAGGTTCATCGTTAATGGTCGGACTTGTTAACGTAAGGGCATCCAAAATATGCGGAAGATTTCCATCCTCGAATAAAACGTCAACAACCGGCCCGATGACCTGCACGATACGTCCTATATTCATTTGTTATTCTCCTTCATTATAATCGATAGAATCAATATCAAAACTCCCCTTCGGGAGGGATTATCCATTCAGTGCCTCTGCACCGCCAACGATGTCCATCAACTCCGTCGTAATAGCAGCCTGTCTCTTTTTATTAAACATCAAAGTCAGGCTATTGGTCAGATCGTCACAATTATTAGTGGCATTATCCATCGCCATCATTCTGGCAGCGTTCTCTCCTGCTGCAGTTTCCAAGAGTGCTCTGTAAATGAGAACTCTTATATACATAGGCAAAAGCTGATCCAGCAGGACCTCTTCCGACGGCTCATAAATATAATCGAGTCTCTTATCAGCCTCTACTTCTTCCTCGGCACCGATCGAAGGTACCGGCAAAATTCTCACTACGGATGGCCTTTGAATGGCTACGGATCTGAACTCACTGTAGATGAGATATAATTCATCGTATTCTTCACTTATGAACGAAGGAATGATATCTTGCCCGATATCAATGGCAAGGCTCATGTCAAATTTGCTGAAGACATCAACATGCGCATTCACATTCGTTATTTTTTTCCTAAAGTAATCTCTACCTTTTCTTCCAACAGGAATAACGGCTACATCCATTCCTGCCGACTGTTTTTCTTTTATAAACTTTTCCGTTATTTTTATAACATTGGTATTAAAACCGCCGCAAAGACCCCTATCAGATGTCACAACGATAAGTCTGACCTTCTTTGGTTCTCTCACCGAAAGAAGTGGGTGTGTTTTAGGATCAACCCTCAGTGCAAGACTCTTGAGAACATCCATAAATTGTATGGCATAAGGACGGAAATTTTCCATCCGAGCCTGGGCCGATCTTAACTTAGAAGCTGCAACCATATTCATGGCCCGCGTTATCTGCTTGGTTTTCTGTACCGCTGTAATTTGTCTTTTAATATCTCTTAATGCGGCCATTTAAAACTTACTCCCTTTTACTTGGTTTAAAGAAATCGAAAATTAACTTGCCACGAAAACTCCGTCGAATTCAGTAAGGACATCTTTCATTTTCTTTTCAAGTTCGGGGCTTATAACCTGTTTTTCATCAATTTCTTTAAAGATCTCCTGATATTTACTCTCCATAAACCTAAGCAGTTGCGCCTCATAATCCTTCAATCTATTCACATCGTATTTATCCAGGAAACCCTTTGCACCGGCAAAAAGAACCGTAACCTCCTGCCCCAACGTCATCGGCTGGTATTGCGGTTGCTTCAATATCTCGACTAACCGAACACCTCGCTCAAGCTGTGCCTGAGTCGCTTTATCGAGATCGCTTCCGAACTGAGCAAATGCAGCCATTTCACGATACTGAGCCAACTCAAGCTTCAGCGTTCCTGCAACCTGCTTCATTGCTTTTACCTGCGCCGCCCCGCCGACACGCGAAACGGAAATACCGACATTGATCGCCGGACGAACACCTGAATAGAAAAGACTCGGTTCCAAGAAGACCTGTCCATCTGTAATAGAAATAACGTTGGTCGGAATATACGCGGAAACGTCACCAGCCTGCGTCTCGATAACCGGCAGGGCAGTCAACGATCCGCCCCCCAGCTCTTTGCTGACTCGCGCTGAACGTTCAAGCAGACGGGAGTGATTATAGAAAATATCCCCAGGAAAAGCTTCACGTCCGGGAGGCCGTCTCAGAAGCAACGATATCTGCCGATAAGCAACGGCCTGTTTGGAGAGATCATCATAAATAATAAGCGCATCCTGTCCATTGTCACGGTAATATTCACCGATACTGCAACCGGAGTAAGCCGCAATATATTGCAGGGTTGCCGGGTCGCTCGCACAGGCAGCAACGACAACCGTGTAGCTCATGGCATCGTTCTTCCTCAGGGCTTCCACGATCTGTGAGACTGTAGACTTTTTCTGGCCGATGGCAACGTAGATACATTTGACACCGGTGTTCTTCTGGCGAATAATGGCATCAATACCGATGGCCGTCTTGCCAATCTGACGGTCTCCAATGATCAGCTCACGCTGCCCGCGGCCGATAGGCGTCATGGCATCGATGGCCTTGAGACCTGTATACATTGGCTGGTTGACCGGTTGACGGGCAATCACGCCGGGTGCCACCATTTCGATACGTCTGAACTCTTTGGCTTCAATCGGGCCCTTGCCATCCAGGGGATTTCCTGTCCCATCGATCACGCGTCCCAACAAAGCATCACCGACCGGTACCTGCGCAATTCTGCCTGTTCTTTTGACGATATCGCCTTCCTTTATGTGCGTATCAGCCCCTAGAATGGCGACACCGACATTATCGGCCTCAAGGTTAAGAACCATGCCGAGGATACCGCCTGGAAATTCCAAAAGTTCCATGGCCATTGCATTCTCCACACCATAAACCCTGGCAATCCCATCACCCACGGAAAGGACAGTACCTGTCTCGCTTACATCCAGCTTCTTCTCGTAATCTTTAATTTGCTTGGAAATGATTTGGCTAATTTCTTCTGCCCTGATTGTTTCCATCCCCTTATTTCTCCTCCCTTAAGAGTTCCCTTATATTATTAAGCTGAGCCTTTATGCTTCCGTCATAGAGGGTATCGCCGATTTTCACTACAATCCCGCCCATTAACGATCGATCCTCTTCGATGTTCATTTCTATGTCTTTTCCCGTTATTTCTTCCAGCTTCTTTTTTAGATCTGATTTTATATCATCGCTCAATGCGAAAGCTGTTTTAACGACCACTCTCGCTTTTTTTAGAACACTGTCCATTAGCTGTTCATAACAGCTTTCAATTTCTCCCAAATGATTTATCCGGCCTTTATCCACCAGCAATTTAAGAAAATTACACGACGTTTCTGAAACGGCAGTTTTCTTTAGAACCTCCGTGATTACTGCCTTTTTCTCATCCTTGTCGAATACAGGGTTAGCGAAGAAATCATGAAGATTGGCATTCTCATGAAGAATGGCTGAGAACTGCTTCAGATCGCTATAGTAATCCTGATACCTATTTTCCTCTTCCGCTATATCGAAAAGCGCCTGCGCATACCGCTTGGCAATACCGCTGGTAATCAATTTCGTGTCACCATCCTATTCAGAAAGTCTGTAACCATCACATCGTGGTCTGTTTCTTTTATGGTCTTCACCAGTATATCCTCTGCCATCTTAACTGACAATTCGGCAGCCTCTGCCCGGAGATGATTACTTGCTGATTTTAGGTCCTGCTCCATCCGGGCCCTTGCATCTTCTTTCATTTTTGTGGCAGACAGTTTTGCATTCTCAACTATCTTTTCCTTTTCAACGCGGCCCTGCGATTTAATCATTTCCGAAATCTGACCAATCTCTTCCGTGGCCTTCGCTAAACGATCTGAATATTCTTTAAACTTCTTTTCTGCTGCTTCCTTTGCCGCTATAGCCTCTTCCAATTGCGTTTTAATCCCTTCACGCCTCACATCGAAGAAACCTTTAATCTTTCCCCAGGTATATTTGTACAGCAAAAAAGCTAGAATAATAAAATTTGCCGCCCGCCAGGCAAAATCAACCAATTTTGAGCCATGTTCTTCTCCATGCCCGCCGCTTGATGCACAAGCAATGCCCGACATTAATGCAACCATGAAGAGGGCAGGCAAACCAGACTGAATTAACAAAAGCGCTTTTCGCCCTTTTATAGATAAGTATCTCATTAGATACTCCTCCCCAGTACTTTTTCAGCAATTTCTTTAGAAATCAGCTTGGATTGATTATGCAGTATGCTTTTCGCCTTCTCCATTTCGGCATTTAGCTTCTGCTGAAAATCGTCCATCATCCCTGCTATTTCCTTTTTTGCGCCATCCATCATTTCTTTTCCGACAGCTGTCCCCTGCTGCAGAATTTCATTACGCTGCCCCATTGCACTGACTTTAGCGTCGCGTATTTTCGCTTCATATTCCGCCATTCTCGCTTCGATTGTCTCATTCAAATTTTTTACTTCTTCTTCAGATGCGGAAATGGTTTCCTGGCGTCTTCCCATTATCTTTAAAATAGGCTTATACAGAAGTAAATTGAGTACAAAAATCAGAACAAGAAAATTGATGATTTGAATAAGCAGTGTATAGTTTAAATCTACCATCCCGATTACCTCTCATGCACCTGATTCAAAAAAACCGAGTGAATATGCACCCGGCTTATCGATTTACATTCCTACAGTTTATGATCTTCGCAAATTATTACGGACATCCGTGCTACCCCCCCAAAACGATTATGATTATGCATGGATTACCCTTTCTTTTACGAGCCTCTTGAAATCGAGGTGTACTAACCATAACCACACGTCAATGTCAAGCCCTTTTTTGGAAGTTTTTATGCTGCTTTTAACAGGCTTAAAGATCATTTTTGCGTTTTCCAAAAGGGCTAGTTCATTCGCAAATTGAAGATTTTTTTAGTCCGAAAAGGTTGATAGAAAGACACCCATTATTTATACGAGCAGCAATGAGAAAGTGTTCTCACATCGCACTCTCAAATTCTCTTCCGGAATTTAGCCTAGGCAGATTTTGATAATTCTTCTTCGAGAAATCTTTTCTCGATTTCTAGTCCATCGTCAATACCGGCCACCCTGAAAGGTTCGGTCATTGTTCTCATACTGCAGTTGCCCTCAATGATAGCCCCTTTTTGTACGACAATTCTCCGGCAAGTAATATCCCCGAAGAATTTCCCCCCTGATTCAATTTCGACGTTATCTTGAGCTTCAATAGTGCCAAAAACATCTCCACTAATTACCATGTCATCAACATGAATATCTCCTTCGATTCTCGATCCCTCACCGGAAATCAATAATCCATTCCCCATAATGTTTCCGTTGAAATTGCCGTCGATTCGAATACATCCTTTAAAAACCAACTTCCCGGTGAATTCTGTTCCATCCCCCAGAAATGCCCTGACTTCATTTTCGGATTCTTCTTTTCTTTTAATCCTCAACATAAACCCTCTTTTCGGAATCAACTGTCAGAAGAAAAATTATAGGTTTTTAATATTTCATGGTTGGAGCATAAATCTGCGCATGCTTATATTCAGCAGTAGTCCTATGCCCATCATCATTATAACCAGCGCGGAGCCACCGTAGCTGAAAAAGGGCAACGGAATGCCGACAACCGGCAAAATGCCTAACACCATCCCTATATTGACCAGCATCTCTCCAAAGATAAGCATTGTAATGGAGAAAGCTATCAACGTACCCAGCAAATCTCTCGACTGCCTCGCTATTTTTAATCCCCAGAAAGTTAAGGACATAAATAAAATAATTAAAAGCAATCCACCAAGAAAACCCCATTCTTCGGCAAAGACAGAAAAAATGAAATCAGTCTGATGTTCAGGAAGAAATCGCAATTGACTCTGAGTTCCCTTTAGGAAACCCTTCCCAATGAGACCTCCTGATCCGATAGCGATAATAGATTGGATGATGTGATATCCTGCCCCCAAGGGGTCCATTTCCGGATTAAGAAAGGTCATGATTCTCTCTTTCTGGTAATCTTTTAAAAAAAGCCATGCTACAGGCATGAATAAAACAAGGCTAGTGGCAACAATTATAACGGACCGCCATTTTATCCCTACAAAGAAAACCGTAGACACAAAAATAATGACCAAAACCATAGCCGTCCCCAGATCGGGCTGCTTCATAATTAAAAGAAAGGGCACTGCCATGAGTAGAAAAGGCAACCAAAGCTGTCTCAGATTATATCCATCTTCGATTTCATTGGCGTTGAAGAACCTGGACAAAGCCAGAAGGAGACTGATTTTGGCAAGTTCAGAAGGTTGGAAGGAAAATCCGCCTAGGACAAACCAGCGTTGTGTTCCTCTCGTGAACTCCCCATACAAAGAAAGAATGATAAGTAAAACAAGACTGATACCATAGATGATATAGGCATATTCATTTATAACACGATAATCTATCCCAAAGCACACGATCATCATAGTGAGACCGATTATGAGCCAGAAAAGCTGCTTAATATAGATCGGGCTCTCTCCCTTACTGGTTATAAGACTTGTGCCTGCACTGTACATGTTCAAAAGAGAAATGGAACACAAAGATAAAACCAGAAAAAGAAGAACCCAGTCAAAATGAAAAATCAATCTCCTATCAAATCTCATTCCGGTCAATCCCCCGATTCCTCTTCATTGATTTCAGTAACTGCTTCCTCCTCCTTCTGAGGTGATTCAACGTCCGTTTTCCCCACCTGTTCCTTTGGCTTTCCTGCTTCAGCTTTTGCTTTAAAGTAGGCATCGATTACTTTTCGTGCTACCGGTGCAGCAGTCGATCCGCCGTGTCCGCCATGCTCAACAACCACCACAACGGCTATTTCGGGATCGTTAATAGGTGCAAATGCCACAAACAGGGCATGATCCTGGTATTGAAACCCTGCCGGTCCCTTTCTGTCATCCTTCATTGCGACTACTTGTGCTGTTCCCGTTTTTCCCGCAACATCTGCCTCCTTCCTACTCAAAGCATGCGCTGTCCCACCAGGCTCATTACATACTCCCCAAAGTGCACGTCGCAAAATCTCCAGATTTTCTTTGGATACCGGAACGGTTTTTTTTGCCTCGGGACTAAATTCTTTAATCAGTCTCCTGTCGACGGTTTCTATTCTCTTTATAAATCGAGGCTTATAAATTGTTCCTCCGTTGGCTATAGCACTATATGCGGATACCAATTGAAGTGGCGTAGCAGTAACGAAACCTTGCCCGATGGCAATCGAAATAGTTTCACCCGGTTGCCATGGCACTTTAAATCTTCGTAGCTTCCATTCCCGGGTCGGAATATTGCCGCTCTTCTCGCCCAAAATATCAATTCCTGTAATATTGCCAAAACCGAAAGCGAAGGCATATTGGGCAATTTTGTCAACGCCAAGCATTCTCCCGACATTATAAAAATACACGTCACAGGATTGAACAATGGCTCGATGAAGATCAACCCTTCCGTGTCCCTTCTTTTGCCAGCATCGAAAGCTTCTGTTTCCGAAAGGGAAATATCCATTACAGTTAAACGCTGTTTCCGGAGTAATTAGCCCCTCTTGCAAAGCCGCGGCTGCTACGATTAACTTATAAGTGGAACCGGGAGGATATTGACCCGCAATTCCCTTATTTTCCATAGGCCTCATGGTATCTTTGGACAGCCGCTCCCATTCTGAAACAGGAATACCCTGATTAAACAGATTGGGATCAAAAGAAGGTCTGCTGACCATTGCAAGCACGGATCCATCTTTCGGATTCATCGCAATGACTGATCCGACTTTGTCTTCCATCGCTTCCCAGGCTGTCTTCTGCAGATCACCATCTATAGTCAATGTCACATTATCACCCGGCATGGGCTCTGAGTGACCCAATACCCGAACGCGTCTTCCCGAAACATTCACTTCTACATGTTCTCCGCCACTAACCCCTTTCAAGTAACGGTCGAGGTATTTCTCTATCCCGTATTTTCCAACTCTATCCCCAGGCTTATAGATACGCGAGGTATCATTCTTCAATTCATCGGGACTGATCTCGCTTACATATCCAAGTACATGCGCGGACATTTCCCCCAAGAGATATCTCCTGACGGGAACAACTTCGACCGAAACCCCCGGAAGATCAACAGAGTGCGTCTCGACAACAGCAAGCTCTTTTCGACTGATATTTTTTGCTAATTTTACGGGAACAAAGGATTTCATTTGCTCCAATCCTTCAATTTCGCCCAATTCAAGACCTTCCTGACGATAAAAATCCTGTAGCATCTGGAGTGTAGTTTTAACATTTTTTGTATTCCCGGGGATCAGTGAAACATCGAAACAAGGCTGATTGGCGGCTAAGATATTACCGTTTGTATCCAGAATCGTACCACGCATTGGTTTAACTTCGACAATTCTGACACGGTTGCTCTCAGATCGTTGCCTTAACTCATCCCCTTTAATGACCTGAAGATACCATAAGCGCGCGGTCAGGATAGAAAGGGAAATAGTAACAAACCAGAGAATGATACTGAAGCGTTGTCTGAATTTTCCAGAATCGTATCGCGTCAGCCTAGTTTGACTCTCCGCCATACCCTTTCCTCTCTAGAAGATTCAGCATAGTAAAGACAGCAGGGCTCAACACGCCTGCGATAAGTGCTTGCGGCAAGAAGGTTTTAATTACATCCGCGAATATATTTAAGCCGAAACCGATCTTATACAAAAGAACGATAAACAGCCCCTCTAACAGAGCGCAAAAAAAAGTGAAAATCATGATAAAAGCTTCACTTTCCGCATACACCCGGAAAGAAATAATTTTCGATATAAAAAAAATTCCAACATAGAAAAAAGTGAAAATCCCAGCAGCCGAACCGCTGATGCAATCCAAAAAAAATCCTAAAATGATGGCTAAAATACCTCCCTTGATCTCATCCAGATAAAAACCTGCATAAATAACAACTATCAACGAAATCTCCAGCCCAATCTTCCCCATGAAAAACAGATTTAAAAAAGTCGTCTGAAAGACGAGCAGCAACAAGGCAAAAATTGGCAGGAAAAGATAATAAATCATGGATCATTACCTTTTACGAGAACGATAGAGACCTCTTCGAGTCTCGAAAAATAAACGGCGGGAAAAACATCTATTTTTTGAAATAGCCCTGAACTCTTTCTGTCTACATTGACCACCGTACCGAGAAGAAGTCCTTTTGGGAATACCCCGCCTAATCCGGAAGTTAAAACGGGATCGCCTATTTTAATTTCTTCGGATCTCTCAACGTACTTCAAAATGCAACCCGTTGCACCTCCACCCTGTAGAACTCCTTGAGACCGACTTCCTTGGATAAGGGCATCTACATTGCTATTGAAGTCAGTAATCAGAAGCACTCTCGATGTATTCCAGGATGCCTCCATAATTCTTCCCACGATTCCTTCGGGTGATAGAACGGGCAAGCCAATTTTTATTCCGTCCACAGATCCCTTGTTGATCAGAATCGTTTTAAATACGGAGGTCCCTTCCTTGCTAATTACCCTCGCGGTAACCATCGGCAATTCGCCTTTCTCGCGAAGTGAAAGATGCTCCTTTAATCTCAGACCCTCAAGATAACCCTCTCTGTATCGGACAATTTCGTTCGTTAGTACATCGATTTTCTTTTTCAGATTTCGATTTTCTTCCTCAAGGCCGACGAGAAAAATGTATCTTTTCCATGCATTGCCGGTCCCCTGAATTGCGGAATCTATCGCATACTCAAAGGGAGAGGCCGTCTCCATAATCACTTTTCTAAAAAAACCGGCATCTTTTGAGCGCTTTAGATTAAACGATAGAATTATCAGGGAAATAAGGATTAGAACTGCCGCAACGACGGCAGAATGATATTTCTTGGGAAATAGCATCTCTTACCTGCCAAATGGATACAATTTATAGCGCTCTGAAAAA
>DHHG01000337.1 GCA_002403175.1 Syntrophaceae bacterium UBA4778 | reverse complement strand
ATCTTGACTGGAATAAACAAGGAAGTAAGCCCTCAACTCAGCTCCAGACGGCAAGGTCGCAGCACCCCTTTCCCAAGGTTTTCTAAAATATCCAGCTACGGCTTTTCATACGGGTGTATTCTGCATGGAAATGCCCAGGGAGATTTTTTCCACAACGCCTGTTGCATATATGGGTGGGAGAATGAGGCTCCACGCCCTCGCTAACTCACATGCCGGGTCTGAGGGCGAATCGGCTGGAAAGAATTCTTTTCCCTCGGCTGGCCCCGTGAATAATGTGACAAGAGTTATTCTTCAATCCTACCTATTCGATGAGGGAGGGAAGGGGGAAGCACAGGGCGGGTGTAGAACATTCGTTCTGGTGCATCCTCGTGAGCCGTGTTAAGGCTTCTTTACAAGGGCGGTGGGGAACCTGACCGGAAGATAAGGAGCAGGCTACCAGGTGATGCCCCTTTCTCTCAAATAATCCTGAAACCATTTAAGACCCAACGTTGCTGCTACTTTCATGTCCTCATTTGACTGATTGATGTTGCCAAGATTACGATAAACAAGCCCCCGGTTGCCGTAAGCGATCGCGTCGCGCGGGTTGAGTTCGATTGCCATGTCAAGATCCCTTATGGCCCGGTTGTGGTCGCCAACATTGTTATAGGCAAGCCCCCGGTTGCTATAGGCAATCTGCAGTTTCGGGTCCAGCTTTATGGCCGCGGTAAAATCCTCGATCGCCTGATTGTTGTTGCCAAGGGCAATATGGGCGGATCCCCGATTGTTATAGGCCATTGCGATGTGTGGATTTATTTGAATGGCCGTGTCATAATCCTTTATAGCCTGCTTGTAGTTGCCAAGATCACTATAGACAGCTCCCCTGTTAACGTAGGCATCTGCATATTGCGGGTACAGCTCGATGGCCCTGCCATAGTCCTCCAGCGCCTGTTTATGGTCGCGAAGTCTGCCGTAGGTATTGCCGCGGTTATAAAAGGCATCTATAAACTTTGGATTCAGACTGATCGCTTTGTTAAAATCCTCGATCGCCTCTTTGTAATTGCCGAGGTCAGAATAAACAAGCCCCCGGTTATTATAAGCTGCCTCAAATTTAGGGTCTATCTTCATCGCCTGATTATAATCTTTCATAGCCTGATTGTAGTTGCCAGTCTTGGCATAGACAACGCCCCGGTTGTTATAGGCCACTGTGTGTTTCGGCTTGAGTTTCAGCGCCCTGTCAAAATCATTAATGGCTTGCTCGTTGTTGTTGAGTTTGTCGTAGATAAGCCCCCGGTTATTATAGGCACCCAATAATTTCGGGTTTCTCTCAATGGCTTTACTATATGCATCGATCGCATCCTGGTAATTTCCTGACATGCCCAACGATAATCCCTTTTCAAACCATTCAATCGCTGTGAGCTTCTTAATGTTTTCATCATAATCAACTTTCCGTTTTTGTTTCGTTTCACCCTTTGCCGCCGTCAGGTCTTTTCTCAGCGTTGCATTTTCGCTTAACAGTTCGTCCGATCGCCTCTTTAGCTCCTCCAGTTCCTTTGTCTTCACGCGATCTTTGCGAAGGGCTTCAATTGATTTGATGACGTCAGCGGTATCTGCCGTAATCTTCGCCTTGAGCCAGTATTTCAAACTATCTCCGTCCCATTTCTGATCTAAGACCTCCGCCTTTACTATGCCCGCCGTGAACGCAGTAACCTGGTCTTTTGTGAGTTGGAAGTTTTTGACCACTGTTTCACTTTCAAGATAGGTGCCAAGCTCCTCCAGAAGAAGCCTTTTTACTTCCCGGAGCGCGATGGTCCGGCTTGAGTTCCTGCTGTCGTCTTCACTCGCCTGGTAGGTATATTCCTTGGTGAATGTTTTTGTTTCGGCAGACGTAAAATGGGGCATGAATAAGAAAAATAAAAAAGAAAGAAGAGTGATTCTGGCCAGTGCGGATTTCATAGATGTCTCCCTTTTATATTATATACCGATGACAATTTATACATCAACCTTGAACAGTCCGCAATATATGTTATCGATTTCCGATCGAAGAACTAAACCGTTGCGCGGTAGATTTGGAGCCTGTTAGCAACAAATAATGGTTTATAATAGCCCATGTTTTATTATGCTGAAAGCACAGGATTTTTATGGGGCATACCCCGGTTGAAACCCCATGGATACATTGAAACCCCATAGCTATATTTTGTCCCTGCCGCAGCGGCTCCGTTCTTCACCTTGCAGCTGCCTGATGCCAGCGGACTCTATATTTTTCCCTGGGCAGATTGAATAGGTAGTTGAACCTCTATAAGTGTATGGTGCGGGATCATTCTCCCGATGCCTATGTTGAAACAAAGTCAGAATTGCTGCCAATAGTCGGATGGTTCGTTATTTGAAAGAACGGAAGAAATAATTTCGTTGATGGATACATTTATCTATTGACATCTGGAGGCCTTATAAGAGTATTTGAACTGAGTGAGGGTGGTTAATGAAAATATGGCTTACGCCAGACCATGTCTCCAACTACGAGTCCCCAGAACGGATGAGCAAAACAGATTGAGGATTACCTATACGAAAGTGAGTATAATAAGAAGACAATTACTGGTTATCCAACATCGAAAAAATGGTTATTCCTATTCAACCAGAAGGCTACATCTCTGATAATGGTTACCGCACAATCCCTTTTGATCTTAAAAAATCCTGCGCTGGTTTATAACCAAAATTGGCAGCGGTTTCATGATCCTTAATGGCGTGGCGATGGTTTCCAAGCTTATAGTAGGCAATCCCACGATTATAGTAAGCTTCGGTATAATTCTTGTTTAAGGCGATGGCAGAGGTGTATGCTTCTATCGCAGTTTTACATGCTTGTTCCAATTGAGCCTTTGCACTATCTACTTTAGCCTGCGCCTCCTCTACCATCTTGGCTGTGACTGCTGCAATCTCATAGAGTCTTTTCATCCGCGTTAACATCTTCTCTGCATTTTCGTAATCGGCCCCTGCTTCCTCTGCACGTGAGCTATATACATATCCCTTCGTGAACCAGTCTGTGGCACTTAGTCTATTTACCGCTTCATTGTAATGCCCAAGGTCCAACGTCCCTGCCTTTGCTATCTCCAGTTCCTTTTTTAATTTTTCAACTTCCTTTAATGCTTCATCTGCTTTTTTTCTGGTCTCTTCCAGCTCTTTTGTTTTTTGACGATTTTGACGCAGCTTCTCTATAGAACTTGTCACATCCCTGGGGTCCACCTCTATCTTGGCTTTCAGGGTATATATCCTACCATCCCACTTTTCATCTATGATTTCAGCCCTGACTATTCCGGCAGTGAGTGTAATGATCTGGTCTTTGGTCATTTGGAAATTTTTGACTTCAGTTTCGCTTTCAAGGTAAGTTCCCAATTTCTCTAAAAGCAGTCTCTTAACTTGTTCCAGAGCGATTGCTCTACTTGAAAGCTTGCTATCTGCATCACTTGCCTGATAAATGTATTCTTCTACGAAGACCTTTGTTTCTGCAAGGACCCGATTCGCCATGATAAAAAATAATACGGGGATGAACAAGAGGACAACCCCGTTACACAATTTGGTCATGGTCGCCATTTTCAAGCCTCCCAAAAATTCCTGACATCCAAATTGTAATAATTTCTGATTTCCCACATTGTTAATTATCGATTGAGATTTACACTTTCTGGAGAAACTTGTCAAATCTCACTTTCAGGAGATAGTTCTCGGTTCCTTTGGGAAAACTCCCTCTCCGCCCAAATTTAGCACTAACATATAGTACTCGATACTGGGAGTCCTGGTGAAGAGATATAAATTACTGATTGAAGTTAACGAAATAATCACCGGTCCGAGGAATGAGGATCCTCCGGACTGAATTGTTGAGATTTACTTCGGCGGAGTTGGCCGATAACCTGCTTTGCCCAATAAACACCGACTCCAATCATAACCGCGGCGATACCAAGTGGAACGGCTAAGGGCCGACGCTGATAATCGGGCGAGCGGTCAATATATATAATCCAAATAATGAGAGAACTACCAATTAGAATTGCAAGAATTGAAAAAATACTCTTAAAGGCCAGAGAAAGCACTTTGATTTGACATCATCCGAGCCCATGTCAAGAATTTCTTTTTTTGCGATGCTATCCTGCTCCATTTCTGTTTCCTGAAAATTAACGACACTATATAAACTGCGTCTATCTATAGCAAAACAGTGCCTTATTAAAAGATAAGCACGACTATCATGATTAGAGCTGCAGCACTTGTGACGATCGCTGCAAAAGCCGCCAGCATGTTTAATATTACGGCTATCCAGCCGAGATGCTGCAGTCGCAACCCACAAGAATGCCGAGCGTATATCCTCCAACAAGCCCCACCAGGCTGGCTGATAACCCAATCCACAAGGAATGACGATCCACTCCAACGGGTATACCGATGAAGAGGCCCAGGGAACGGAACACGAACTTATAAAATTGGATACTAATATTGTGTCCGCCGACAGGGCTTTCTTTAATCCGCGCTGCCCGTCAATTGAAAGGAGGCCCAGTAGTAGGGATGGGCATATGTTTTCCGGGTCTCCAGTTGAGCCCTCTGCAATGCCTCCCGTTTATTTGTCTTATCCAGTTCGCGATAAAAAAGGGTCATCAGCTTTGATGTCGCAAGGTCGTCCACTTTCCAGAGGCTTGCCACAATCGAGTTGCTGCCTGCATAGAGAAATCCCCTGGTCAGTCCGACCAGATCGTCTCCGTTGGCAATCTTGCTAAGTCCTGTCTCACAGGCGCTCAAGGTGACAAGATCCGCATCCAGCTCGAGCGAGTAGAGCTTATCAGCCGTGAGCATCCCATTCGATCCCGCCTCCGGAGAGAGGAGCAGGGCGGACTTCAGGGGCGACGACTGATCAAACCGGCCGTGGGTGGCAAGATGGATATAGCTGAAGCTTCCGGCGTACTTTGCAAAGGCTCCAACGGTTGCATCTTTACGGAGAAAAACTTTTGACTTCGATTTTGTTTTTGCGACATCCAGAGCCTCCTTCTCGGCAAAGGCAAGGTCAAAACGGGAATCGCCAAGATCCGGATTGCCGAAAACGAGAATGTTCCCTCCCTTGTTCGCCTTTTTCGATACGAGATACTTCATTGCGCTGGCGCTGGGCATGACTCGGATGCTGTACCTGTCGATCAGGAAATCCTTTCCGTCGTGCAGGGCATTGAAGGGAAGGTAATGTAAAGCCCCGTGGGATACGATGGTGAGATTCTTACGGTTCACCTGTGATTCGATCGGTTTGAACAGCCGTTTATAAAGCCGTTTTGAGCTGTCCATGAACCGGGTTGAGCCCGAGTTTTCCAGATATTTCCGGAACTCCCGGACATCCTCCATCAGGCGTTTGCTGTCCAGTTTTGCAACATGGAGTCTGCCGTCCGAAAGCACAAAGGCATACATGTCCTTGTCGCGGTAATAATACTCGATCAGCGCCTCGTCTTTGGAAAGATAGGTCTGAAGTTCTGAAATCGGCTGGGAAGTGACCGTAATAAAAGAAGCCAGCTCCGGGGCCCGGCCGTTCAGCTCTTCGCGAATCTTGATCTGTACACTCCGGGACTTGCTTTTATCGATGGAAACATCCTGGATGATTGCCTCTGCCTCGGCGGAATCGTTCATCGCCAGGGCGGTCTCTATCTCGTTCTTGTCACCGCCCTTCACAGCAAAGTCCTTTTTTGAGGCCAGGAGATCGACCAGTGCCCGCGACTTGGCCCGCTCCACGTATTCAAAAGCCCTCTCATACCGTCTTTCATGGTAGAGGACCTGCACCAAATTGAAATAAAGCGCCTGCTTGTCGCCTACGAAGCCGATCTTGCTGGATTCCGTGTTAATCGTCGATCTCTGACGCTCGATCACCTCCACCGCTCTGCAATAGAAATCGATGGCATCTTTGAATTTTCCGTCACTTTCGGCAATCCTGCCCCGATCGAACAGTATCATCCAGTAGATTTCGCCGTTGTCGCGGGTTTGCGGTATATTCAGAAGGGCGTCGTATCCATCCCGGGCCGCGCCCAAGTCTCCTGTTTCCATGAGGCACTTGCTCAGCATGAATTTCCTGGGAATCTCTTCATAGACGGCCAGGCTCTGGCCGTGCATCATGGCGCCATAAAATAAATTGGCAAGCAGCACATGCGCCGTCGGGTCACTCTGCCGGATGGCTTCAAGGGCTTTTTGAAAATCGTTGAGGGCAACATGAATCTTTGCCACGGTGAAGTTCCTGCTTGCCTTCATGACGGGATTCACGATCTTTAAGCGATTCAGCCGGTCAACCATCTGCAGTGCCTGCTTCGTTTCTCCATTCAGGGCATAGGCAAGGCCCAGGGTTCCAAGAATGCGGGTTTGAACAAAGCGGTCCACAAAGAAGTAAGACTTTTTCGCTTCTTCAACCGCCTTCGGATATTGTGCCAGATCGATATACGCCTCGGCTCTGAGAACATGAGGCAGGTAGCTTATGTCTCCCAACACCTCCTTGTTGTTGGCATACTTCGATTTGACCATTCCTCCCAGAAGAGGCGAGTCTTTCGCGAGTTCATCCAAATCTGTTGAGGTAGTATCGCCCCGCTTGATATTCTGCTCTAGTCGATCGCAGCATTCAAAAAGCCTGTCATAGCGCTTCAGCCCCGCATAGGACACGCACAGCACTATGAGTTTGGCCGAACTGGCATGGCCCGTCTCTTTGATTTGCGCCTCGGTAATTTTGCGGGCTTCCTCATATTTGGCCGATGCAGCGAGGCGCTCGCGCTCCGGCATGCTGCCGTACACACATCCGAACAGCGGAAGAAGAACGGCAATGATAATCAATCTTGACGCAAACCTCATAGGGGCCCTTGAAGAATTTTGGTTTTACGGTATTTTTTTCTGTAATTGCCTGATTTGAGGCTGGCTTGTTAATTCCTGTGCCCAGGTGCCGACTAAAGATGTCATCGACTCCGGGACGAATTCCTCCCAACTGCCGGTGAAACTCGATCTTTTTGAGGTCTCTTTGCTTCGCCATATCTCCCGGCCGTTTCCATCCAACACCAGGATATTACCCTTTACAATTCCATATGAACCGGGATTCCCCATGCATCCTGCTTTATAGCTGTATTCCGTCATGTCGGCTTCCACCAGAACATCGTAAGCGCCTGCTGCAGGCTGCCTTACAATAGTTAAATCCTCAAATACCTGCTTTAACGTTCCTTCAACCGTTTCCGCAAAGAGCTGACCGAATTTTCCTCTGACATGCATCGCCAGGCAACCACGGCTTACGTCGGTCGGTTGTGTATAATTTCGTGTTGATTCAGGGATGTACAACGCAGCCTTTAACGGCAGTTTATCAAGGATCATGGTGTCGGGGAGCTCCGGTTTGGAATTGGTTAGATCCGCGTGATAGGCGCAGCCGAAAAGAGTTGCAGATACAGCAATCAAGAACAATATAATGACCGCTGTGTTCCTTAAACTTCGATACTCATTCATAAGTGCCTCCTGAAGAATTCTGCCTTCAATAACGGGAAGTGGACATTTTTCAGACTGAACAGAGCCAATATGCTTTGTTTGAGTCGAGTAGACCCGTTTCTCCAAATATTGTAGGTTGATATTTGTTTTCTCCATTTACCGCCTGGTCTCCCGGCGGTACCACATTATTTCAACGATGTTATGTTGGCATCAGCCCTTCTAAAACACATCATCCATATCATTATTATCACTGAAATAACATCATTGATAACTGATTGAAATCATGCATTTTAATTGGTAATTACGATGTGTGGAGGAAGATGTACGCAAGTATAGAAGATTAAATAAGTTCTTCCTGGTTGTTACATCTTTCTACCCGTTATCAATGATCTGCTCCGGTGGTCGAGACTGGCGACTTATTTACAACTTCAGGGATTTATCAGCATGGCCTTTTTTCGTGAAATCACTTATGTGGGGTGAGACCATTGTATCCTGGGTACTTTCTTCGTTTCTACACAGTCCCTCAAGTATAGGTTGATCAGATTCTGATATGACATGCCAGTATTTTTAGCTAATCCTTTGAAATACTCAACGGTTTCCTTATCGAGACGAATGGTAACCTGGGTCTTTAATTCCTTTATATAAGGATTCTTCTGTCCTTTCATTTTACTGAAATCGTATTCTTTTCTCATGTCCTTTCTCTCCAATAATTGTCTTCTTCGCCCTTGGTGGCTTTTCTTGCTGAAATAATCCTTATGACCGAATCTTCCTCCCTGAAGCAATGGCATACAATAAGGATTCTGAGCTTATGGCTCAACCCAACCATTAAAAACCTGTCTTCATCATCCGAATGGTCAGGATCAAAATACCTGATGGCGTTCTCATCATAAAACACTGTTTTGGCTTCGTCGAATGAGACCCCATGCTTTTTCTTGTTGGCCTCATTTTTCCTTGTGTCCCATGAAAAGCTAATCATAATTATATCATAATTATTTTGTATTATTTGTCAACACAAATCTGGTAGGAATATTTTCTTCCGGCGCTTCATGGCCCTTATTGAGAACCCCAAAGACCTAATTACTTCTAATAGAACATTGGGGAATCCTATTTCCCATGCAGGATGTCCATCCATCTGATAGCCTCGGAATCGCTGATCTTGCCGAGATAGACCTGGGTGGTTTTCAAATCCTGATGCCTCAAGATAACTTTTGATACGACTTCCAGGGGCACACCGTTTCTACTCGCATAGGTGGCTGAGTATCTCCGGAGATCATGAGGCGAAATACGGACATTCACTTTTTCTCCCAAACGCCTGATAAGAGCTCTTGCTGTTGAATAACATATGGGGAATGGGCGGTCATCAGATTGCAGGGCATTATCCTTGGTGTATTTTGCCAGCTTTTTTTGACACGCTCTCCGGAATATAGGCCAGTTCTGTTTCTTTACCGGATTTTGGTTCCCGCAGGGTAATGGTTCTGTCTAAGACATCCGACACCTTTATCTTTAGCAATTCGCCAATCCTCAATCCGCACCTTGCCTGAAGCTCCAAGATCAACCGGTCTCTGTG
This sequence comes from Syntrophaceae bacterium UBA4778, assembly GCA_002403175.1. The sequence goes on along the minus strand of DHHG01000337.1, from coordinate 691 downwards.
TCTTTTCGTATTGTAGATCATCTCATCAACCGTTTCCCGTTCGAGAATCTTGCGCAACATCTGTTTTGGCGCTCGATAGGATTTGCTACGCAACGATGTGTTGCACGGATTCCTCATGTTCAGTGAGCAACGGCCGATAATGAAATTGTAAAAGGTTTTTAGCTGAGCATACCGGAGCCTTCGTGTAGATTTGGCAAGATCCTGTGTTAGCGTTTCCAGAAATGTATAGATTTCATCGGGACCGATGGAATCCAGGGCTCTTTGAGCGTAAATCATTTCGAACCTTCGAAGCAGATAAACATAACTATCAATGGTCCGTTGTTTATGGTTTGACTGGAGATAATTTTTAAACAGCCTTATCGACTCTTGCGTTGTCATGGTCTACCTCCGTTTTTTGTTGTATGAGGTTTTTGGGGTTTCTGAGCATTATATATCAGGTGGACCATATGCATTAAGAATTATGGAGAAATGTATAGATCAAGAGAACTGAGATCAGTGTATTGTTAAATGCCACATTGAAAGGTGGTAGGATGCCCACTATCTATAAAGCGCGCTCGTTTTGTGGTCCATGTGTGTATTTTAACGAATCAGAAATAATGCGTCAAAAAGGCGCATGTTTCAATCGCAATTCAATAACATGAGCTGTTGCTTACGACTGCGGACTTTTATTTGAACTGAGTGAGGGTGGTTA
>DHHG01000098.1 GCA_002403175.1 Syntrophaceae bacterium UBA4778 | reverse complement strand
TACGTGAGAACCGGAACAATATGTTTTTTTCCCTAATGGCGATTATGCTGATAGGAGTTATTTCCATCTGGTTTCTGCTTCATAATCAAAATAGGCATTTCATCCGAATAGAAGAAATGAATAAGCGGCTGCAGCAATCGGAAAGACTTTCATCTCTCGGCCAACTTGCAGCCGGAGTAGCCCATGAGATTCGAAATCCGTTAAACGCAATCAGCATGGCCGGCCAAAGACTTCAACGCGAATACCTTCCCCTGTTGAATGAAAGGAAAGGTGAGGAGTTTAAAGGATTAACCAGTGTTATTCGCGACGAGATACGGCGTTTAAACGGCATCATAGAGGAGTTTCTTAATTTTTCTAGAACCGATCGGCTGGAATTGAAAGAGTATCCGATCGAAGACGTATTACAAAAATTGATCAGCCTTATAGAGGAGGAAGCCACAGCAAGAAGCATAACAATCAAAAAAGAATGGAACCATCATCCGTCACTCGTTCAAATGGATGTCGATAAGCTACAGCAGGCATTTTTGAACCTTTTAAAAAACGGCATGGAATCCATTCCGGATAAGGGCTCTTTGACCATCGGCGTAGAGCATGCCCAGGATGGTGTTGAGATAAAGATTACAGATACGGGCTGCGGCCTGAAGCCGGAAGAGCTCGATCGCATTTTCAGTCCCGAATACACGACGAAGGAAAAAGGACTCGGTCTGGGCCTTCCCATTTCTCACGAAATTATACGCGCCCATCGCGGAGATATACGGGTCAAAAGCCAGATCGGCGTGGGGTCGACCTTCGAAATCAGGCTCCCGATCAGCTCTAAAAAAAAGGAAAGGGTCCATTCCGTCATGAAAGGGTTTGATCTGCATCGAAAAACGTAGCCAAGCAGATTGAAGCTTCTTCTTGCTTACTTTTAAGTAATCGATTAGATTGAAGACTCTCCGAAGCCAACTATGGAGGGTCTTCAATCCTTAGGAAATGTTTAGATGGATTCGCTCGCTTACCCAGCAGCAAGCTGCAAGGGATGCGCTCACTTCCGGATTCATCGAGTTTGGAATTTTTCAGGAAAAAAGAGTGAAAAGCATCCATATCTTAATAGTAGAAGACGGCCAATCACAGCGGGAAATGCTCAAGGAATTTCTTGCAACCGAAGGGCATACGGTTTTGACAGCATCCAACGGAGATGAGGCAATCTCGCGCGTTCAAGAAGGCAATTTTGATCTTGTGCTACTTGATTACAAAATGCCCGGGAAAACCGGTCTGGAAGTTCTAAAGGAAATAAAGCAGATCAATCCCGAGATCGATTTGATCATGATGACTGCCTATGGGACAATCGAAACGGCTGTAGACGCAATGAAATCGGGAGCCGCCGATTATATTACGAAACCGATCGAGCTGGATGACCTACTGATACACATTGCCAGAATTTCCGAGAACCGGACCCTGAAACGAGAAAACGAAATTCTGCGCCGAAATCTGAAAGATCGCGGGGTTACAACAGATCAGATTGTATACCAAAGTCCGAAAATGGAGGCCTTGGTAAACATGGCCGGCAGGGTAGCCGCCAGCCGTGCAACGGTTCTGATACAAGGTGAAAGTGGGACGGGGAAGGAACTCCTGGCGCGTCTTATTCACAATCTGAGCCCCCGCTCCGAAAAACCGATGATTGCGGTGAATTGCGGCGCCCTTCACGAAAATTTGCTCGAAAGCGAACTCTTTGGACATGAGAAAGGGGCTTTCACAGGAGCCTCCAGGAGACGAATCGGAAGATTCGAGGAGGCGGATGGAGGAACGCTGTTTCTCGACGAAGTCGGAGAGCTATCTTCAACCGTTCAGGTTAAGCTACTTCGTTTTTTACAAGAGCGGGAATTTCAGCGTCTGGGAGGAAATCAATATATTCAATCGGATGTACGCATTCTCAGTGCAACCAATAAGGACTTGGATGCGGAAGTAAAGGACGGCTCTTTCCGGGAAGATCTCTTTTATCGATTGAATGTTGTCCTGATGAGCATTCCCCCCCTCAGGGAAAGGAAAGAGGATATCGTACCCCTTATCCATTTCTTTCTCAGGCGCTATACGGATGAAAACGGAAAAGAAAAAAAAGAAGTAAGCCGGGAGGCCCAGGATCTCCTGATTAAGTATGATTACCCGGGGAACGTCCGCGAACTGGAGAATATCATTGAAAGAGCTGTTGTCATTTCGAGAGAGTCCGTCATTACCGTGGATGACCTGCCGTTTAGAAATCGTGTCATTTCACAAGAGAATGATTTCGGACAAGGATCCCTTCGGGGGGCGATCGAGGCACTCGAACTGAAAATGATCCGGGACGCAATGGAACAGGTTGGATTTCATCAGACCAGAGCGGCCGAATCGCTTGGTATCAGCGAAAGAATGTTGAGGTACAAATTAAAAAAATATAATTTGAAACAGTAATCCCTATCATTCTGATGCATTGTCTAATCTCAATTTATTTTGCGGTTTCCGAAATTGATCTTTTCCGATAAGGAGGAATAGAGATGAAGAGGATATTTCTTCTCTTGTTGATATCAACAGTTGCGGGATGCGTAACGGCAAACAAGACAGCCAATCCACCTCAGATTCTGTCCTCCAACATCTCTCTTGATCCCATCAATGAAAGTAGGGCCATTCTAAAATTGGAAAGAGAAGAATTGGTTGAAGCCGCTGGCGTAGAAGCTGATAAGGTAATGGACAAATTCTGCAATGCGAAGAAACACAAAATTCTCGTGGAAGGAAACCGCCTTTCCGGAGAAAAAAAGTGGACCAGGATCATTGTATTTGAATGCATAGAAGGGGATATCGTCCAACCTGCCCCACAGCCATAATAAACTGGACAAGAATAGCTGTATCAGCTGCACGCTGGGTTCCCAACAAAACACCAATCAGATCGCAGTAAGCGAGCTTCAGCTTTTGATGTTTCTCTCCCAATCCTCCTTGAACTCCGTAAGCTTCGTGAAATGTTTCCGTTCCTGTTCAATTATTTTGTTTACCAGGGATTGCTCGCTCTTAGGAACCAGATTCTTGATTTCAGAATAGTAAAGGATGGAGTCTGTTTCACGATCTATGGCGAAACGAAGCGCAGCCAACGTGTTCGTAATAGGTGAAATTTGCGCTTGCAAATCCTTACTGAAAACCACCTTATTATCGATGTAGTTTCGCAGATAAGCCACATATTCACCCGGATACGTTTCGGCCTGTTCCGGACTATTCGCTTGAAGGATATCCAATCCGGCGGCAATGTGTTTAAACGTGTCCATATGCGTAACTTCCTCATCGGCAAGATAGTTAAATAGATAGCGTGCCGCTTCATCCTCCGCGATTGCAGCCGCATGCCTATAAAATCTTTCCCCATTTTCCTCGATCCTGACCGCAAACAGGAACACTTCGGTAATATCGAAAATAGCCATGATTCCTCCTCCAATCAGTACATTTTGGGTACAGTTAAGATAATGGATTCACTCTCAGAACTTTACTGTCCGAAAACTCACGACCGCACAGGATCAATCCGATCTTTTGTGGAACCTGAAGCACCATCTTACCAATATGCATATTGATACGTTAACCCCAGGATTATGTAAATGTCTGTTTTTCTTTTATCCGGATCAGGCTTGCTGTTGAAACGCCAGTCCACTTCCAGATTGACGGATATGTTGCCGATCAGGGGCATTCTGAATCCTTGTTCCGTTCGGAGATACCAGGCATCTGAATCCGGCGTGTAATAGCCCTCCTGAAAATGGAACAGTTTGATTTTATCGGGAATGACATCATAATTCAATCCTACAGACCAACGCCCCGATGCAGACTGCCTATCATCTTTGGCAATGTAATCTTCATTTAGAAAAGAAATGCCCGCTTCAGCAAAGAGATTCTTATTTCTCTGATCGTAAAATTGGTATCCCAATCCCAGGCCCTGAGTGCTGCGTAAATTAAGGTTTTGAAAGTCGTCTCGTTCGACCAGACTCTGGGCGTAGGTATAGATTTTTTCAGTCGAAAAATTATCGTATTTGATGCTCCCCGTTGAGTTCCTGGCAGTAGTTGTTCCCTCGCTTTCTGCATAATTGAATTTACCTTCCACCGTAAAGCGGTGGCGCCTGGTCCTGACTTGAAAACGGGTCGATAAATTAGCTCCCTTTGTATTTGTATTGCCACTCGCCAAAGTTCCGCCGAAATTTAAAATCCCACTATAGATGGAGGGATTGATTGCGCGCAGATCCATTAACGCCAGCGTATTCAATGTACCGAGTTTTTCGTTGATAATTCTGATTCGGCCCACTTCGGCACATTCGGCTGAACCGGTTACGGTATCTTCACCGAGAACAAAAGAGAGCTTTCTGTCGGAATTAATGCATGAAACATCCTGCCATCGGATCTGAACCGTCTCTGTGGGAACATAAGCAATACGGATCGTCAGCAGACCATCTTCCATTCGGACGATCTCGCCGGAAAAGTGATCACCATTATATAGTAAGACTCGATCGGCTATTTCGGCCCGACTTTCCAGAGGTATCGTCAGTATCGAGATAAGAGAGAAGAAAGCCAAAATCAGCACTCGCTTCATCCGCTTCCCTTTCATGTCAAATTGGCCGGAATAAGGATGTCTTCCTTTCTGCCGGGAAACCGAAAGGATTATGGAAAGCTTAGATCAATATACAAAAAATAAAATAAGAAAATAAGATGAATCGTCTGATTCCAATCCGGTACACCTTGGTTTGACCTGTGGAATCGCCAATCTTATAGGAATTTGAAAACCACGATATTTATGATAAAATTTCTCAACAGAAAAAAATTTTGACCAATCATTGAAGAGAAACGACTGGCATGTATGCCGAAAGGACACGATGATAAATTCAAAAATAAACGCAATCGCGGATATGATTATCCATTCGGAAAGGGTGGTTTTCTTTACAGGTGCTGGGGTCAGTACTGAATCGGGCATACCGGATTTCAGAAGTCCCGGAGGAATCTGGACAAAATTCGATCCTGAAGATTTTACCCTTGAAAAATATATCAACGATCCCAAAAGCCGGTCCAAGCAATGGAATCTTCTGATCGAAAATGGCCTTTTGATAAATGCGGAGCCAAACCGTGCACATTTAGCTCTGGCTGAACTTGATAGATTGGGGAAGTTGCAACGTATCATTACGCAGAACATTGATAACCTTCATCAGAAGGCGGGTGCTCCTCCCGAGAAGGTTATCGAACTGCATGGAACCATGAGCTGGGCAAGGTGCATGGATTGTGGAGAACGATTCAGTATTTATTCCTTGCTGGATGAATTTCGTTCCGGCGGCAAAGTCCCTCCCTGCTCCATCTGCTCCGGCTTAATTAAACCCGATGTCGTTTTTTTCGGAGAGGCTCTGCCGAAACAAGCATTGGAGGAATCGGTCCGCTGGTCGAGAACCAGCGACCTGTTCATCGTGATCGGCTCCTCTCTGGTCGTATATCCTGCCGCCCTAATGCCTATTTATGCCAAGGAGAGCGGCGCCACGCTCGTCATCATCAATAATACATGTACCAATCTGGATTCTGAGGCAGATATAATTGCAAATGGCTCGGCTGGCGAGGTTATGGAGAAAATCCTCCTCCGAGTCAAATCCGGTCTTTAGATCATGTAACCATTCTGAAGCAAAAAATAAAAGGAGGATGGACATGAAGGGGTACTTCTCCGGAGGAATACTGGCAGTGTTATCCTTACTAACCCTGGTGAGTGCATGTACAGGAATCGGGGCGGGCGTGGGTGCAACGGCTTATGGAAACGGCGCTCTTGTTGCGAGCCAGGATGTTTCCGACGAGTTCGGAGAATATAGGATCAGACCAGGGTATAATTACTATTATAGCGGTTCCGATGCTTATCCTAATGCTATTCTGGGCCTTGATAAAAATTACGTGCTTACGAACAAGCTATGGAAAAGAATAGACCTGACGCAGGCTAAATTGAAGGACTGGGTGGATTCCATGCAGATCAAGGGTCTCGAATCCAGACAACCTCTGCACGGATTTTACATATTGGATCGTCAGGGACAAAAAGTAGGCATCTGGTATTCCGTTTTGGAAGCCGCTGCAGTGTCCCGTGTCAGATACGGCAATGAAAGAGAGATAGGAATTGATACGCCGCCGCAGGATACCTATCACCTCTTTGACGACACCTCAAGATTTCCGGATCATTTCGGAATCGGAGGAGGAGCTATATTTCATTAATAGGAACAGAACAACCTATGTGCCTTATTCTTTTTTCCTACGAGATGCATCCGATTTATCGGCTTGTTATCGCCGCAAACCGGGACGAATACTACGACAGGTCAACCGAACCCGCTTCATTCTGGACAGAGCATCCCGACCTGCTGGCCGGAAAGGATAACAAGGCGGGAGGAACCTGGCTCGGTTTAACCAAAAAGGGGCAATGGGCGGCCGTAACCAATTTTCGCGATCCGGCAAATTTCAAAATCAATGCGTTGTCCCGGGGCTTGCTTGTCAATCGTTTTTTGATGAAGGACCGATCCCCCCGCCAATATGTTGAATCTCTGGGAAAGGTTCTCGACAGCTATAACGGATTCAATTTATTAATGGGAAATCCAAGCGGAATTTATTATTTTTCAAGCTTTACCCGAACTCTAAAAAAATTGAGTCCAGGACTGTACGGAATCAGCAACCATCTGCTGGATACCCCCTGGCCCAAGGTAAAACGGGGGAAAAAGGCGCTTTCCGAATTATTGAAAACCGGAACCAAAATAAACCCGGAAAATGTATTTTCTCTTCTTTCCGATCGGATTCAGCCGGATGATAGTCAGCTCCCTGATACAGGCATAGGGATCCAATGCGAAAGGCTCCTGTCTACCATTTTTATTTCCAGCAATATCTACGGAACAAGGTCATCAATGGTTGTGTTGATCGACCGTGAGAACCACGTCGACTTTAGGGAAAGGACATACAATTCACATCAGAATTCAATGGATGAAAGGTATTTCGAATTCAGGATTAAGGAATCAAATCCTGCGTGATCGCCTGAGCAAATCGAGGTGAAATCATGCCACAGCGCGAATACCCCGATCGTCCTTTCGCGGGCGTCGGCGCCATTGTAATAAAAAATGGCAGAATTCTTCTCGTAAAGCGAAAAAGACTTCCCGGTCGGGGTCATTGGGCAGTTCCCGGAGGTATGATAGAACTTGGAGAAACGCTTGCAGAAGCAGCCAAACGCGAGACCAGGGAAGAAACCGGGATTACCATTAAACCCGGCAACCCCGAATATACCTTTGATGTCATTCAGAGGGACCAGCAGGGAAGAGTTCTCTATCATTATGTGATCGTCGATCTAAGGGCCGAATATGTTTCCGGAGAGATCAGTTCCGCTGATGACGCCGGCGCTGCAGGCTGGTTTACCCTGAGTGAAATCAAATCGCTGGACATGTCGATCCACACGCTGGATCTCTTGAAAAAAATCGGGCATGAACTACTTGAATAGAATTGCCGGATACTACTGCTCTCGTATTAAAAAAGGAAGCCTTTCACTTTTCCGATAGGCTGTCGCCTTACAGGTAGCGATCAGATTCTCATTCTGATTGGTAACTCTAATATCATAATGGGCGATTCTCGATGAAGAACTCACTTCTTTTGCCTCTGCATAAAGTTCATCCCCGCTTGAAGCAGCCCGGATAAATTGCACGTTGACGCCGAGAGCCACAGCCATTGTGCCATGAGAATTGGACGCAATCTCAAAAGCCTCATCAATCAGAGAAACGATGGCCCCGCCATGCGCCATTCCAAAGATATTTTCTATCTCAGATGTAAATTTCATCTTCACAATTGAAAAACCCGTGCCGATTTTGAGCAACTCCAAATCGAGTTTCCTGGCAAAGTTTTCCTGCTCCACTCTTCTTTTAATCGCTTCAAAAATCTTTTCCTTCTGCATCATTGCTCCTTGAAATGGGGGATCGTGCTTCACCTCATTATCATCATTTATCTTCTATTTCATATTATAAGGTTTTCTGCTAAAAAAACAGATATTCATCACCGGTAATTTGAATCGTAGCGAGGCAAGCTGAACTGAATGCGGTAGCGGAGGACATCTTGAAAAAAAAGATCATTGCGGCTGTTTTCATACTTTTTCTAATAATAGCTTGTATCGTCATCTATTTCGGACAAAGGCAAGAAAATCAAACGGGATTGTTCTATTCCGGAACTATCGAGTCCACAAATTCGGAACTGGCCTTTCAGGTAAGCGGGAAAGTATCCGCAGTCCATGTCAGGGAAGGGCAGGCAATTGAAAAAGGCCAGGTCCTGGCGGAACTGGATTCAGATGAATACAAGGCCCGATTGGAAATCGCTAATGCTGAATTTGAACGGGCTACTCAACAAGTTGAGCAGCTGCAGAGCAATTTATCTGTCTTGAGGAAAACGTTGCCGGCAGATGTCGCCAAGGCCGAGGCAGGATTGAAAGCCGCTTCCGCCACCCTCGAAGATGCCGCCAGGGATAGGGACCGATACGGACAACTCTTCCGGAAAGGGGTCATATCGGCCAAAGAGAATGAGAGGATGACGCTCAGATACGATACGGCCTTTGCAGGAAATGCGGAAGCCGAAGCTACACTGAGACAGGCAAAAAGCAACCTGAGTAAGATTCGTTCTTTAGAAAAAGAAGTCGAGGCCGGACGAGCCCAGATCAGAGCAGCTAAGGCCGCTGTTGATCAGGCATCCCTCCATTTAAAATACAGCACACTGACGGCACCGTACCAGGGGATCATAACCGTTCGAAGCATAGAGCCCGGTGAAGTGATCACACCGACTCGGCAGGCATTCACCCTCTCCGATCTTTCAACTGTCGACCTGAAGATATTTGTGGGTGAGACGGAGCTCGGCAAAATCAAACCCGCTCAGAAAGTAGAAGTCAGAACGGATACCTTTCCTGATAAGGTCTATACGGGAAAGGTATCTTTCATTTCTCCCGAAGGGGAATTCACACCCAAAATCATCCAGACCCATAAAGAGAGGGTAAAACTCGTCTATCTCGTCAAAGTAAGCATACCCAATCCTAATCACGAATTGAAATCAGGGATGCCCGCTGATGCCTGGCTATACTGAGAACTCCGTGCATCCTGATCGACCCGTTGCCGAGTTTTCCGAATTGCCGGTCCTGCAAGCGGAAAATGTATCAGCGTGGTATGGAAAATTTCAAGCAGTCGATAACGTCTCCCTCAAGGTTTTGCAGGGGACGATTTTCGGATTGGTCGGATCGGATGGAGCGGGGAAATCCACATTTCTTCGAATGGCCGCCACCATGATCAGGCCGGGTTCAGGGAAAATTCTGATCAGCGGTCTGGATGTAGTCACTCACAAAAATGCGGTGAAACCGATGATCGGATATATGCCGCAGCGATTCGGTCTTTATCAGGACCTCACCGTCATGGAAAATCTGGATTTTTTTATGGACATATTTGGAATCAGCGGAGACGAGCGCCGAAAGCGTCAAGCGCGGTATCTCGGATTTTCAAACCTGATGCCCTACCAGGATCGGCTTGCGGGAAACCTCTCCGGCGGCATGAAACAGAAACTTGCGCTGGCCTGCGTCCTCGTCCATCAGCCTCGCCTGCTGATTCTGGATGAACCCACAAACGGCGTTGATCCGGTATCCAGGCAGGAATTTTGGGAGATGCTGTTGGAGATGAAACGGGCAGGCATTTCCATTCTGATCTCCACAGCCTACCTGGACGAGGGTGACAAATGCGATCGCCTTGCCTTGATGCATCGCTCCCGTATTCTGGTTGAAGGAGCGCCCTCAGAAATCCGACTGAATTACACGAGCCTGGAGGAAGCGATCATCCAACGGATTCAGGAGGTCGATAAAGAACTCACCCATGATCGATTCAACATCTGACATCGTAATTGTCCAGGATCTTGTCAAAAAATTCGGATCCTTTACGGCAGTGGATCAGATATCCTTTCGTGTAAGGCGCGGCGAGATATTCGGGTTTCTGGGACCGAACGGTTCCGGCAAATCGACGACCATCCGCATGCTCTGCGGAATCCTGGCTCCGACATCCGGATCCGGGCAAGTCGCCGGACGCGATATTTTCACAGAGTCTGAAACCATTAAGGGTATGATCGGGTACATGTCCCAGAAATTCTCTCTTTATGAGGATCTGACACCTTTTGAGAATCTCCGATTTTATTTGGGTATTTACAATGTCCCCTATAAGGAATGGCGGGATCGGATTGAATCGATTCTCGAACTGACTCGCCTTCAGGAGTGTCGCAATAGATTAACCCGGGAACTACCTCCCGGCTGGCGCCAGCGGCTTGCCCTCGGTTGCGCGCTATTGCACCGCCCTGAACTGCTTTTCCTCGATGAGCCGACTTCGGGAGTAGACCCGATTACGCGTCGTCACTTCTGGGAATTTATTCATCACCTTGCAGCAAACGGAGTAACCGTTTTCGTTACAACCCACTATATGGATGAGGCTTATCATTGCGATAGAATCGTTCTGATCAATGAAGGGAAGATCGTTTTAATGGGAAAGCCGGATGAGATTATCCATGAGACCTTTCCGGATCGCCCCGACGCAGGTTTGAATGATGTTTTTATCAGGATCATGTCCAAATTGAATGATCAGCAATTATGAAAATCCTGTCCTCGCGTAATCACAGTACCCGGAAGGATCCGTAATTGAAATGAAACTGGGCAATCTCAAAGCAATCACCCGGAAAGAGTATCTTCACCTGATTCGCGATTACAGAAGCCTGTGCCTTGCGTTTATTATTCCGGCATTGCTTTTACTTCTTTTCGGCTACGCCCTTAGCCTGGATGTGAACGATATCCGGACCGCAGTGCTCAACTATGATCAGACAGAATTCAGCCGGGATCTGATACGCGAGCTGGATTCTTCCGCCTACTTCGAAATTGTCGCGCACCTGCACAGTGACAGGGAGGTAACCGAATATCTTGACCACGGAAAGGCGGTCATGGTCATTATCATTCCCCCTCGCTGGTCGCAGGACCTTCATGCAGACCGGGATGCGCCGATTCAGGTCCTTTTTGACGGAAGCGACCCGAACTTTGCGGGTATTTCTCAAAGTTATATGAGAGGGTTTATAGAAACCTATAACCGCAAAAGTCTACAGCAATTCCTGGACAGGATGGGAATCGAACGGATAAAGCCCCCTGTGGAGGGGCGGATCCGGGTCTGGTTTAATGAGGATCTGGAAAGCAGAAATTTCATTGTGCCCGGAGTCATAGCCGTAATCATTATGATCGTCGGCGCAATATTGACCTCTCTGGTCATTGCACGTGAATACGAGAATGGAACCATGGAAACCCTTTTGTCTCTTCCGATCAAGGGAACGGAATTGCTTCTGGGCAAAGCCATTCCTTATTTCATCATCGGTCTTACGGATGTTCTGATCTCAGTTCTGATGGGCCAGGTTCTCTTCGGAATTATTATCAAGTCGAGTTATTGGCTGATGGTTCTGGCATCTTCTCTCTACCTCCTGGTTGCACTCAGCCTGGGATTGATGATTTCCATAGCCACCAAATCACAGCTCGTTTCCAATCAGACGGCCATCCTCGTTACGTATCTACCCTCTTTGCTCCTGTCGAATTTTGTTTTTCCCGTTCAAAACATGCCGAAGGCCCTGCAGGCGATCAGCTATGTAATCCCTGCTACATATTATATTAAAATCCTGAAAGGATTGTTTCTGCAAGGGATCGGCCTCGAATACCTTTGGCCCAGCTTTATGGCTTTATTCCTGATGTTTATATCCCTGAGCACCTTGACGGCTCTGCTACTCAAGAAAGGCGGTATGTGATGCCCAATTGGCTCCGAATCCGTGAACTGGTCCGTAAGGAATTCATTCAACTCTTCAGGGATAAAAAGGTCCGGCCCATTCTGGTCATCATGCCTGTTCTACAATTGCTCATCTTCGGATACGTTGTAACCACGGATGTCCGGGATGTGCGCGTCGGTTTTCTTGATCAGGCCCATACGCGCGAGAGCAGGATGCTCTTCGACGGCTTCAATGCAAATACCACATTTAAAATTAAAAAAATCGCGCTGATGCAGCAGGATCTGGAACAGCTGCTTATCAGAGGCGAAATCGATCTGGCAGTCAAGGTTCCCCCTGATTTCAGTCAAAAGATCAGGAGCGGTCAGACAGCGGCGCTTCAGATCATCGCAGACGGCTCTTTAAGCAACATGGCTGCGGTTAGGATTTCCTATGCTGTTCAGATAATCGAAAAGCTCAATACGGAGTTACTCATGGAAATGCGGCCGGAAAAATTGGATTATGGGAAAATCGATGGGCGCATCAGAACTTGGTTTAATCCCAACCTGGACAGTAAAAACTTTTATGTACCGGGAATTGTCGCTTTTATGATCATGCTTATCTCACTTCTCTTCACTTCCATGGCCATCATCAAGGAGCGTGAGTCGGGAACCATGGAACAGTTGATCGTAACCCCTATGAAACCGGCCGATCTGATATTGGGAAAAACCATTCCTTATACGATCATATCCATGGTGCAGATGGCTGCAATCACAATATTCGCAATTTACTGGTTCGATGTACCTCTGAATGGAAGTATTTTGCTTCTGACGTTGGCATCCTGCCTTTTCCTATTAAGCACAATGGGAATCGGACTTTTCATATCGACCATCTCCCATACCCAGCAACAGGCCATGATGACAACCTTTTTCTTTGCTTTGCCCTTTTTCATGTTCAGCGGCTTCGTATTTCCTATTATCAATATGCCCCTTCTCATTCAGTGGATTACTTACCTTAACCCGCTCATGTACTTTCTGATCATTATTCGGGGAATCTTTTTGAAAGGCGTAGGCCTGAATGTACTCTGGCCCCAGTATCTATTACTGACCATCATGGGAATTGTTGTATTTGCAGGAGCCGTCAAGAGATTCCATAAACGGCTTGATTGAAGCCCAATCCTGTATCCATGCCGCTGAGAGGGTACAGACGGGAACAACTTGGAATTATTATTAAATCCTTTACGCATTAAATCGGATATGGTATAGTCTCGACCTAATATGTTGCAGACATCCAAACAAACCAAAACAGAAAAATCCTTTCAATCTTACGAAAACAAGGGCTTCAAAAAGAAATTCCGCAAAAGATTCCACTCAAAACCGGGGAAAAAACATCACGAAAAACCAAAACCCCAGGCAGAGCCGGTTCTGAACGGCGTTTTTTCCAGAATAGGAAGACCGGAAACGGCCTCTTTTTTCGAACCCGATCCCTTTCAGATGGAAGCGCTGGAAACCATCCTGAATACGGATTGCCTCGTCACTGCGCCGACCGGTTCGGGAAAGACCTGGATTGCCGAGCAGGCCATCCGAACCGTTTTTGAAAAAGGAGGGCGATGCTGGTATGCATCTCCGTTAAAAGCGCTAACCAATGCCAAATGGGTCGAGTTCGGAACAGCCTTCAAGAGCAACAATGTTGGAATCCTGACAGGCGATACCAAGGAAAATGCAGAGGCCCCTATCATTGTCGGCACAACAGAGATCTTGAGAAATCAGCTCTATGATGCCATGCACAAGGGGGAAAACCTCAATTGCGACCTGATTATCCTCGATGAAGCACATTTCCTTGGAGATGAAGACCGGGGAGTGGTCTGGGAAGAAATCATGATCTATCTTCCGCCTCGGATCAACCTGCTTCTTCTTTCCGCCACCATAGGAAACAGCGACGAGATAGCTGCCTGGCTGAGTTCTATACGCAGCAAGGAATGCAGGGTCATTCGAGAGGAAAGCCGCCCGGTGCCCCTCTATCCTCTATTTCTGCATCCTTCCGGAAGAATCATGCCCTATCTTTCCAAGGATCGCCTTTATGGAAAGATCGAGGGTTTCATGAAGAATGACGGAAACCGTACCCGGCGGAATCATCAGCCGGATTATGGGCAGATCATTGAAATACTGCGGACCTTCGATTTGCTTCCTGCGATCTTCTTTCTGAAATCGCGTTCCGATTGTGACTCAGCAATAAAGCAATGCGGGAAAGGCAATGATCTGGAAGAACTCACCTTTGATTACGAAATGCAGGAATTGCTGGACAGGTTCCCCTATCTGAAAACGCATAAACAGCTCCCGTATCTCTATTCCGGACGTGTCGCCGCGCATCATGGAGGACAGCTTCCTGCCTGGAAGTTTCTCGTAGAATCGACTATGAAAAGAGGCCGACTGGATGCCATTTTCGCAACCTCCACGGTAGCAGCAGGTGTTAATTTCCCGGCCAGAACGATTGTGTTGTTTAATTCCGATCAGTTCAACGGTCATGACTTTCTTCCTCTCACCGCAACTGAATTTCACCAGATGACCGGCCGATCAGGAAGGCGCGGCCTGGATAAAATCGGATTTATGCTGGCAATACCCGGACGCTTTATGGATTTGAAGCATGTAGCCCATCTTCTACGGTCGGGTCCGGAAGAAATTACAAGTCAGATCAAAAATGATTTCTCAATGGTTCTGAATTTGCTCCTTTCTCATCATCCGGAAGAGATTAGAACCATTTTTGAGAGATCACTGGCTGCCTGGCAGGCGAAAAAGACAGGTAATGGGGTTTCAAAAGCGGGCGTGAGACTCTGGAAGGATTTCCAAAGACACCTGGATTTCCTGAAATCGGAAGGCTTTGTAGATGAACATCAGAGATTGACTGAAGACGGAATCTGGACTTCCCAGCTTAGGCTAGACCAGCCGCTTTTAATTGCGGAGTGCTTAAGGAAAGATGCATTTCCGGAAAACGACGAGGCCCTGCTTGCGGCAGTCACAGCCCTTTTCGTTTATGATGGTGATCAGAATATTGTTCTCGATAAAAAGAGAATTCCAAAAAGGTTAAAGTCTGCCTACGATAAGATCGTAAACACACTCCTTCCTCTTTTTGAAAGGCTGGAACTTTCAGGATTCAATGTTAATTATTTTCACCTCTGGACGGCTGCGGCCCTGTATTTCTGGTCACGGGGAATGGATTGGAACGAAATCATTGAAAAAATCGGAATGGCCGAAGGGGATATGGTGATGCTTATCTCAAGAACAGCGGACAATCTGCGTCAGATAGCTGCCCTTAAGGAAAGCCATCCGAAAGTTGCCGCCCTTGCATCCAGGGCAAGAGACCTGATCCTTAGGGAACCTGTCGTTCTCGATTGATCTCTTTGCGAATCAACGAGATCGGTACTTATCTCTTTAAGATCATACAATATTTAATGATAGATCTTTTTTATTGACACTGGCCGAATAACCGGATATAAAGCGCTCCTTCCTTAACTATCGTATTCATAACGTGCGTCCCTATCGTCTAGAGGCCTAGGACACCGCCCTTTCACGGCGGCAGCCGGGGTTCGAATCCCCGTGGGGACGCCAAATACTTGCTAAAGAATCTGAGGTCTTAGACAGCCTCAGATTTTTTATTTTCCGGCATCTGAAGAATGGTCGTGAATTTTGGTCGTGAATTTCTGTTGGACAGAACTTCAAGTGCAGGACGGACGGGCTCTAGACCTCGGATGTATCTCTCTGTTGTAGTCAATTGCTTGTGCCGGAGAATCCTCTGAATCGTCACCATCGGGACATCTGCCTGAGCCAGGATGCTGGCTGTCAAATGCCTGATGGCGTGCAATCCGAAAGGCTTCACGCCTGCCCTGTCACACGCCTTCTTCAAATACCGCTGACGTGCAATAAAAGGCGTTCCTCTATCCGGATTAGGGAACACCCACTCTGTTTTGGCCTCCTGACGGTGAAGGACGATCGCATTGAATAGCTCGTCCGTCATGGGCAGCCAATCGTACTCCAGACTGCCTCCGAGCCTCTTTCTCGTGCCGAGCCGTACGCGTTGACCGGCAAAATCAATGTCCTCCCATCGAAGCCTGAAGAGTTCTGATCGTCTGGCCGCCAGGTGAAGATAAGCCAGAATCATCACCCTGTCTTGCCCTTGCAAGGACTCGTACACTTTCCAAAAATCATCTTCCGGTGGGATGTAGCGGGTCTGCCTCTCTTCCGGGAAACGTTCCGTCAAGCACGGGTTTGGTGAGGGCAAGTCCAAATATTTGATCCCCCAATTCCATGCAGCCAGCAGGTTCTCCCTGTCCTTATTGGCTGCATAGCCGGAACGCTTTATAGCTTGTGCCTTTAAGTAATTCAGGACCTGAACGGGCTTTAACGCTTCAACTGGCATTGATGGGTCAACCTGCTTTAATAAGCCCCTGAAGGCGACTCTCTTTGCATCAAATGTTTTTTTTGAAAATTTGACCTTGGAGTATTCGAGGTACTTCGTCGCCCATTCAATCAGCGTCAAGGATTCCGAAGGGGTCTTCAAGTTTTCTTCGGGATTTTCTCTTATATCGGCTTCCCATGCGAGCGCTTTGGCTTTGGTACCGAAAATCTTGTAGTACCTCTTGCCCCGGCACATCACATCGGCTATCCACTCCACTTTCTTCTTTCTCTTCCTCTTGTAAGGCATGGCTGTTCTCCTTTATCGCTTGGATAATCAAGTTTTCAAAGAACAAGATAAGGCGTCCAAGCCTTATTCCGCCAAGGATCGGATAATAGCGCCTTACCGTTTCAGCGTCAACACCCAGATATTCAGCCACATCCTGTGCCGTCAAGCGCTTACCCAATGTTTCAGTCAATGCGCCTTTCATTGGTTTTGTAATGTCCTTGGCCTTCTGCAAGTCACGCTGTGATTGAGATTCCTGTTTCATAGCAATCTACCGTAAGCTCTTTTGCTTCATCGGAAACCATATTGAAACGTTCTGAACACTCGTTATTTTCTAAAAACTCTCAACCCTGAAAAAACGCCCACTAAATCCTGAATGATTCCAATATGAATTTGCGGTCAAAACTAGCCTTTACGTAGGGTAGATCATCCCTGCCGCAGTGCCATGAATTTCTCGATTACAGAGGCAGGGACATTTCTCCCCTGAATCCAGCGCCGCAAGCTTCTCTCTTCAATTCCCATCTGCCGCGCTGTCTTGCGGATGCCGTTATCTCTCACATCGCGAATGAAAGCCTTCACAGTCTCATCCTCCGCCTTGAATCGTTTCGCCATCAACATGAGATTGACTTGAACGCAGTTCCCGCAAGTAATGGTGTCCGTGCATTCGCAGGACAGCGGCCCGTTTGCACCCTGGACAAGGTGGGCAATGTATTTCCTCATAACTACCTCTCGTCTATGCCATGACAGCATTCAGTTGCAGCGTTTTCATTCATCCGGGGGACTCTGTTTCACTAGCTTTGAGAACACCCCCGATCCGCTGTAATGCCGTGATAGCTTCTTCTCTGGAGGGCTGAAGCCGCTCTTTCTTGAGCTGTTCCTCCTGTTCCTGGTAATGCCCGTTTTCCGTCTCCATGATCTTCTTGAGAAAGGCCTTGGGACGCAGGATAGTTTCTCCATTGCCCAGTTCTTCAGCGAGGCGTCTGAGTGCATGCAGAAGAGCTTCCTGGTGGATCTCGCCACGATTAATGCGAGGAATGCTGCGCTGAGTGAAGAGAGTGACCTCCTGGAAGAACCAGGTCTCAGGCATCAGGGTGACGATCTTCTCCAAAAGGGCTTTCACTTCCTTGGCGCCGTTCTTGTCTGGGTCTTTTAAACCGGCTTCTTCAGCCGAGTTATCAACAGGGCGGTCGCCTCTGCTCTGTTCTGTATCTGCTTCTGTATCTGCTCTGCTCTGGTGCCGTTCCCGTAAACGTTCCATAGGGGGTTCCGAAGAACGTTCGCCCGAACGTTCCCTGAAACGTTTCGTTCTGCCGGTTACGTTGTCGCTTCTGAACTGCCGCTTTTGCCAGTTGACGATTTGAAATCCATTCTCTTGCTTGACAACGATGCCAGCCTTACAGAGATGCTCCAGCGCATCAGAGAGCTTGTCCTCAGGGCAGCGCATGCGCCAGGCCAGGTCTTTAACCGTGATTTGGATACACCCCTCCCTGTCGCATTCGGAGGCAACAGCCAGCAGATAGGTGAAGATCCTGAATTGGCTGTCCGTCATCCGTGCAACTTTCGGATCATCGAGAATCTCGCAATACATTCTGAACCAGCGCAATATCCCTGTTCCTCCCATCAGATCCCGAATGTCCATGAGCGGCAGGCAGGTCGGTCGGGTTCCGGCACCTCAGTGAGACACTTGCCGTCTCAGCGAAAAAAAGCCCTCTATATGTATAATGTTTGCCATGCAAGGTGTTTTGACGAAAAAAGCGAAAAAAAGTTGAAAAAAATGATGTGGGTTCAATGAACCGGCATTGATTCGGGCACTTGGAAGAGTTGTTTTTTTAAACTTTTTAGGTTTGCAGGAGTGGATATCCAGCACCCGTCTTCATTTTGTCGGCGTGATATGGTCGCAGCATGGAGATTCCTAGAAAAAAGCCCCCCTAATATATAATGTTTGTCATGCAGGGTGTTTTGACGAAAAAAATGAAAAAAAGTTGAAAATATTTTTCCAAATACCCCCAAAAACACCTTGCATGGCAAACATTATATAAGTAGGAGCCCTTGTTGAGATGGACTTATCAGACTGCCCAAGAACCGAGTCCAACTTTTTTCAGGCGGAGAAAAAAGGCTGGCCGACGCAACCGGGAACTTCATATCCGAAGCAGGTGAACGGGGCACACATGTGAGATGCGCCAGGCTGAACGCGATATAAAAACATGAGCGAACGGAATCGGAAAACGGCATCCGGACAACATGAAAAACGGAGCTGAAACAGATCGACAAGGCGATATGAAACGAGATGAATTTTCTCTTGGGAGCTAGCACGCCTCTGGGCTGAAAGGAGCAACTTTCGGCTGTTTTGCCGTAATCGTGAAAAGACAAGGATGTATACGTTGAAATCTAAGTGAGAACAGTGGGTTAAAACGAAAAATGAGGGCTGATGTATACAGGCGATCAAAAAATACTGAAAGAACGTTAACACTGTATACATACTGAAATTAAAGGGGAATCACCAGAATTTACAGGCCTTTTGTTAACAAAACTGTTAACGGCTTAAGGGTATGATATGAAATGGTTTTAAGCGAAAAAACGGCAAATCTGTTAACGCACCGGGCAACGGCAGGTTGCGTAATGTGTACAACGAAACGAGTCCCAATAATGGAGGTACCCCATGAACAAGGCAATTGGCATCCGGCTGAGCGATGAGCTGCAAGAAAAAATCCGATCCGAAGCCGAACAAAAAAAGCTCTCAGTGGCACAAATCATCCGACAAAAAATCGAATGGGCTTACGCGCTGGAAGGCATCAAAGAACTGAAAGCAGATTTGGAAAAATTGGAGGCGGTCGTTTCAGAAATAGCGCCTCAGTTAAGACGCGCGGAAAATCTATCTTGGTGGACCCTCATCATGCTCGCCGAATTCATCAAGATTGATCTGGGCAGCGGGCGATTCTGGGGCATCGAAAAAAATGTGGATGAAAAATACAAGGACTACCTGCAAACAAGAGAACTCAAATTCTGAAACAAGGTCGAGGCTGGAGCACACAGAAACAATTTTCAATTTCAGGAAGGCGATCACTCAATAAAAAGACCAATGTCTTTCTTGCAGTGCCTTAAACCAGGGCGGGATACAATTGGCTCGATATCACGAGGTCAAGACCGAAGTGAATTCGATTCCACGGCGGCCGGCATTGTATTCCGGATGAGCACATCTTAATGCCGGTGCCGGCATGGATGTGCCGGACGGAATTCAATAGAGGCCGACCTGGGCGGGGAGATTTCGGGGGTTTACTCGATTTTTGAATCTATACCCAGTTCCCTCGATAACGGTCTTTTTGCTTGGTCAAATGGTAAGCAACAAGGATTATTGAATGCAAAATCTAAATTGACTCTCCCGTGCAGCTCTTTATATTTTGGCGTGCAACGGAAACTAAGTTAGGATAGCCTGTTGTTGGACTCTCAGAGAAAAAGATGTTAGCAGTAGTCATTTATGAGTTTTTTGAATTTGTGAGGTGCTACGAATGGCAGATTTATTGACACCACAGAGACGAAGCTGGAATATGAGCCGTATTCGCTCTGCGCACACAAAGCCTGAAATGTTACTTCGATCCAGTTTACACCGCATGGGATTCCGGTTTCGAGTTCAATGCAAAGGGTTACCCGGTCGACCTGATATCGTTTTACCGAAATACCACACCGTAATCTTTGTTCACGGCTGTTTTTGGCATCAGCATCCCGGATGCATCGAAGCGGTGCGCCCAAAAACGAATGAGACATACTGGACAGCAAAGCTTGAAAGCAATATGAAACGTGATAAAAAAAATTGCAGAGCTCTCCGTTGCCAGGGTTGGCGCGTCTTAAAATACTGGGAATGTGAGATCGAAAAAAATCCGAGTCGAATTGTGACTCAAATATCTAAAAAGCTGCGGGAGAGCGAGAAGGCTTTGAAGAAGCCCTCTCAACTACCCGTTCATTCCATTTGGGTTTAACAAGTAACCAATCACTCACCCTTTGAAAGGGCAACAGTTGAATGTATTTTAAGAAACCAAGCGCAAAGCATTATACACAGCTTTGCCTAGAGCAGCGCCTAGCTGAGGCGGGATAGCATCAGAGACTTGGCGGATTTGATCACTTAGAGAACCAAGTAATTCGTATGTTTTTGGAAATCCTTGGAGTTGCATAGCTTCGTAAACACTAATGCGTCTATTCGCGTCCGGGTGGATATGAATTTCACGATTGCCATATGCAACTGTGAAGCTAGGCTTTTCCCAATCGAGAATTCGGAAAGATCTCCCATGCCGGTGTTTATTGGTTAGGGAGCCATCCATAAATTTTTTTGATTTTGGATACATAGTCCAGTGGTTCGGATGAAATGCAACATCTTCCTTTCGTATTCCAGGCCGATACAGGGTTGGCTGAGGAAGCCCTTTCAACTTACTGGCGACGGTTAAAGGAATATCCGTTTGTGGTCCTGGGAATTCAAACTTCAAACCAGGGTATTTCTTTTTGTTAAAGCCCACAATAAACACTCGGCGCCGATGCTGTGCCACACCAAAGTCAGCAGCATCTAGCTCTCCCTCAAAAAGTTTGAATCCAGCACGGGAGAAAAGTCTCTTTATGGTCGTGTATTCTTCCCTGTGCCTTGACGAGGTGATTCCCTTGACATTTTCAAACACAAAAAAATCAAGATTAAATTTTTCATTTAGTTCTCTAAGCAGACAGGCATAACGCCTTGGCAATAAATGCCTTGCATCATCGCCATTGAAATGAACATTGGAGCATGAGAAGGTCTGACAAGGTGCGCCGCCAATTACGCCTACTGGTTCTTTGTAGCTGTTTTCATTGTAGAGTTTTATAATATCAACAGCATCAAGCTCTGTGAGATCCGCAACTCTGCATACTTCTGTATCGCGATTATGATTATAGGATCTAACCGCCACCGCATCCACATCTAGAGCGAGTTCTATGGAAAAACCGGCTGATGAAAATCCGGAATCGAATCCTCCGCAACCGGAGAAGAAACTTATAATAGCCATGGACTCTGCATTATTAGATGGAACTCTCTGTCTTATATCCTGTTTCATTGTCCTCATTTTTTCTATAAATAACTGTGTTTTGTGTTTCGGAATAATCTTGTGAATGATATTGAAATCTTAATCCATAAAATTCTACCTTGTCCCCAACTTGCAGCTGGTTTATTAAAGGATGGCGATCTGTGGTGTTTGTGATATTGCGAATAGTGAGACAGTGCGTTGAAGATAAATCTGTCTCAAGCAGCCTCATACAAATTTTCCCATTTCGAAGCTGTGTTTTCTCTTCGAGAATTCCCCTCACATCAGAAGGCCACTTGCTTTGTGGATCCAGTTGCCTAGCCATCCAATAGGTTTGGCAAGCTGGTCTGAATAGACAATATTTGCAATGTCCAGTTTCTGCAGATGCTAGGCCTTCAATATCTGTTTTCCCATTCGCAACTTCCTCAATGCGCTTCATGGAAGCTTGAAGAAAATTAGTTGCTTCTTCGAGCAGGCTTTCTGATTCTTGCGGATCGAAAGCAATCTCGCTAGGCAATCCTTGGAGGGGCACTACCTCTAACCTTACAGGCCAAACGCCAAACTTCCCATGATATAGAGCTGCGTAAAGCATCATTTGATCCTGATACGCCAGCTTTAACTCACCTGAGCCCTCTCCAGCAGTAAAGTCCAGAATAGCTCCGCTTTTGTAATCGGTTAAGACAGCGCCCGTTTTGGTCATTTTTACATGATCTATATATCCGCCTACCAGACCGTCAGGTGATTCGACCCACCGCTCAAATCCTGCGGACGCCAAAGACTTTTTTGATGAGTCCCCCCGACAAAGGAAGACTTCATCTGCAATTGCTCTTGCTCTGTGAAATGCCCTGAGCTTGCGGACCTCAAAGTCAGGAATATTTCTTCTTAGAGGAATCTGGTGCCGTTGCATCGATGACTCCGATATCTTCTGCTCCGCTTGTGAAATCAGATCATTCCAAGTAATCGCCATCTTTTCTGCTTCATTTCCCAAGCTGCCTCGACCGGCTGCCTCAAGAAGATGATGGATCACATTACCCAATTCTGATAATGGCGAAGGTGGAATGAGAGCCCTAATGCCAGATGCCGACAATACCTCACGCAGGAGGCACTCTCGCATAGCCGTGTACCTCGAAGGAGATACTCGGTGAAATGGCTTTAAATGCAGATTCCTTAAGTTCATCCGTCCAACTTTCACTGTGCTCCGAGGCGCTGATATATCCAGCTCATACGACGGTGAAGGTTAAAGGTATCGACAAGACGAATGCTCTCATCTTGGCTAACAGAAGCCAGTGCCTCCGCCAGAATTCCATACGGGTGAGCAATGCTCCAGAGGGGATGAGTAAGAATGACATTTCGTCCTCCTACTCTCCAACCGTGAAGAGGACCGAATTCTGCTGTTTCACAGTTTTGAAAAGATTGACAAAAACTATTACGAAGAGAATCTGAAAAATCCAACCATCCAGATAGTTCTGGATAGCTGAAATTCTCGTCATTCCCGCATGTATAAGAGGAATCAGCAAGCACTCTAAGAATTGAGAGCCCCAATCTCCAGTCCAGCAAGCTATGATAACTCATATTCCTGTAAAAGCAGAGGCAATCGTAACATGCAGATTGACAACTCTGGACATGCTCGGCCGAAAGGATCTTTCCAACGAACGTATCATCATCAGGGGTTCGCCCCGTAATTACATCGAGCATCCTGCGCCAGTTATCGTCCTGAGATAGCCATGCCGTGAACCCAGCTCCATTCTCAAGGTGATCATTGAGTATGATTTCACCAGCACAAGTACCATCATCTAATTCAATAGCGCGCACGTTGCTGACATCAATTTCCTCAGGGTCAATATCAAGTTCCTCAGCAAAAACTGATCGCAAAATGAATGCAGCCGAATAGTAAGCTGCTTTCACCGCACCCCCTTGACCGTACCTCGACATCCTTCCGAAACTATCGCGAGCCAGCAGATCAAGGCAAAGCGACTCGTGTATTGAATGAGGGCGTATTCTTAATACATCAGTTACTTTTGGTGCAGCCAAAGCAATATTATCTATATCTGCTGTTTCGGCTGTGAATATAACATTGTTATCACCCCTGACGTTCTGGTAACGCTCGTCAATCCATTGGTGTGGCAACGTAACTCCTCCACGGCTCCAGCGGGCTGTCCCGAGTCCGCCAGAGAACAGACGGCCAGCACGATCATTAATCCGGAAAACTCGACCTCCAAATGTTGCGACAAGTCCAGTATTTGTACCCGGAACATATCTTGGCAAAGCCTCGGTCCTTTCGGCGATAGAGCTACTTCCACGAGGGAGAAATTCATCCTCTGCCTTCGCATCAACACCTCGGCTGAACGACGTTCTGAAAGCTGATGGAACAACAATTTCAAAGATACGGAACGCATTTTCGCCCCCCACGCTGTTTCCACAATCGGGACAACCCTGAATATCCGGCTGGATATCAGAAGTGTTGACATAATGGCACAAGTCGCATCGTGTCATCCACATTCTTCTGGGGAATGGATTACTTGATACGGGATGCAATGATGGATCAGAAAGAAGCGGAGGAGTGAAACCAATTGCAGTGTAAACTCTTTTATCTTTTGTTTTCTGGGAGCCAGGAGCAAACTCAGTTATTGCGAGGTCAAGGTCCCGGTCAATTGATAATACCTCACGGCCCCGGAATCCATGATAAAGAAGCCTGACCCGAGAAGGCATTCCATACATTGGAAGAACAGCTCCTTCTGCAAGCCTTTCCGCTAACCCCTCACCTGAAAGCTCTATGCTGTTTGCGCATTCCTCTATTTCAGTGAAGAGGTTTTGGCGAATGTACGTGATCATCTCATCCACGGGGATACCTTCTGTGCCCGTTAATATGGCACGCACGATGAGCGGAATTTTCTGGGATGAAGATAACCATTCATTTACGGCCTGACGTCGATCTGCTGAACGTAGCCATTCAGCAACTGTTCCGAATTCTCCATGACTGTCAGGTGGATTCGGACTATCCCACCATCGTACGCCAGAAGAGCTAAATGTTTCTGATAGGCAGGCCTTTGCTACGAGCCGCCTCGCAATTTCTGGCCTAGTCATTGAAAGAAACGGGACTGGTGGGGAATCTCCCGTGATGCGACGCGGGCGGCTATAGTAGAACTCATCATGACTTCTTCCCCGACAAAGTGTTAGAACTGCTGCAAATGCTTGTCCTCTTCTACCTGCCCGGCCAACACGCTGTTGGTAGTTGAATCGCATAGGGGGCATATTGGCTAGTACAACAGCCTGCAAGCTGCCGATATCCACGCCAACTTCCATCGTCGTTGTTACACTCAGCAAATCAATTGAATCCACCAGGGGGATCGGCTGGCGCTTCCCATCTGTGCTGGTTTGGACTACCACATTCCTGAAGCATCGTTGTCTGCCCGGTTGATCATCTGTCTGCGCAGTTAGTTCTTCACAATGCAATCTTAATGGAGATCTTCGCTCCACAGCCTCTGTAGCATAATAATTTCTGTTATAAAGAGATTCGCACTGTTCATTTGGAGCCACGCCTAATGGTGAAAGGCAGCCCGTGCAGATTCCAGCCGCAGGATGCATGTGTACACGCTGGCAAGACTGACATATCCAGATATTGTCTTCCGGAAGACCGATTCTGATAAGCAAGCGATGCGCCTGCAGCTTTGCGCTCTCGTGCCCTCCCATCCGGCAGATGACATCCCACGTAGAATCGAAAAGGGTCGGCTCATAAATATTGTGAAGGTTCGCACAAGCGCGTATATAGTTCCTCAGCCGGGCGCGAGCAGGTGGCCGCACCCAGTCTGTCCAATCATCAAGCTGATCCGGTGCCGGTTGCCGTTCCTGGTGGTAGCGATAGAGATCGCCCAAAATACGAATGCAACCATGGCAAAGATCACGAAATATGTCCGGTGCCAAGCCGCCCGCCCTGCCAGTTACGTTCTCCCAATCTTGAGTTGAGAGATCGAGGCACGCATAGCCGAGGCCTGCAGATTCAAATCCAAAATACAAACGGCTAAACAATACATTCATGATTTCCGTCCGTACTTTTCCGCGAATGCGATCTTTTCTCTCTATCGCACCTTCAGGTAGTCCTCCCCTCCAGCACTCACCATCATTTAGGTAGTTGAAAAACTCAGTCCAATCATGGTCCTCGCCCTCATAGTTAAACATTTGGTACATTACATCATTGCCGGCAGGGTTGATCCCAAGTTGTTTAAGCCGTCTGATAAGAAGCATCGACCGCGTGCCGGACTCATCTCCGGGTTCTGTCTGAAATAATGTGCGCAACGGGACTATGCGGGTTATCGTTTGCTCTCTGATGGATGAGAGCGATCTCATTGACCGTTCTCTTTCCTGTTCTAGGTTATCACGAAATACATCTGGAAGAGCTGCAGGTATTGGTGTCCTTTCAATCTCTATATCTCGCAGAAGCTGCCTTACTCTATCCGGGTTATCTGATGCGAAGGCGATGGCGGCGGTATTTCTGGGTTCACCATACTGTTCGAGGTCAGCAAGAAGGCACCCTTCGTCAAGAGCAAGACGGTGCAGTTCGTCATACATAGCCTCACGTACAAGATCAAGATAATGTGTCCTTTCAATTCCATTGGAAATTGATGCAGCATCTTCTCTGCTGTCTGAGAAAACGACTAGTTTACGGGTATCACCTTCTGGAAGGCAGTAAAACAGTTCCTTTGATAGAAGCTGACTGACACGCGAAAAACCTGTCCTGAAGCCGCGTACAGATGAAGTGCGATACATACGCGAACTGTAGTCAGCCGCACAGTTAGGGCAGCAGGACGGCAGCGCTGAGAAATCATCTTCAGCCTCCGTGCCGTCTATGTTTGCAAGTACATACAGGTGACCAGGGATTGAGCAACCTTCTGGCGGTCTTGTTCCCGCCGGGATATCGGTGACACGCCCGCTTACTGCGTCAAGATACTTTGGTACCCATCGAGACTGTTCCGATCCATCCCCGACTACTCGCGGCTGACGCCATGTTCTTGCATCATTGTTCAGTGAGCTTCTTCCATTCGGCCAGAATATAGCGAAGTCGCCGTACGTCCGTCTGTCCACAAAGCGAGCAGCTTGTTTTTCTGGAAGGCCCTCGATATCAGGATCAGTGCTCAGGATCTCGATTCCATCTTCTGAACCGCGCAGTCGGCTTCCACCAAAAAACACTGTCCCGCACTGTTCGCAGTAAAGCAGTTCTAGAACGCGATGCTGCTGAGCAGGGTTTCCGCAAAGGATTTGATTTTGTGAAAAGAGCTTGCCAGTTGGCCGTAAGTTATCCATGTGATCATTGCTGCATTGACATCCAGGCATTACACATGCCCATAGGCCTTCGATATTCCGGAAGAACCAGTGAAACCTGAATGAAGGCAGTAATGTTGCTCTCTGCTGGGAGGCTGCAACTCCACGAGCAATGAGGAGACCTCTGACAGCATCTGACGCAACTCTTGGATTGGTTTCGTTTGCGAAAACGCGGGCTGCAAAATCAGAATGTGAAACAGCCCTTGTCCGGATGCCATCAACACATGCGCTAAGCATGAGTCCAGCAATTCTCTCTTGCTGAGATTCCAGTGCAGCGAAAAATTTTTCTTGAGGTTCATCGCCACCTGCATCCGGATTCAGAGTTGCTGCCAAACGAAGATATGATTCATACAAATTTTCGGTGTTCCCTCTATCGTAGCTTTGTGCAAGTTCCGCAAAACATGAGCTGTCAAGAGGGTTACCTTCTGCACTCGGAATTGGCTGCTCAGCACCTGAAATAATCTGTTCCGGCGTCCAGTTGCAGCCATAAAAATCAGAAAGGAAAGCAAGACTGTCGGAATTTGATGGATCAAGTGAAGCGCTTGACGCCAAGATGCGCAATCTTGGATCATTTGGAGTAAGTCCAAGCCTGTAAATAAGAAAACGCAACAGGTAGGCAACTTCAGTGCCCGACGTGCCACGATATAGATGGAGTTCATCAATGATTAAATGGAAAACATTGCCGGGCTGCTGAAGCCACTGACGTGTCTGTTCAAAAATCGGTGTATCGGCTTCTCTCATGAGCATAATGCTGAGCATGCTATAGTTTGTAATGAGAATATCAGGTGGTGATTGTTGCATATCCCACCGGGAACGCATTTCAGCTCCGTCAAGTCGAGGGAAGAAGTAAATGCTTTCACTAGCAGTTTCTCTTTCTTTTTCTGTGCTTGACTCCGCTGCTTTCCGCGCCGCATGCTCAGCAGCTGCAACTGTACCGCGTGATAAATCAGCGAGTTCCCGCTTAAGATCTTCTATCCGTTGACGATCCGGGTTACCCTTTGAATTAAACTCATGTCCAGGGACAGGCGTATTGCCAGTATACCGGCCGAAGTAGATTTTATTACCGTTCATGTTTTCAGCACACCATTGCCGGGCCTGGTCAGAATCCAGGGCACGCCTGAGTCTTGTCAGTTGGTCCTCTACAAGTGCATTCATGGGATAAAGTATCAGAGCCCGGACCGCCGCGGGTCTGGTCTCGTGTCCCCTTTGAGGAACTCTGAACGACTTTACGACACGCCCGGAAGCATTCTTGCAGGATGATTGCCAGTCCTCATTGAACCACCAATCATCAATGTGTGGCGAGCGTTCTCTAGGAGAAGGCCAGTTCATGCTTTCTGAAGCCAAGTATGCAAATAAGGGAAGCAAGAAAGCTTCCGTCTTTCCCGAGCCAGTGCCTGCCGTGACAACAGCATTCTGGCCTGCTACAGCTCGCTGCAGCATGGCTATCTGATGGCTGTATAAGGGATAGTTCCCAACCAGCCCGCATAAGGATAAGCCTTTAAATCGCTCCAGTGCTTCAGCGGTCATCTGAGGAAGGTCTTCGGGACCAAGATCGGAAAGAGGTCTATCTGTTTGATAGCGGGGCAACGGCTCAATCCAAGACTGCTGATTCAGGATTCCGGGCTTTCGGAGCATTGCCTCTCGCTCGCGTTCCAATCCGGGGAACTGTGTGCCAAAAGCAGTTTTCAAATAAAGTATGAAATTGTCCCGGATTTTCTCAAAGGCACCGATTGGATCATTCATTTCCTATAGCCCTCTTTCATCATTATCGAATCTCTATGCGCTTCGGGAACTGTCCTAATTTTGATAAGGCGGCAATTGCAATCTGTGGCGGAACATCTTCAAACATCAGCCAGCTATTGCACTCAACTTCTGGAATTAAAGCATCATGTCTGTGGCTAGGCGGCTTGCCTGAACACAAACATAGGGATCTAGCAATGAGTGCGGGAAAGGGGAATGTAATTGGGGCACAGAGCCGGAAACGTTTTTCATCGTAGGCTGTAACAGCAAACCCCAGTGCCTTGAGAAACAAGTACTTCCCCCAGTTCAAATCAACCTCCGCTCCAAATTTGTCCCGAAAGAACACATGTAGGGGGAGTCCGGTTGTGGGATTACGATAAAGCGAATATCGAGGGAATACGTCAGCGGTCTTATGAACAAATCCACGACCAATTGTAAAATCGAAACGCGCCCAATTAAGATTATCCGGGATTCTATAGTTCAGGGTAGCTTCGTATTCAGTCAATGTGCCAGACCAGTTTACGAGCGTCCATGCAGGAGGTACCGGGAAATAATGGATCTTAAGGCCAGCGCAGAGAGAATTTATTGCATCTTCCGATTCGGCTTTAATCATAATTGTATCAGGCAACAAACCGAGCGCCCCTGGGTATCGCCCGGTAATGAGTTGCGTTGTTTTCGCTTGTAAATCCGTCGCCTTTAGCAAGCGTTCGCGCGTTTTCAGTGTGCGAAACCCTGTTAGAACAGCAACAGGCAAGCCAGCTTTTGGAAGGCGGCAGAACGCTGGGGGAGAAATGAAAATAGTGCTGTTTCCATGATCATAGCACGTATTGCAATGGCCTAAAGCTTCTAAGCATTGAAGAGTTCCACTCCGAGTTGATTCAAAATTAATCCTTCTGCTCTCATCAGATAAAGCCGAAAGAAAATCAACCGCCTCACAGTATTGGCCCCATTTCATGCTGCCGCGAGCCGATAAAACAAATAAGAGGCGGTCAGGATCAACGGACATGTCTTGCCGCCTCCACATATTTCCGCCATAGACTGCGCATTTTTTGTTGTTGAGGGCATTCGATCTGTTTTCTCCTATACCAAATAAGCTCTCTCCAATATTTTATTTTCTTTTGGTTTTTACAAGTGCATGCCCGAGGCTCTTCATTATTTGGGTCCATCCCGCAGTAGATGAGAAATCCTTTCCTCCGGCCCTGCATTGGAATAGCCCAGACTGGCTGCCAATCGGCCGGAATGGTTTCGTCTGGGCATTCTACGATCTCTCCTGGATTTCGACCAACAAAGAAGACGTGTTGTCCAGCAGTTGGAGGTACAAAAACCTCAGGCGTGAACTCTGGTGGATTTACTCCTTCGACGATCGGGCCAATACATTTCTCTCCAGCACTGCTCTCAGTCCGGCGACCAAACTTATCCAGATAAACCGTTTGAGCCGCATTGGCCTCTAGAAGATCTTCCTGGGAGTAAAGCGACCTTTTACAGAGACATTCTCCATTACGTCTAACTTCTATTATAAATCGTCCAGTTCCTGGTGTATCCGGAATAATGTATTTCCCCGTTTCCGGGAGTCTGTCCAAAGGAAGGCCATTACAGAAGACATTACATGCCTCTGGTGCGCCGGTAACCTCAATTTGAGGTAAGGCAAAGACGAAATATTGATTACCTCTCATCTTTAGCCCGCCCCGAAACTGGATTCTCAAGATAGTGGGAAAAGACAGAAAAGGAAATGCATCTCGAAGGTAATCATCAGAGTGTGCGTCTTCTACGGAATATAGTTGCCACCCAGGAGGCAAACCTGCTGTGATATCGACCACTGAAAAACCCCGGCAACAGGTACTCCCCCATTTGTGAATCGTTTCGGTGCAATTGTTCTGGGCAAGCAAATAGAAAGGTCTGCCTTGTGGAATCTGGCTCTCTTCTATGAATCCATCAAAACCAAACGGTTTTGCACTAACCATAACTCTAACAGGATGCTTGGAAAGAGCCGTTTTCCATGAGTGTTCATGATCAATAAGAGAAAGACCCTCCTGCCAATCTATTTTGGAAGGATCAAATATTCCACTTCGCGTTTCCGATTCGGAGAGGGGGGTTGACCACCCCTGCCAATCCTCGTAACAAAATAAATGATTCTGAACCGGTCCTCCTGAAAGCTTAAGCCCTTCGTTTGGATACTCACATTTGGATCGGCATCGCAGAAAGAAACGCACTTTTCGAGCCGTTCGGTCCAGATTCATTGATAGCCTTAAGTGCCCAAGCGAATTATGCGATTTTTCCCCTGAATGAATCCCGGCTGGGATAGTTCCGTTCCAGTTGATGAGTTCATCGAGAATAACTTCAAGTAAGGCCGTGCGAATTGGAAGATCGCTTTTACCAGTTGATCTGAGTAACTCTTTCGTGCGAGGCCTTAGGTAATGATGTGAATCATTGCTTAGCAAGAATGCTAATTCCCGCTCTGATGGTGGCGAACTGGGATCAAAATAATTCTCTGCAAATTGTAAAGGCAAGTTGCTGCGCTCTTCATCTGTAAGCAATGTTTGCGCCCTCGGCAGGCCTACATGCATCCATTCTCCAACGATATCAGCATCAAAAATGCCCCAATCCCCGCCCTTATCCTGATTTGACCAAAGCGCAAGATCATCCCAAAGATGATACAAGCGATCAAACCGAGGATACATGCCTGATTCAGGTTTCTCGCCTAAAAGTAATCGGAGTCCAGGATAATATGAATGACGAGCAAAACCTGACTCCACCTGACAAGCCAAAACAAAGAGGCCCAAGTAGGCGAGGTACGGCGGATATACCAAGCCTCTTTTGCGCCAGTTCGAGAAGGCTTGCAATGCTTGTCGACAGATACCCTTCGTTTGACAAGTATTCCAAGGAGGGCCAGCTTTTACTTCAGAAACGAATTCTGAAAGACCGATACCATGTGGCGCACCCATTTCATTAATTATGTCATTAGTGACGTAGAGGAAAACACGTGCACCGCTTCGATCTGGATTAAAGAAGCGTGTACCAATTGCATTATTCCATTCCAAGTAGTCCATTTTGAAATTTACCCGACTACCTCCCATTGTCCGCCTTTTGCAGGACCGATGTGTCTAAGTCGGCCTGCTTTCTTCAAAGCGGCAATCTGCTTTTCTACAGCACGTGGGGACAAATCAAGAGCCTCTGCGACTTGCCGCGCACTGGCTGTATTATGCTTTTTAAAAAATGCCAAAATTTTCTCCGAACTTTTCTCCGAACCTTCTCCGAACTTTTCTCCGAACTTTTCTCCGAACTTTTTCTCCGAAATCGTTTCCCCTTCTTTGAGGGCAAACTGAGATGATCGCTGAAATGTTGCTCTAAAAAACGTATCGCTTGAGAAGGCTGGTTCATGAAGCCCAGCCGCAGCCATTGATTCTTTCATCTTCTGGATACCCATGCCAATGCGCTCGACTTTGTGAAGTCGAAAGAAAAGGTCTGCAATCAGTTCGTTCCGTCGAATCGAAAGCGCACCGAGTTCCTTTATCGACAGACCTTTCAGGAGACCACCGGGGTTAACGATCTCTACCCGATCATCATAAACCTCAACGCTGACCTGGGTGCCTGCAATGCTGTAGTCGCGGTGCATGAGGGCATTCACGACGGCTTCGCGCAGAACCTCAAGCGGGATCTCGTAAATATCTTCTCGATTGACGCCTTTGATTTCGCTACGGACATTCAGATGCTTCTTCAGGAAATCTACAGCCTCATTGAATTGGGTCAGCAGATCGTCCCGAACGTCGCGGCGATCATAGATGTGAAGTCTCTCTGTTCCCTTAAACGCCAGAAGTGTCATCTGGGACTGGTGCAGGTAGTCATAAACATTTTTCGCAAAGAAAAGAATGCCCGCATTTTTTACTCCGGCTTCGTCGGCGACTCTGAGACTGCGAAGAAACTGGGGCACAGCAACGGAGCCGATGCGGATGCCTGCTTCTTTGGCAAACGCGAGGATCTTCCGTTTGGAGATATCATCATAGGAAAATCCGCGAACGGTCTTTTCCTCAAAAGGCAGTGGTTCGTTCTCGGCAAACATGACACGCAACTCTTCATGCGTCATCTTCTGAGTGGTAGCATCCAGCCGCCGGTAGTAGCCGGAGCCGCAAGCATAGGGCTTTTCCGTGCCTTCAGAAACCATAACAGCCGCGACTTCCCCGACCTGCGAAAGTTCGACCGTAATAGCCGGCTTGCAGTTGCGAGCCAAACTGTTGATCTTGGCTTTCAGATCGTTGGTTAAGCGTTCGCCGGTGATGGTTCCGTCATCCCGAAC
>DHHG01000251.1 GCA_002403175.1 Syntrophaceae bacterium UBA4778 | reverse complement strand
TAATGATATCTTGAACCTTAATGCCTGCCTCATCTGCCGGACTCCCTTCCTTAACGGCGGTAACGATAACTCCTGACTTCTGCGGCAATCCAAGGAACTCTGCCATTCGGGGCGTGATTCCCTGAACCGTCATCCCGAAAATATCTCCTTCCTTTGACCTTGAACCGGCAACTTCCTTCTTTTCGCTCCTCTCAGCTATAATCATTCGAAAGGATAGTGGCCTTCCATCAC
This sequence comes from Syntrophaceae bacterium UBA4778, assembly GCA_002403175.1. The sequence continues at coordinate 4,772 of DHHG01000251.1, read as the reverse complement.
GTACCGCCTTGACATCCACCTTCTTGCCAACCGGCATCGTTGCAACGAGTCTCAGCAACTCATGCGTGTCCTTGATCTTTTTCCCATCGATTTCGATTATAATATCGCCCGTTTTCACCCCGGCCTTATCGGCGGGATCTCCTTTCATTACATCTCCGACCAGAGCTCCTTCATACGTTTTTATTCTAAGGTTCGTAGCGATGTCCTCTGTGATATCCTGTACTGAAATTCCGAGCCAGCCCCGAGTCACCTTTCCCTTCGTTTTCAGGTCCGAAAGGATCTCCTTGGCCATGTTGATTGGAATAGCAAACCCGATCCCCTGACCATGCGCCACAATTGCCGTATTTATACCTATAACTTTTCCATCCATCCCAAAGAGAGGCCCGCCGCTATTACCGGGATTGATGGAAGCATCTGTCTGAATAAAATTATCATAAGGACCTGAACCGATGACTCGCCCTTTAGCACTGACGATCCCCGCGGTTACAGTCTGCTCCAATCCGAATGGATTGCCTATCGCTACGACCCATTCACCTACTCTCAATCGCTCAGAATCTCCGAATTCGACAACAGGCAGATTACCGGATGCCTTTATTTTTATCAATGCGATATCGGTCTTGGAATCCTTGCCCACTACTTTGGCATCATATTCCCTACCGGTGGATAATTTAACCTTTATCTTATCTGCTTTTTCTACAACATGGTTATTGGTAAAAATAAAACCATCCTTAGTGATTATAAATCCTGAGCCGAGGCTTTTCTGTTTAAATTCCCTTTGAGGAATATCTCCAAAAAATCTTTTGAAAAATTCGTCTCCTCCGAAAAATTTATCAAATAACTCGTCACCACGCTGTGAATTATATTGTCTCCCGGCCGGTTTAATTATCTTTGTAGTGCTGATATTAACTACGGCCGGTTTAATCCTGTCCGCCAGTTCTGCAAACGATAAAGGTGCTGACATAAGATCTCTTTGAGGCGCGACTACTCCCGCCTTGGAAGGCTTTGAGGCTGCAAAAGAAAAATGCAAAACACCTATCGTTGAAACAACCAAACAAACGATGAGAAAAATGAACCAGGAAAGAAAAAATTTCCTTTTGTCCTTATTTCTACCATCCATAATGCCTCAATACCTCCGATTTTCTAAAAACAAATCCTTTGTTATTCTTTTGAACTTGTGAGGATATCGCGATTTTCCTGCAATTACAACTTCAAAATAATCCTGTCTATACATCACGGGTTAATCTTTTTGAGCCAACAGCCCTTTGAGATAAAGCGATTGCGGAAAATTGATCAGATAGGGATGATCGACATCCTGAAAAAGATGCTCCAGAATTTTTATTCGGAGTTTGGAATTAATAGCGGCTATCCTCATAATTTCATTCAAATCGTCCAGCAATACATGATGAGAGCATGAAAATAACGCAAGAAATCCACCCGAATTAAGAATTTCAAAACTCTTGGAAACAAGGTATTTGAATCCACGGATCGCTCCCCGTTTGGCTTGCATAGTCTTTGTGAAAGATGGCGGATCCAGGATGATCATGTCATAGCGCTTACCTTCATCAGCCTCTCGCGTTAAAAAATCAAATGCATCCGCTTTAATCAAGTTGAATTCTTTCAAGTTGTTTAATTTAATATTTCTATCTGCCGTATCCAATGCGCTTTGCGAGATATCCACCAAGCAAACAGAACCGGCTCCCGCCCGACCGGCGTAAATACCGAATCCGCCTGTATTAGAGAAAACATCCAATACTTTGAAACCTTTCTCGACATAATTCGACACGATACTGCGATTCCGCCGCTGATCTAAATAAAAACCGGTTTTCTGGCTCTCTTTTAAACGAATCTGGAATAAATTTTCATTTTCACGAATCAGTACCTGATCGGAAATGCTCCCCGTCAAAACGGATTCCATCGTGGACAGCCCTTCTTTCTCCCTTGCACTGCGGTCTGACTTCTCATAGATACCATCGGGCTGAAAACATTCGCAAATTGATTCAATGATGGTTTTACGCCAGAATTCCATTCCGGCCGTATTAATCTGAACCGAAATATGGCGTCCATAGGAATCGATAATCAGCCCCGGCAGATTGTCTGCTTCGGAATGCACAATCCGATACGCATTTGTCTTTTTCTTCAGGTGCACTCTTTGTAGATCCGCTTTGGCAATTTTAGATAAAAAAAAGGTTCTGTTAATTTCTTCATCCTTGAAGGATAAAATTCGAACGGCAATTCTGCTCCGAGGATTTATGTACCCTACACCCAGAAACACTCCAGTCGTTGACCGTACCTCAACAATCTGTCCGGCGAAAATGTTGCGGGGCACGCGCAAAACTTCATTATCGTATACCCAGGGGAAAAACCCCTTCACTTTTTCGGATGCTTCATTACTGATTACGACTTGATTCATGTGATCTCATTTTATCGGATCTAAAAGACAAAGCTGTTAACGCTTTTAACTAACTCAGAATGAAATTTCTTGCTATAAAAAAAAGGCCTGCCGCAGACCGGCAGGCCTTTTTTAAAAATTATCAATGTTAATAATTCTTTTTCTGTTCTCCCCAAGGCTCAAATCGTCCTTCTTTTTCCATTTCCTTGAGCCATCCGGGATGCTGCTTCCTTGCCCAGGCCTTCGTGCACGTGCCATTGATCATAGCTGAAACTGTTCCGGGATTTCCGATGGTTCCCAGATACAGATGAACGAAGAAAAAGGCAAACAGGACCACAAATCCCAACGCATGAGCCGGGTACATCCAGCGGAGAAGCTCCATTGAGAGCAAGCCAGGTTGAAACCACATGATCAGTCCGGTAGCGCCCATCAGTGCCCCGTAAGCCACAACCGTCAGAAAGAACAATTTCTGGCCGGGATTGTATTTTCCCGTCTCCGGAACCTTGTCTACATGCCAGAGGTATCCGCCGGCACATTTGATCCATTCCCAATCCTCGGGCATGTCAAAGTGTCCAGCTTCGAGCCACCACATTGCCGTGGAACGCACCAGCGCTATGATGAAAACAATCCCTATATAATTGTGAAGGGTTTTCAAGCTCACCAGACCCAGCCCCAAAAAGCTAAGAAAGTTGAGTTCCTTGTACATCATTCCCATCCCCGTTAAAAACAGGAGAATGCAGGAGATGGCCAGCATCCAGTGATTAACCCGCTCAGCTTTATCTGTAACTTCGATCCATTTGTCAGCCATCTTACTTCCCTCCTTCCGAACGCTGATCTTCGATCTCCGGATCAGGACGCTTGGGTCCGTGCAGGACATAGTGCAGCAGTGATGCACCCAGGACGCCTCCGCCGGCCAGCAGACCCAAAGGCTTCAGCCAGTCCTTCCAGACCATGATGGAAAGCGACACTTTCGGATCGACCTGAAGTCCTTGATAAACGGTTACTTTTTCCGGCAGTACATACATCAAGTGTGTACCACCTACATGCTTGTCACCGTAAATATTGGCGTCGCCTCCGAGTTCCTTGACCCGCTGGGCGGCAATCTTAAGCATGTCCGCCTTATCCCCGAATTTGAGGGCGCCGGTCGGACACGCTTTGACACAGGACGGTAACATTTTATTTGCTATCCGGCTTTCGCACATATCGCACTTATACACCTTGTTGGTGCTACTATCGTACTTGGGAACTTCAAAGGGACAGGCCGGCACACAATCCTTGCACCCAATGCATTTATCGATATTCTTGCCGACAGTCTTAGACTCCGTGTAATGGAGCGCCCCATTCGGACAGACCTTTACGCAAGCCGCATCTGTACAATGCATACAGGATTCTTTTCGGAAAAGCCATTTGACTCCCTTTTCATTTTCAACTTCCTGATAACGAATAATCATAAACGTATTCGGTTGCAAAGTGGGTGGATTCTGGTAAGACCCAAAATTTTCCGTCTGCTTGGCTTTCAGGGAATTCCACTGCTTGCATGCCAGCTGGCATCCCCTGCAGGCCGTACATTTTGAAGCATCATAAAGTTTTATTTTTTCCGGCATCTTACTTTCCTCCCTTCTTAGCAACATTCACCATGAAGGCCTTGCTTTCCGGGATCATCGTATTGGCATCTCCGATGGTTGGCGTCAAGAGATTCGCGGCATCACCGAAGGTGAATACTTCAGCTTTCTTGTCCCCGCGATTATACGTACGATCCTTGGTCGTTATCCATCCATAATGCCAGGGAATTCCGACTTCATGAATTAAGTTTCCGTCAATATTGAAAGGCTTAAACCGTGCAGTTACGATAGCGGTAGTTTCAACTTCACCTCGCGCTGAACTGACGATACATTTGTCCCCATTTTTGATCCCCTTTTGTGAGGCCAACTCTTTTGAAATTTCGACAAACATACCCGGCTGCATTTCTGCTAGCCAGGGGCACCAGCGAGTCAGAACACCTGTCTGCCAATGCTCACTGACTCGATACGTGCATCCGATGAACGGAAACCTGGGATCGCAACTGCCGACACCGGAATAAACATCCAGATCGGAACCTACTCCGGCTTTATCGAATCGTTTGATAACAGGGTTATTCTTTTGGGGCGACATCAGGTTCTTTTCTACCGGACATTCAAGCGGCTCGTAATGTTCGGGGAAAGGACCATCCACCAATCCCGGACCATAAAGACTGGCTACACCATCTGGCTTCATAATAAAAGGTGGTCTGCCTTTTCCGGGATCGCCTGCTCCGTCCGGTACGTCTCCCGTCCATTTTTCCCCATTCCACGTGATAACAGCCCTTGTCGGATCCCACGGATTTCCCTTCAGATCGACAGAAGCC
>DHHG01000145.1 GCA_002403175.1 Syntrophaceae bacterium UBA4778 | reverse complement strand
TCGAAAAGGCCGCCCATCTCGTCTGTCAGGCTCTTACAAATGAAACGGATCAGGAAACCAGGGCCGGGCTGACCTATCGGCTTGAAAGGATCAGGCGCCGCATATCGGTAGCCGGCCGGAAGAAAAAGAGAAATGATCCAAAAGGAGATTAAATCAGGGAAGCGGAGTTTTGCAGAATGTATCTGATTCCTCCTGATTTCACCCGCTCGCAAATAATGCTTGACTGTTTGCGAATAGCTTACTAAAGTGCTCAGAACTCGATGACAGGTTCCTAACCCTTCGTCTGTAAAAGAATCCCTCTTCTTAATAACGCAGACCACCTCAACTGACCCCCGGCGCAAGTGATTCAATCCTCGATTCGGACATGTTGACCCCTGTGAGATTCCGCAGGACCATACGCATATTCCAGAGGTATACGATGGCAAAGATTGAAATCAAACAAACACATGAAATAAAAGAAGCTATTATCTCAGAGCTTATCGAATCGGAAGCGCTTATCAATTTATTGGAGCGCAAAGGCATCATCACGAAAAGAGAGCTGGTAGACGAAATAAAGAAACTCAAGGCGGAGCTCTTTAAGTCAAAGCATTAAAAAAGCCGAAAACAGAAGAATCCGATGACATCCGGATATTGACGTTGTTTGTACCAACTTGATTGGGATTGTGATATCTCTTTGCGCTGTTTCTAGAGGCCTGATCAGGCGGCAGCTTCCTGCCAACGTTTCATTTTGGTCAGATCTTCGTGAACCCAATTTCCGGAAAGACGACGTTTCAAAAAAAGATGAAAGAGGCGGTCCATTATCTCCGTCACTTTTTCAACATGGTAAATTCGTTCCAGGGTGCGTCCGTCCCGGTCCGTTTCTTCTTCCTCGACTATCGTCTGCGGCATTTTTAGAGACTGAATCTGAAAACCGTCTGCCTTGAAGGTGAACTCACATTCGGAGTGGTCCTTCCCCAGTTTAATCCGCGCTTCCTTAATTTTTTTCCCCCCGCGGAGGGCGGCTTTTCCTTCTTTCATGTCGCTGTGCATGCCTTGACAGGAAACGGTTTCCGTATAATCTCCGTCTCCTGATTCCAGGATGATCCTGCGGACAAATATAATCTCGATGTCCTCACCTTCGAGGCTCACCGATCCGTTCCTTTCTTCGCTCTTAAACCAGAGCCAGGTAAGAAAATCTCTGCCCAGCAATGCCGTGTCCATTAGAACCTCCTCTGAGACGTTTTCCGGATTGAAAAACTTTACTGCTCCAGCTTTTTAAGCGATTCCACAATCGCAGGATCGAGATAATCGATATCCCAGGGAGCAAAAGGATGCAATTTCATCTCGAATGTCCGCTCGAACAGTTTCATGAATTGCTCATTGACTTTTTCAGAATGTGAACCGAATACCAGCCATTTTTTGGAAATGCACCAGCAGATATCGTAAAAGGAGGGCATCGGCAGCGCTTTGCTAAGAAGGTCGTGGCGCACCGATTCCAGGATATTCTTACGCTGCTCCTTATATAGGCGCTCTTGTTTCTTTTCAGCTAGAAATGCTTTTTCCGCTTCTCCGGCCTTGATCTTTAAAAGAGACGGCGGAACCTGTTTTTTATCGATTCGCAGGGAGAATATCAGATAATCGCCCAGCGAATAATTTGCATATTCAAATTTCGTATCAAGGGCATTTTCCAGGCTGGTCCAGCCCATCGATAATTCCTCGGATTCCGAAGAAAACTCCTGAAAGGCAAATTTGCGGATCTGCCGGTTGATAAAAGAACTGAAATCTTTAGGCGCATCGCCCAAAACCCGGTATCTCGTGAATGTAAGTGTTCCTTTCAGCAGACCCATCTTTTTCTCCTAAAATCTTTTTTTGCCAAAGGTTAGTTGGGTCAGATAGCGCATAACAGGATTCCTTGTCAAGGGAAATGGGGGGCTCTGAGGATCGTATCCAACGTTCTCTTAGTTCTGAATCCGGCAGCGAGGGCATTCCCGCTGCTTGTGATGGTAAGCTAGCGAATCATGGTTTTTAAGGATCGGAGACTTGCTGGAGCTTGTTCCAGTAAGTCTTCAATAGACAGTGTGGCCGTTTTATGATAGGGAAAATCTTACTTTTTAAACGGATGCATATCGCTGAGAGGATCTATGTCGATTACGAAAATCGGAATTATCGCCAATATTCAAAAGGAGAAAGCGGCGGAATATGCACGCTTCCTGAAGGAGTGGCTTGAAGACCGCGGGCTGCAAGTATTTCTGGAGAAGGATATTGCTTCCAGGCTTGGCGTCGATAAGGGATGCAGCATGGATGAGCTAGCAGGTTATTCCGAAATGATCGTCGTTTTCGGAGGCGACGGTACGCTGCTGTTGGCTGCTCGTTGCCTGAAAGCGCACAATGTCCCTTTGCTCGGCGTCAATCTCGGCGGATTCGGATACCTGACCGTTGTCAGCCGAAACGAGATGTGTAGCGACATTGAGAAGATCCTTCAAGGCGATTACCGGATCGAGCAGAGAATGATGCTGGATGTGACCGTAACGACCAAAGAAGGAGAGGTCAATGAGCATACGGTTCTCAATGATGCCGTGATTACGCGCGGAAATATCCGCCGCCTGGTTGAAATTGAAACGCATGTGGATAAAAAGTATCTGACGACTTATAAAGCGGACGGTTTGATCATATCGACACCGACCGGTTCAACGGCTTATTCGCTGTCGGCCGGAGGGCCGATCATATTTCCGCAACTGGACTCCATCATTTTAAGCCCGATCTGTCCCCACACGTTGACCAATCGGCCGGTGATATTACCTGGCGGGGCAATGGTGACGATTTCCGCCTATATGAGGGAAGGCTGGGCGACATTGACGCTGGATGGACAGATCCTGATCAGCTTGAGACCCGATGATATCGTTGAGGTGAAGCGATCAAAATATCTGACAACCCTGATCGACTCACCGCATCGTGATTATATGGAAATCTTGAGAACCAAACTCGGTTGGGG
>DHHG01000294.1 GCA_002403175.1 Syntrophaceae bacterium UBA4778 | reverse complement strand
GGAAAAATGAAGAGCGACAACTTATTCAAGCCAAAGGGCTTCAATTTAGGATTGCAGCTTGCCAATGCGGCCAGGACATGTCCCGGCAAAGAAGCGCTGGTCGATCTTGAAGGTGGAAAAAGATTGACGTATCGGGAGCTTAACAACCGTGTCAACAGTGTTGCTCATGCCCTGTCTGCTTCAGGAATAAAGAAGGGAGACTATATTGCTGCTGTTCTCCTCAACTGTTCGGAGTTTATCGAGCTTTACTATGCGACTGCAAAGATAGGGGCTGTTATCGCTCCTCTCAACTACCGGCTTTTAGGAAAGGAGATGGTGGAGCTAATCAACTATTCTGAGGCCAAAACATTCGTTTTCAGCGAGGGGCTTGCCGAAATTATCAACACGATAAAAGGAACGCTCGCAATAGAAAAATATATCTGCGTGGGGGGGAAAATACCATCTTGGGCAACGAATTATGAAGATTTAGCCATATCTCCCTCGGCGGAAGAACCGGATGCTGATATTAATGAACATGACCCTCACAAGCTTGAGTTCACTTCCGGCACGACAGGGGTTCCCAAGGGTTACCTCCTCAGCCACTACATGGATGCCGCCGCATCGCAGGTAGCCCTCAGTGTTTTTGACTTCCATCACAACATGGTCGATCTGATTGTCTTTCCTCTCTACGGGAGGGTTGGTATGGCACATACGATCGCGACTATCTGTGCCAGAGGAAAGATCGTGCTCATGAACTTCGACCCTGGCAGGGTCCTGGAGACAATCGAAAAAGAAAGAATAACAGTTACGAACTGGGTGCCCACAATGGCCCAGATGATCCTGCAGCATCCCGATCTGAAGAAGTTTGATTTGAGTTCCCTGCAAGGCCAAGGCATCATCTTTGCGGGTTCTCCCCTTCCCGGGTCGATTTTGAAAGGTGTCTGGGAAAACATAACCCCCAATGTATACGAGTACTATGGTCTTCAGGAAACCGGGATCCTCGTTGCAGTCACGCCCGAGATAAAGGCAGAAAAAACGGGATCCTGCGGCGCTCCCGTACCGATCTTGGATGTGAGGATAGTAGATGACGAGGGAAACGATGTTCCGACCGGGGAGATGGGAGAGGTTGTCGCCAGCGGACCACCCATAACACTGGGTTATCATAAGGAAGAAGAAAAAACGAAAGAGGCATTTAATGCAGAGAAGGGTTGGATGCATACGGGGGACATCGGCAGATTTGATGAGGACGGTTACCTGTACCTTGAGGGTCGGAAGAAGGACATAATTATTACGGGTGCTCAGAATGTGTTTGCCCCCGAGGTTGAAGCGGCGATCTTTTCACATGCGAAGGTCAAAGACTGTACGGTAATAGGTCTTCCCGATGAGAAATGGGGAGAAAAAATTACAGCGGTAATTATATTGAAGCCCGGAGAAAAGGCCTCCGAGGAGGAGTTCATTGAGTACTGTAAGGGGAAAATTGCTCCGTTTAAGGTTCCCAAGACAGTGATCTTTACCGATAGTATTCCCCGGACACCGACAGGCAAGGCACAAAAGTTCATTCTGGTTGACAAGTATTCTCCTAAATAGGGTTGCAAACTTCAGTTTGATCAATGAAACGTCAGGGGAGAGATGTGATATCGTCTTAAGTCGTGAAAATGATATGACAAAAGATGCAAAGTGTAGCGCCGCTAATACATGGTTGATTGTTGGCTGATTGATTTTTATAAAGTTCCTGAGCGGGGTGTATCGTGCCATGGATACTCCCTCCTTCTCTTGTCCGGGGGTGGGATTTGCTATTTTCCCATCCCTGGACAAACAACAAAAGTAGTGGTGTCATCTCCAGTAGACAAGGCAAAGGATAAAGGATCAGGGGGATAATCCTCTCCGGGCCTTTAATCCTCATTAATTGTTACTCGGTTCTTGCGGCTTTGCCGCCTTAGATTATTATGTTTGAAATCTGGTGAACAGGGGTGTGCCATAGGATTCCCTCCTTACGTTCATTCGGGAACGGGACATCAGAACCCGGTTCCCGAATGAACGCCCCGTTGGTGAAAAAATGGCGGGATTGGGATACTGATAAAATCATAAGTCTGGTTTGCAGTGTGGCAATATTTGGTAATGATCTGTAGATCGATGCCATATCCAATACAGGGTTGTTATTGCGATTAATGCGAAGTGATCCTGTGATCCACGGGTTCACGAATACTTCGTAAACAAAGGGGAAAAGAAATGGATTTTCGATTAACGGAAGAACAAAAGATGATCAGGGATATGACCCGGAAATTTGTAGATGAGGTCGTTGAACCACGGGCTGAAGAGATGGAAAAGACAGGGGAGTATCCTTACGATATCATGGATCAAATGGCTGATCTGGGTATGATGGGCATCCCTTTCCCCGAGAAATACGGCGGAAGTGGCGGCGATTGGGTTGGGATGCATCCTGATTTCCCGAAAAATTATAACTATGTATATCTTATATTCTTGATATTATAGATTAATATGGCATTGCAACCTTAAAAACATGGTTATAATTATTACTATGCTTTTCCGACTGGTCAAAGGTAATATTCTTCTATTTCCAGAGAGTTATATTTTTATAGTTACAAAGTTCCGGGAAATTAGGTTATATCCGGTTTGAGACGGAGCCGGTATTACAAGCCCAGGTTGACTGGGGTGATTTTCAGGTTCAGGAGCCAAACGGGAGGACAACCA
>DHHG01000285.1 GCA_002403175.1 Syntrophaceae bacterium UBA4778 | reverse complement strand
AACTCTCCTATGCGGGGATGATTTTCCGCACGCGCCATTACTCTCTCTTCGATCAGGGCGGATTTGATTTTATTGCGGTTCAGGACATCCTCATCCCCGAAGATATTGAGGGACTCGCAGGCGATTGCACACGCAATGGGATTGCCCGTATAACTATGGCTGTGCATGAATGCTCTGAGTTTGGCGTAATCATCATAGAAGGCCTGATACATTTCATCGCTCATCAGAACGAGTGAAAGGGGCATATATCCGGCCGTCAGTCCCTTGGAAAGGCACATGATATCGGGGCTGATTCCGGCATGCTCGCAGGCAAACATCCGTCCGGTCCGTCCAAAGCCGACTGCGATCTCATCGGCGATCAGGTGAATACTTAGTTTCGTGCAGAGTTCCCGTAATTTTGTGAGATAGACGGGAGGATAGATTTTCATTCCGGCCGCGCACTGAACCAAAGGTTCGATGATAATCCCGCAGATTTCCTCATGCCGGTCACGAAGCATATTTTCCATTTCCTGAAAGCATTCTGCGCTGCAGTTCTCCCGTGACCGATTGTACGGGCATCGGTAACAGTCAGGCGCGGTCGCTTTTAATGTATCGAGAAGGAGGGGTTTGTAAATTTCACTGTAGAGATCGAGATCTCCGACGGAGAGGGCTCCCAGGGTCTCGCCGTGGTAAGCGTCGGTGATTGCAGCAAATCTGGTCTTTTTGAAATTCCCGCTTTGCTGGTGATAATGAAAGCTCAATTTCAGGGCCACTTCCACTGCCGAGGAGCCGTTGTCGGCAAAAAAGACCTTGTTCAAACCCTCAGGGGTGATCTGCACAATCCGCTCCGCCAGTTCGATGGCTGGTTTGTGGGAAAAATTCGCAAAGATAACGTGTTCCAGACTATCGATCTGCTTCCGGATCGCCCCGTTGATCCGGGGATTGCTGTGTCCGAAGAGATTGACCCACCAGGAAGAAACGGCGTCCAAATACGAATTGCCGTCTATGTCATAAAGATAAGGGCCTTTCCCGTATTCGATGACAATCGGAGGAAAGGCTTCATAATCCTTCATTTGAGAGCATGGATGCCAGATATATTGAAGATCACGTTGTTGCCAATGGTTCATTTTACTTGCCTTTTATTGGTGTGAAAATTTGTATCAGATTACCCGCAGGTTGCGCCCGACCTTTTCGATAGCCAGGGCCGCCTCCTCCAGATCCTCACGGGTGTGCGTTGCCATCAGACTGATCCGCAGCCGGCTTGTCCCGGAGGGAACGGTAGGCGGACGGATGGCAGGTATATAGATCCCCTCCGCATAGAGTTCAGCGCTGAAGGCCACCGCTTTTTCGGGGTCACCCAGTATAATAGAGAGGATCGCCGTCCTGCTCTCGGGCAGATTGAAGCCTGCCGACCGGAGTCTTTCCTGAAACCAAATGGAATTGGCAATCAGGTTTTGTCTTGCTTCCGGACTGCTCTTCACAATGTCCAAAGCCTTCAGCGAGACAGCAATCGTGGCCGGAGCCAAAGCTGTGGTGAAAATAAAACTTCTGGCCCGATTGATCATCAACTCGATCAGCTGCCTCTTCCCGGCGACGTAGCCTCCTTCGCTTGCGAGGGCTTTGCTTAAGGTACCCATCTGAATGTCAATCTCATTCTGAAGGCCGTAATAGTCGGCTGTTCCCGCACCATTCGGACCGAGAACACCGGTGGCGTGTGCATCGTCGACCATGACCAACATACCTTTGTTGCGCGCAATATCCAGAATTTCCGGCAGAGGAGCGATATCCCCATCGATGCTGAAAACTCCGTCTGTTACGATCAGGCCGGAATGTGTATCGCAGCTATCTGTTTTTCGGTGAAGATCTTCCAGGTCGCAATGGTTATAGATCACCACGCGGGCGCCACTCATTCGGCAGCCGTCGATAATGCTGGCATGATTCAGGCTGTCTGAGAAAATGACCCAGTCTTTGTCTGCTATTGTGGAGATTGCTCCTAAATTGGCCATGTACCCCGTATTGAATACCAGGCAAGCTTCTGTCCCTTTGAGATTGGCGATTTCTCCTTCCAGCCTGCGGTGGATATCATAGCTCCCCGTCAGAAGGCGTGAACCGCCCGAACCGACACCGTATTTCTCAATGGCTGCGATTGCGGCGCTCTTGAGTCTTTCGTCATTGCAGAGCCCAAGATAATTGTTCGAGGACAGGACCAGAACGTCTCGTCCGTCTATCCGTGTACGGGGGCCCTGGGGGGCCTCGAAGTAGCGCATCCGCCGGTACAGGCCACGAGCCCGGATCTGTTCCAGTTCCTGTTCAATTCTTTGGATGTGGTGATCTGAATTCAAAAAAATATTCCCCTTGTGTTATTGAAAAGTAATTTGCTTTTATCCTTGAGTTTGCCTGATTGTAACCTGGCGTATTTAGAATGGCTTCATCAGGCCGGCAATCCGGTGGATATCGATTTGTGACTCAAAACATTCCTTGATATTTCCGATCTTCAGATTTTCAACATCGATTCCTTCCAGGTTGGAAACAGGGACAATGAAAGGATGCCGGGTGAACTTTCTCAGCGTATCCAGATTATCCCTCTCGATTTCGGTACCCCCGTAACCGTTCATGAAGACCCCGGCTACGTTGATACCGAGATTTTCGGCAAACTGCAATGTGAGCAGGGTATGGTTGATCGCACCCAGACCGGCCCGCGATATGAGCAGGCAGTCCAATCCGAGTTCCTGGATAAAATGGTAAAGCATGTAGCCCTGATCGGTCAAAGGCACCGCCAGACCGCCGCATCCCTCGATCAAAATGAATTCGTATTTTTGCTTCAGGATTCGGAGCATATCCCGGATTCCTTCAAAATCAATGGTCCTGTTTTCTTTTTTTGCAGCCAGATGTGGGGAGACAGCCGGCCTGAAACTGACCGGAGTAATGGTCTCATCCTCTTCCGTATAGCCGGATGTCGTCTTGACAAACCGGGCGTCGGCCGGGACAAAACGGCTTTCCAGTTCGATTTCCCCGCTGGCGATAGGTTTAAAGTAACCCGCGTTATAATTTTCTTTCAGGAGCAGATACATGAGTCCTGCCGAAACGACAGTTTTTCCCACACCGGTATCCGTTCCGATGATGAATAATCCTTTTGCCATAAAAGTGCCCTTATTTTAAGACCTGCGCTGTTGCAAGGTAAGATTTGCCGTATACATGACTTACGAATTCGAGTGGCAGGACTGTATCTGTTTTTAGGAAACCTGTCAATTATCGTGAAAGATAATCAGCTTAAGTGGGCAGGAAAACGAATCTTTTGTCCATGGGGGTTTTGGATGGAAGGGTAGGACCCCTCAGACGAAAGGAATGAGTTTACCAAGCCAGGATCGAATTCACGACACAAAGGGCGTATATTGAATTCCAAGGGCGTCGGCAACTGCCCGATACGTTAAATGGCCCTGATAGGTATTGACCCCTTTTAGTAGTGCACGGTCTTTTTTTAAAAAATCCAGACCGCCATTGGCAATTTTGCGGATATAGGGCAGTGTTGCATTGGCGAGAGCCTGTGTGCTCGTCGCCGGAACTGCTCCCGGAATATTCGTTACAGCATAATGGATAACGCCGTTCACATCGTAAACGGGATCCGAGTGGGTCGTTGGCCTCGTTGTTTCGATGCAGCCCCCCTGATCAACCGCGACATCCACGATTACGCTTCCCGCTTTCATAGATGCGACCATCTCCCTGGATACAACCTTGGGGGTTCTGGCTCCGGGCACCAGAACGGCCCCGATCAACAGGTCGGCTTGGGCAACAGCTCCCGCAATCTGAAAGGGATCGGCGCTGAGTGTTAGAAATCGGCCCTGGATGATGTCTTCCAGTTTTCGCAATTGATCTATGAATGTGCT
>DHHG01000233.1 GCA_002403175.1 Syntrophaceae bacterium UBA4778 | reverse complement strand
ATATTCACCACAACACCTTTTCTCAATCCTTCCGATTCATGAGAGCCAATTCCGATGATTTCTATACCATCATCAGTCCATTCCCCGATAACCGCACATACCTTCGTTGTTCCTATGTCCAAGCCGACGATCAACTTCCTTTTTGCCATTCTATTCTACCTCTTGTTCAATTTGACTGTGCTCCATTTCCTGCTTTAGGTCCTATAGCCTTTGGAAAATTTGGGGAACATGGGTGCATTCTCAATCTGAACGGTCACCCTTGCCGGATTGTTCAGATCAATAAAGAACAAAGAAACACCATTTGCTTTTCGGGCAAGGTCGGCCATAACAGGTTTCAGTCGCTTCAATTTTTCTGCATAATTTCCGAAACCGAATCGAATCCTGATCCCATTGTCCATGAAGACGGAAAAGCCTGAATTTTCATCTACATGTATTTCAGAAATATGTTCAATTTTCGGATATACATCATTTTTTGATAGGAGATCGAGCAGGTCTAAAGATTTCCTGATCAGATCCGCTTTATCCGTTCCGTTTTCACTAAAACCCGTAAGGATTGGCAATTCAGCATTTTCATTATCATCCAGCTTTTTGAAAGGACAGGCATTGGCATCGACTAAATAGAGCGTTTGATCTCTCCTCATCAGGGCTACCGCTTTGCGCTCCGTAACGTCAATTATCAGTTTGTCCGGCAATTCGCTTCTGACTGATACATCCTCAATCCATGGATTCGTTTTGATTTTCCGGATCACCTTCCCTCTATTGACAGTCAGAATGCTTTGATTCGATCTTATTCCCGACGTAGTCAGGATATCCTTATCCGTTACCTTTTTGCACCCATTGAGCACAATTTTCTCCAATCGGAAGCATGGCATGTCCAAAGAAAAAAGATACATACTGATCATCAAAACAGATGTTAAACCTGTGATGCCGGTCAGGGCAAAGCCCGTAATAAGGTCACGGGATAATTCCCCGGAGTGCCTTTTCAAGCGGATACGCCGCGTTTCAAACAATGTTTTCCGGGAGGATCTCTTAATACCGTTTCGTCTGATTTTACGCAATTTGTCAAATGATCGATTCATCCGACCCGATTACCTTGACTTCAGGATTTAAAACAATGCCCTTTTCAGAAATTGCCCTCTCCTTGATAAGTTGCATCAGAGCCAAAATATCAGATGTTCTGGCATTTCCGGTATTCACAATAAAATTACCGTGTATCTCAGAGATCCGGGCGCCTCCAATTCCAAAGCCTTTCAGTCCCAATTCCTCTATGATCCGTCCGGCAGGAAATCCTGGCGGGTTCTTGAATATCGATCCGGCACTCGGATAATGAAGGGGATGTTTTTTCTTTCGCTCTTCTATGATGGAAGCAATTCGCTCTCTTATATGCTTGCAATCCCCTTTTTTCAGGATGAAATCGGCATTGATAATGATCGCATCTTTCGGCAAATCAAGATTGCGATATTCAAACCGAAGATCATTCTCGACCAGATCAGCAACGCCTTCGCTGGATGCAATTACGATCTTACTCAGGATCTCTCTCATTTCACTTCCATAAGCGCCGGCATTCATCTTTACAGCGCCACCGACCGATCCCGGAATCCCTGCGCAAAACTCCACTCCTGTAAGTGATTCCTGAATGCTCAAGCGAATAAGATCAGACAAGCCCACACCGGCTTCCACACTCAAAGAAACCATGCCGGCTGGCTTTTCATCCAAAATAAGTCCTTTCAGGTCGGCAAGACAGATCAGAACACCACGATACCCGCTATCGCTAACAATCAGATTTGTGCAGTTGCCTACCGGAACAAAAGGAACTTCTTTTGATTTCAGGTAATTGATAATAGGTACGACCTCTCCTGCTTCGGCTGGATACAGAAGAAGATCCGCCATTCCCCCTACACCCATTGAGGTATGGCGGGACATAGGTTCATCAAATAGAATCCTTCCCCGAGTTAATAATGAAAGTTCTTTCTGAAACTGATCTCTAACTGCCTTCATTCCATCTGTATCCTAATATCGGGATTCCGACTTCAGGCGACTTCCATTTTCATCACTTTGTTTACAGGACCTTTTTTTAAATTCTTCAGCAACTCCTCACCGATCTTCCATACGGTCCCAGCTCCTTGCGTAATCACCACATCACCCGGTTTGGCAATCGACGCGACATATTCGACGATTTCATCGAATTCGGAAATATAACGCACATCAGGATGCCCATAAGATCGAATGGACTCACAAAGCGCCGATGAATGGATTCCTTCGATCATCGACTCACTGGCCGCATAGATATCCGTAACAATCAGTACATCCGCATCGTCAAATGACGGTGGGAATTCGTTAAACAAAGCCTGGGTGCGCGAATAACGGTGCGGCTGAAATACAACAATCAGACGGTTTTCCCAGACATGCCTGGCCGCAGCCAGGGTGGCTTTGATTTCCGTGGGATGATGTCCGTAATCATCAACAACAAGGACCCCCTCCTCAGTCCCTTTGATTTCCAGTCTTCGCTGAACTCCGACATAGGTTTTGATCCCCTCTGCTATCGCGGGAAAGCTGAGGTCCAGTTCCCGGGCTACGGCAATGGTTGCCATTGCATTATATACATTAAACAATCCCGGGACATTCAAGGTAATCGTTCCGAGCATTTCCCCTTTATAAGACAGATCGAACTGGGAAGTATGTCCGGCAAAACAGATATTTGCAGCGCGATAATCAGCCGGCTGATCAATACCGTAGCTGATAATTCGCCTCTTAATTTGCGGAACGATTTCCCGCACGTGCTCGTCATCCAAACAGAGAATGGTCGTCCCGTAAAAAGGGACTATATTGGCGAACTGCAGAAACGCTTCTTTGATCTGATCAATGCCGCTGTAAAAATCCAGGTGCTCGCGATCGATGTTGGTTATCACCGCAATAGACGGATTCAATTTAAGAAAGGAGCCATCGCTTTCATCCGCTTCTGCAACAATAACTTCACCGTTGCCTAGCCGCGCATTGCTTCCAATGCTCGCCAGCTTGCCTCCGATCACCATTGTGGGATCCAGACCGCATTGAGCCAGCACGGTTGAAATCATAGAAGTGGTTGTAGTCTTGCCGTGCATACCGGACACGGCAATGGAAAATTTCATCTTCAGAAGTTCGGCAAGCATTTCCGCCCGCGGGATAACGGGTATATTCTTTTCGTGAGCAGCAATTACTTCGGGGTTATAGGCCCGGATCGCTGTTGATGTAACAACAACATCCGCATGGTCAAGATTGGATGCGTGATGTCCCTTGCAGATCCTCGCCCCCAAAGAACTCAGTCGAATCGTTGTATCGCTTTCGTTCTGATCCGATCCGCTGATCGTATAACCGAGATTCAGCAACACCTCTGCAATTCCGCTCATTCCAATCCCACCGATGCCTACGAAATGTATATGTTTAACCTTCCTTTTCATAAGGTCTCTTTTACGATTTTCTTCCATTACTGTATTCATCTTTTATTTTGCTCTTCCGTTTAGAATTTACTTTTTGCCAATCAGGGAAATACATTCATTGACGATGACCACCGCAGAATTCAGATTTGCCAGTTTGGCCGAGTTGGTTTCCATTTTAGCGATCTGTTCCCGATGATTATATAATTCCTGAATCCGCGATGCCAGATACTGTCCGGTTAAATTCTTTTCCGGGATCATTTCGGCTGCTCCTGCATCGACCAGAACACGGGCATTCTGAGTCTGGTGATCGGCAACAGCAAAGGGGAACGGAATAAGAATCGCCGCTTTGCCGCAAGCAGTTATTTCAGCAATGGAAGTTGCCCCCGAGCGACAAACCAGGAGATCAGCTGCATTACAGGCCGACGCCATATCGGCAATAAAGGGCAAAATTTCCGCATTGATTCCGGCTCCCCTAATGGCAGTTCGATAAGCTTCTGCAATTCGGTCATATTCGGCTGGACCCGTTTGGTGAACGACCTTAAGTCCGCTGATCGTTTTCAAGAAAGGTAGTGCTTCCAGCACGGCATTATTAATATTTCTTGCACCTTGGCTTCCACCAAATACCAATACTGTAAAAGAACTATCTACTTTCCGTTTTTCGCTTCGACAGAATGCCGAGCGAACCGGATTGCCTGAAACAATCACTTTTTTTGCGGAAAACTTTTTTTCCTTATCGGGAAAAGTCAGAAATATCCTGTCCACAAATCTACCCAGGATACGATTGGTCAATCCCGGGAATGCATTTTGTTCGGCAATCGCTGTTCTAATTCCCAATAGATGGGCAGCAGCAACAGCCGGACCCGATGCATAGCCCCCAACCCCGATTACAATATCCGGCCTGACTTCCCGGATTATTCCGACGGATTGAAAAAGGCTCCGCGGAATCTTGGCCATCGCCCCCAAAGATCGAAGCCCCCGGCCTTTTATCCCGGCTATGTCAATCAGTTTCAGTTCATAGCCTGACCCGGGCAGTACCCGGTTTTCCAATCCTCTTTCCGTACCGATAAAAACAATCCTGGTCCCGGCATCTCTAATTCGGAATTCCTCTGCAATGGCCATTCCCGGAAAAAGGTGCCCGCCTGTACCACCTCCTGCAATAATTATATTCATAAAACAGCCCCTTACCTGGAGGATGATATACTCAGCAGTATTCCAATAGCCGTCATGCTCATAATGAGAGATGATCCCCCGTAGCTCATGAACGGCAGAGCCAATCCCTTCGTCGGAATCAGGGCTGTTACAGCCGCAATATTGATGAAAGCCTCAAGGGCAATCAAGGTTGTCAATCCCCCTGCCAGCAACGTTCCAAAAAGATCGGGGGCCTTGAATGAAATCATGAAGCCGCGCAATACCAAAAGCAAGAAAAACATCAGCACAATAAAGACGCCAATAAAACCACTTTCCTCGGCAATAACGGAGAGAATGAAATCTGTGTGCGGTTCCGGCAGATAAAAGAGTTTTTGCATTCCGTCACCGAGACCAACTCCAAATGTACCTCCCGATCCGAAAGACAAAAAGGACTGAATGATCTGGAAACCCGTATTCTGAGGATCTTTCCACGGATCAAGAAAACTCATCATTCGCACCATGCGATA
>DHHG01000200.1 GCA_002403175.1 Syntrophaceae bacterium UBA4778 | reverse complement strand
AGAGCGTCGTATTCGGCATCGACCCAGCGGCCGCGGAAGAGTTTGACAGGACCTTCGAGCCCAAGGAGAAAGGCTGGCGGTACACCCAGGAGGAGTTTTCGATAGCGTGCCGTCATTAAGAATTAGTTTTCAACGCACAGATGAGCAAATACAGCCAGGCTCAGAGATAAAAATCAACTGGAATCAGATATTTGCTTCAGATGATCAAATTTTGCAAAATCCTAGTACTTTGCTTTTGAGACCTAAATATACAGTTGCGATGTTCATGGGTGAGAAGGAGCTATATTCCCATGAAGCAACTATAATTATTGCTTTCTCAGTAATAGATCAATCGGCATTCGAAAAAGCATGGGAAAATGATGAAGCACGAAAGATTTTCCACGAGAAGCAAATAATGAAAACACTATGGCCAATTCTGCGTCAGCAGGTACTCGATGGCATGACTCGCTTAGGATTACCTGGCATTCCGTTGCCTTGGATTATTTAAATACAATGACTCTAGTTTGAAATTGGTCATAGAAAAAGGAACCATCAATAAAATTACTCTTAAAAGAATCAAGCCGTTTACACAAAATACGTTACTGGCTCGATGAGGCATTACGGCGCGAAATTGAAAAAATCGCAAAACGCTGTGCAGCCCTTGGGAAAAGTCTCGTGTTGCACCTCTGCCATTCCTCCTCATCCCGTCATCATGTCAAAAATCTTGTTCATCCTTTTCTGAATTCTGAATAACCGTCCTAAAAAATCAACTCCTTACGGCATGATGGCATACACCGCAAGCGCTTCCGCGCGAGTGGAATCGGAAGCTACAACAGAAAGGCCGCGGGTTATCGCCGCTGCAGCCGGACCCTGCAAGTCGGAAAAGTCAGCTTCCATGGTGGCAAAAGGCTTGGTTGACGTGATGGCTTTTATGTATTCGGTGCCGAACGGCATGCCGAGAACATAACTGAATTTGTCCTCGCTTCCCGGGAAGCGCATTGCCTGGCCCGCCTTGATCTGATCTCCTCCCTTAAATCTGTACACTTATAATGTCAGCATCATGGAAAGTCCAAAGGGGGGCTAGACAAAAGAACTCATTTTAGTTCTCTGAAATATACCTTCAAGTGCTTGCTGCATTTGTTGTCGAAAGTGGCCCCTATGCCTCCTCATTCGCTACTCAACAAACGCCCGATTATACTCCTTCTTGTCTTTCTGCCTTGCGTATGTAACAGTTGCATGCCAATAACAAGCGTTTATCTGCTATTCTTGCCTAATGGTTTCGCTTAGATTTTCGATACGGCAATGCGGCGGCTTTCAGAACTTTGTTCAGCATTGTATAATCATGGTATGCCAAGAAAACCCAAAGCGCTATCAACAGCGAGTTACAAGGAAGACAAGTCTACAGATGCAACACCGACTGTAACACAGGAACCGAACAGAGCCTTTACACCCCGCCCTTCGGGCTATATCCAGTCAGTGGACAGAGCATTATCGATACTCGAAATCTTCTCGAGCCGTAAACCGGAAATTGGTGTATCGGAGATCGCCAGATTGCTTAATCTCAATAAAAGTACTGTATTTGGGTTGATAAGCACACTGGAACGCCGTGGTTATATTGAGCAGAATCCCGACAATGGCCTTTATAGGCTGGGGCTGAAAACGATTGAGCTCAGCCAGAATAAACTATCCGCTTTCAGTACGGCGGAGATTGCACATCCGATTTTGAGGAAGCTTGTCGACACGGTCAAAGAGACCGTACATCTCGCGATCTATGATAGAGGCGAAGTCGTTTATATCGATAAGGTGGAGTGCGATAATGCGCTAAGCATAGCTTCGTTTATCGGCAAACGGAATCCTGCATATTGCACGGGAGTCGGGAAGTGCCTTTTGGCATTTCAAACCGATGAGGAAATTGAGCGTGTTCTGAGGCGACCTTTGGAAAAACGCACCCCTAAAACTATTACTGAAATCAAAAGACTCAAGGATGAACTCGCAACAATTCGTAAATCAAAGATCGCCTATGATGATGAAGAATTCTCGATTGGGCTCAAGTGTTTTGCCGCACCAGTAATAGACGCTCGCGGGGCAGTGTGCGCTGCAGTAAGCATTTCCATTCCAACGATTAGACTCGATGTCGAGAGGGAATCATTTCTTGAAACTTCAGTCCGGGGTGCTGCAAAAGCAATTTCCGAAGCTCTTGGTTATCAAAACCAATAGTAATTTTTATTGACAGTTTCAGAAAACAGGTTTAACATAATTTATAATAAGAACACTGTGCTATAATATAGCACAGTGATAATCTCGATAAATACATGCGACAAGGAGGTATTTTTATGGAAGAGAAAAATCAGGCCAACCCCGAGATCGGAGAGAGCATTATCACAGGCGGTTTCAAGACCAACTATCATGATGTCGGCTCGGGTGATCCCGTGGTCCTCATCCATGGCTCGGGCCCAGGAGTCTCCGCCTGGGCAAACTGGCGCCTTGTCATTCCAAAGTTGGCTGCCCGCAGGAGGGTCATAGCGCCTGATATGGTTGGCTTTGGATACACAGAGCGTCCCGAGAACATCGATTTCAATATGGATATGTGGGGGAAACAACTCGTTGATTTCCTTGACGCCCTCAATCTCGAGCAGGTGGACTTGGTCGGGAACTCTTTTGGTGGTGCGCTTGCCCTCTGGATGGCTATATATCATCCAGATCGGATTCACAAGCTAGTTCTTATGGGTTCGATGGGTACGGAGTTCAAGATCACAAAAGGCTTGGATCATGTGTGGGGATATCAACCCTCCCTGGAAGCAATGCGGGTAGCCATCAATAGTTTTGTCTACGATAAAGCAATTGCGACCGAAGATCTCGTGAAAATGCGTTACGAGGCGAGTATTCGCCCTGGATATCAAGAGACTTTCGGCAGAATGTTCCCTGCTCCCCGTCAGAAGGGGGTCGATATGATGGCTTCGAAATACGCAGATATTGCTGCAATCCGACACGAAACACTCATTATTCACGGTAGAGAAGACGAGATCATTCCCATTGAGACATCAATGACATTATTTCAACTTATACCGAATGCGCAACTTCACATGTTTGGCAAGTGTGGACACTGGACGCAAATCGAACAGAATTTACGCTTCGTGGCTGTGGTTGAAGCTTTCCTTGCAGGAGAATTCTAATGGCTCTTTCTAAGTACGAAATTGATGCTGCCGCAAACGACCTTCATAATGCATGGGTAACCGCTAATCCAGTGACAAGGTTGTCGGACCGCTTTCCGAATCTCGATGTTGACAGCGCGTACGAAATACAGATGCTCAACGTTGAGCGGGCTCTTGCTGCTGGCAAAAAGATCAGTGGGAAAAAGATCGGCCTCACTTCCAAAGCAATGCAGAACATGCTCAATGTGGATACACCCGATTTTGGACACCTCTTTTCCGATATGGAAGTGAAAGATGGTCGAATTGAGCGTAGAAGGATGATCCAGCCAAAGGTGGAAGCTGAGATTGCATTTGTCCTCTCTCGTGATCTTGATATGCCCGGTGAAATACTCGTCGAGGACGTCCTCGAATCTACGGAATATGTTATTGCAGCTCTGGAAATTGTGGATACCCGCATAAAAGATTGGAAGATTAGCCTCGTCGATACGGTAGCCGACAATGCGTCTTCAGGTATGTATATCCTTGGAAATGTAAAGAAAAAAATATACGAAATAGACCTCAAAGCCGAAAAAATGGATTTGTTTAAAAATGGTGAGAAGATGAACTCTGGTTCTGGAACCGATGTGCTCGGTGATCCCGCCTTCTGTGTCGCCTGGCTGGCAAATAAGATGCGAAACTACGGGACGCTTCTGAAGAAAGGTGAAGTGATTCTCTCGGGAGCACTGTCTGCGGCGATCGCAGCTGAAAAAGGTGATACTTTCAAGGCGACATATTCGAGTCTAGGCGAAGTCGAAGTAACGTTTTACTAAGGAGCACACCTCAATGGCAAAAAAGATAAAGTCAGCCATCATTGGACCTGGCAACATTGGAACTGATCTGCTTTTCAAATTACAGCGAAGCCCTCTATTAGAAGTTGCTTATGTTGTCGGGGTAAAAGAATCACCAGGCATCGAAATTGCGAGAAAATTTGGAATTCCTACTACAATCAAAGGAATCGACGAAATGCTCGCAGTTGACGAGATCAAAATAGTCTTCGATGCAACCGGGGCCATACCTCATCTTCAGCATGCACCCAAGCTCAAGGCTGCGGGGAAAATAGCGATAGATCTGACGCCAGCTGCTGTGGGGCCCTATGTGGTACCCTCCGTGAACCTCGACGAGAGCATATTTGCGCTCGACAACGTTAATTTAGTGACATGCGCAGGGCAAGCAACGACACCTATTGTCTATGCAATTAACCGTGTTGCTGAAGTCTATTATGCAGAGGTCGTATCTTCAGTCAGCTCAAAAAGCGCAGGTCCCGGAACACGACAAAACCTTGACGAGTTTATTGAAACGACGACCAAGGCTCTTCAAACAATTGGTGGTGCTGATTCTGCAAAAACGATTATCGTACTTAATCCAGCCGAACCACCTATTTTAATGCGCAATACAATCCACACGAGGGTCCGGAAACCTGATTTAGCTGCGATACGTGCTTCAATCGATGACATTATCAAAAAACTACGAATTTATGTTCCTGGTTACCGGTTCCTCGTAGAACCAATCTTACAAGATGACGTCGTAACCACCGTCATTGAAGTGGAGGGGCTTGGAGACTTTCTTCCAAAATATGCAGGCAACCTCGACATCATCAACGCAGCAGCAGTGTTCATTGGCGAGCAATTCGCTCAAAGAATCCTGGAGGGAAGACGATGAGCAGAATATCCATTACCGATACAAGTTTGAGAGATGGCAGTCACTCTGTATCACATCAGTATACAAGCTCAGATGTAGAAAAGGTTGTCGCTGCTCTCGATGATGCAGGTATCGATATCATTGAAGTTACTCATGGCGATGGCCTGGGAGGCTCCTCTCTGACCTACGGCTATTCTGTAGAGAATGAACTCGATCTGGTATCAACCGCTGTGAAAGTGGCAAAAAAGGCAAAGATTGCAGTGCTGCTTGTTCCCGGTATCGGAACCCTCGAACTTCTAAAAGAAGCTCACAAGCGCGGTGCTTCGGTTGTTCGTGTCGCAACCCACATTACCGAAGCCGATGTCTCGGAGGAATACATCAAAGCAGCTAAGCAGATGGGAATGTTTGTTGTTGGTTTTCTGATGATGGCGCACATGGCGGACATCGACAAACTAGTGGAGCAGGCACGTATCATGGAATCCTATGGAGCAGATGTGATCTATGCAACCGATTCTGCAGGCGCGTTACTACCAGACGATGTCTATGCCCGGGTAGCGGCATTGAAGAATGCACTTCGTGTCCCAGTCGGTCACCACGCACATGATAATTTAGGCTGTGCAATAGCCAATTCTCTTGCAGCAGCTAAAGCTGGTGCAACTTATCTCGATGGTTCACTCGGTGGCATGGGGGCTGGTGCCGGCAATGCGGGAACCGAAATGCTCGTGGCAGCTCTCAAAAAGTCGGGATACGAAATTGGTGCTGATCTTTTCAAGACTATGGATGCAGCAGAAAAAGTGTTGCTACCTCTTGTTGTCGAAAAGGGAAAGCAGATGCCGCTCCATGATTCGAATTCGCTCATCATGGGATATGCTGGGGTATATTCCAGTTTCATGCTCCATGCCCGAAAAGCAGCCGAGCGATTTGGCATCGATGTTCGTAATGTGTTGATAGAGGTAGGCAAACGTAAAGCGGTCGGCGGGCAGGAGGACTGGATTATCCAAGTTGCATACGACCTTGCCAAAGCCACAGGAAAAGCCATCTGAAACCCGCGTGGAGGAACCTGGTGGCGTTTCGTTTCTGTAATTTAGAACGAAATGCTACATAGTAGCATTCATATAGATTTTATAGGAGGTCAGTGATGAAAAAGAGGCTCATTGGTGGGATGATTGTGGCTACAATGCTATTTGTTGTGGTCGGAGGCGCATTCGCGCAGAAAGAGATCAAGCTTGGGCATATTGCAGCTCCCAATACCGCATACGACAACTGGGCAAAGGAATTCAAGCGGCAAGTCGAAGAAGCATCCAACAACAAATATAAAATCATTATCTACGGTGGTGGACAGCTTGGAGGATCTACAGCTCTCATGGAAGGCTTGCAAGCTGGAAACATCCAGTTGGCAGTTATTACTACTTCAGATATAAACCAGTTCGTCAGAGAATTGGATGTACTCGATTTGCCGTTTCTGTTCCGGAATTGGGATCATGTTGAAAAATTCCTTGCCTCTGATGTAAATAAAAAGCTTTTGACCTTTGGAGATCAGTATGGTCTCCATTTCCTCAGCAATATGCCCCGCGGTTATAGACATGTTACAACAAGCGCCAAGGTCGGACCGATCACAAAGCCAGAGGATTTAAAAGGTGTGAAAATTCGTGTTGCGGAAAGCTCCCTTTATATCGACACATTCAAGGCACTCGGTGCAAACGCCCAGGCTATGGCTTGGGGAGAAGTCTACACAGCGCTCCAGCAGGGCACTGTTGATGCTCATGAGAATACTATTGTTACCACAAGGGATTACAAAATCAATGAAGTGCAGAAATATATGTCTGAAACTGGGCACGTTTTTGCATTCGCTACACTGATGGCTGGGTATGACTGGTTCAGAAAACTCCCTGCAGATGATCAGATTATCTTCCAGAAAGCTGCGAATGACTCAGCGATAAAGTTGGGTATCATTCAGAAGAATGACGAAGCAAAAGCGAAAGCCGATCTGATTTCAAAAGGCATGATTTTCAACAGTGTAGACACTGCCCCCTTTATCGAAAAGGTGAAACCGGTAATCGATAAATATGCCAAGGGAGAGATAAAGAAACTTTACGACGAGATTGTCGCCATTCGATGATAATTATTTAAGGTTCGCATTGAATGGAAAGAGGTCGATCCGCGATTGGTCGCAGGTATCGGCCTCTTTTATAGTTCACTGTTATTTTGGGAGTTATTCATGAAACTATTGTTTAAGATAAGCGACACAATTGACAGGATTTGTGGTTGGGCAATCGTGTCTCTCTTCTCTATCATGATAATCAGCTTCGCTTTACAGGTGATTCTACGATATTTCATCGGTACGGGGTTTAAATGGACAGAGGAACTTACCCGTTATGCAAACGTTTGGGCTGTTATGATAGGTTTTGCAATGATCGCCAAACGCAGAAATCACATCAATATCAGTGTGCTTG
Organism: Syntrophaceae bacterium UBA4778; assembly: GCA_002403175.1. The sequence goes on along the minus strand of DHHG01000200.1, from coordinate 15,766 downwards.
AAGAGATACTCAAAGGCAGGAACAAGAAATGGCTTATTATTGTACAGCAACTGATTTCGCTTGTCATATTCACAATCATGTTTATCATATCATTCAGATTGATCAAACTTGCCGGTAGCCAATTGACTACGAATATGCGCCTTCCGAAACGTTGGGTTTACTGGATATACCCTCCTGCATTTAGCGTGTTCGTATTCCAGACCTTCATCGGAATTCTACAGGGGATTCAGGATGTGAAAATGACCAGTGAGGTACAAGCATGACTCTTGTATTGTTCGGATCAGTACTGGTGCTTCTCGCTGTGGGTGCACCGATAGCTACTGCGATGGCAGGATCGGGACTTATTACGATTCTTCTTTCGGGTTTATTCAATCCAGAAAATGCTATAAATCCTGTGCAGGCAGTTCAAAGCTTTTTTAGCAGTATCGATTCAGTCGCACTGCTGGCTATTCCATTTTTTATTCTTGCCGGGGATCTCATGAACAAGGGAGGACTTGCGAAGCGGCTCGTAAACTTTGCAGGTATGTTTGTAGGGAGGATCACGGGTGGCCTTGGAATGACCGCAGTCCTCTCATGCATGCTCTTTGCGGCGATATCAGGATCTGGAATAGCCACTGCAGCAGCTATTGGTGGCGTCATGCTTGCGGGATTCAAAGATCACTCTTATCCAAAATCCTACGCTACGGCTATCGTGGCATCAGCGAGCCCAGTTGGTATCATTATACCGCCAAGCATTGCATTCATTTTGTATGGAACACTCTCCAAGGCATCTGTTGGTAGCTTATATAAAGTTGGTTTTCCTTCTGGGATACTCATTATTATTGCTCTGCTTGTTACAACATACTTGACCGCGAAAAAGCACAAGATTCCCCGGCCTGTTAGAGATCTCGGGAACAAATCAGTCAAAGAAGTTGTCATCGACACGCTTGTAGCCCTCGGCACGCCAGTTATTATCGTAGGTGGCGTATTCCTGGGTATCTTTACACCGACTGAGTCAGCGATTGCTGCCGTCATCTATTCTATCATTGTTGGTGTCTTTGTATTTAAGGAAATCAAGCTCAAAGATCTGCCAAGCATTTTAATGCAATCGGCAATTTCCTCTGCCGGTATAATGATAATTATTGCTGCGGCTTCGCTATTCGCATGGGTAATGATCTATCTTCAGATACCGCAAAAGGCTTTTGAGGCTGTCCTTTCACTTGGCATGAATAAATACACGCTACTCTTCGCTGTCAATATCACTGTATTGTTTGCAGGCATGTTCTTGGAGTCCTCAGCCATTCAGGTAATTATTGTGCCCCTTCTCTTGCCGATTCTCGAAGCACTCCATATCGATCTAGTGCACTTTGGCATTATTCTTACCACAAATCTGGCGATCGGAATGGTCACTCCTCCCTTTGGTTTAACTCTTTTAACCTCATCGCGTGTCCTTGGGGCCAGCTTGAAAGACTCGATTGCAGAAGTGTGGCCTTTCTTACTGTCATTGATTGTTGTATTGTTCATCATCACTTATTTCCCATCAGTGATCATGTGGGTTTTATAGGCGCATTTATCTGAATTTTGAAAAGACTGCGAAGAGCTGCTCGAGTGAGTGGCTCTTCATGTCTCTCTTTTCCGGCTTTTTTGTTGTTATATACTTTTCATCTCTAATTAATTGCTCCCAACATTTTACTTCGCTATTTTAGAAAAATGCCTAAGGGGAAGTAATAGTGAAAACATTTAAAGGTATTTTGCTGATTTTCGGTATTTTGGGGTTGACCCTGCTCATATGGATTTTGGCAACGCCAAGCATCGAAATAATTCCATTGGATCGGCTCAGCCATATTCTGGCGGGGTTATCGTTGTCAGGTCTCTTTCTTGTATTTATTCTTTCAACCAGAAATAAGAGAATTGAAACATGGTTTGGCGGACTCCAGAATGTGTATGTGTTTCACAAGTACCTGGCCATTTTTTCCGTGGCTTTGATTTTTATTCATGGCAGGCTTTCTGAATCGGTAGCAGAAATATCCAATGGGGGAGAAAAAACTCTTTCCGCCGCGTTTGGAAGCTTCGGGCAAATATTGTTTATTGTTTTAGTTCTGATTGCACTTTTCAGTAAAAAAATGAAGTATGAAAATTGGCGGATCTTTCACCGCTTATTGATTATTCCGTATGCATTAGGTGTTTATCATACTTACTTTTCGAGCCGGTACAATTTGTTCGAATTTTCACCCTTGAGCATCTGGGTTGGTCTCACTTCCTTAATGGGTTTGTCAGCTGGGTTGTACATGCTGTTTTTCTATCAAAAAGCACAGTTCAGGTACAAGGGGAAAATAACCGATATCAAGAGAGTAAGTGCATCATCCATCGAGATTGCCATTAAACTTGAAACAACTCTGGTTTATCAAAGCGGTCAGTATGTATTCTTGAAAATCTTTCAAAAAGGTATTGAAAAAGCTCCTCATCCTTTTTCTATATCCGGAGGTGACGGCTCAATCATATATCTTACCATCAAAGGTCTTGGAGATTATACGAAGCAGCTGTATTCCGAATTGAAAGAAGGCACTGCGATATCTCTGGATGGTCCTTATGGACACCTTGATTTCGAGAAGGGGAGAGATAAACAGCTCTGGATTGCGGGAGGGATTGGGATTACACCCTTCATTTCCTATCTGAAAAAACATACAGCCGATAAAACCATCACCTTGTTCTATTCCTTTCGGGGAGAAGAAGAAGCTGTCTATAAAGACTTTTTGGAGAAATATCAAAAAGACAATCCACGTTTTTCAGTTCATTTTGTCGACACTGCCAAATCAGACCGTCTACATTTTGATGGATATGAGCTGGAAGCCGGTACGGATGTCTATATATGCGGACCAGAGAAAATGATCAAACAACACAGCCGGTATTTCAAAAGGCATTTCAAGAATGCAAGAATCTTCTATGAAGGCTTCAAGTTCAAATGAGTGAGCGTGCAAAATACAGCTGAAAATTCCTCTATTACTCAAAGGAGTTATAACTATGGCGCAGCAGTTTTATAAAAAAATGTATTCGCTTCCGGAAGGATATATCATCCTTTATCAAGCATTAAGAACCATGAAGTATATGGTCAAAGGCAAAAAACGCAAGGAAATCAGTCCTGAATTTATCGAAAGGATCATGCTGGCGGTAACCGAGGTCAATGGTTGCGAGGTATGCACCTATGGGCATACCAAAATGGCACTCGAGCAGGGTATGAGCAATGAAGAAATTCAAAAGCTTTTGGCTGGTGTCACTGACGGCATTCCCGATGATGAAGTAAAGGCTGTGTTTTTCGCCCAGCACTACGCCGACACGAGAGGTCACCCATCTGCTGCCTCCTGGCAGCAGATAGTCGATACATATGGAACAACAAAAGCGCTCGGGATTTTGGGCGCGATACGCGCAATCATGTTCGGAAACGCCTATGGCATTGTTTTGAGCGCGTTCCGAAATCGTATAAAAGGAAAGCCAGTCGAAAAAAGCAACCTGTTGTATGAAATCAGCATGATGATCAGCATTGTCGTGTTCCTGCCCATTGCTGCAGTGCACGCGCTCGTATCCAGCCTGCTGGGAGTACCTATTATCAAGGGTGAATGATAAAAGCAGGATCGAACAAGAGATTGCACGGTCCGGCCGGGGCGTCATTATGAAATAGCATGGCTTTTCCCTCACCAGCCCTTCCTGAGCTTCTCCAGTTTCTCGAGCCGGTTGACCACCTTCGCGCAATGTTCCCAATCGGGAACCTCCTGGATGCGCTGGCAGCGCTGGTCAAAAGGATTGCGGGGTGGTGGGGGATCAAGCTCGCGTTTGGCCTTCTCGACCTACACAGCGGAAATGCATCAATGCCCCTCGAATGGGAAAGTAGTTCTATGGAATTTGTATAACAAACCGGGTACGGTTCATGGCTTGGGTATCCAGGTTGATAGTCCAGCCATGGGACTCTATGATGGATTTTACCGAGGCAAGGCCCAGGCCGAAGCCAGAACTGTTTCTGCTTCGATCGCCCCGGAAAAAGGGTTCAAATAGTTTATCCCTATGTTCAGGTGGAATGGGCGTGCCGCCGTTTTCTACTATAATTTCTAGAGTTTCCGAATCTGAAACCCTCCGACCGTGTATTAGAACAGGTATAGTTTTATCCCCATAGGCCAAGGCATTGGAAACAAGGTTTTCAAAAACCCGACGAATCATATCCTTGTCAAACAAAAGCGGGCATGGTTTTGGTAGTTCATTTTTAATTTCCAGGAAAAACCCATGAAAGGAAGCATATTCCGCGAGCGACCTGCCGGTTTCTTCCAGAAAACTGTTCAGATCCTGCTCTTCCAGAGTTTGATACCATTCATTGGTGGTCACTTTTGCCAGATTGATGAGGTGACCAAGCCGACCTTCCAAGATGGAGGCCTTATCAGCAATAATCTTGTAATAGGCTTGTTGTTTTTCAGGTGTATCTGCCATCCCATCCCGAAGTGCCGCAGTGTATCCTTGAATTCCCGCCAGGGGTGTTTTAAGGTCATGAGAAACTCCCATAATAAAGCGATCACGACGTTCCCGGTCTTCCTTAAGCTGGATTCGCATCTGATCCAACGCCTGCCCCAAAGATGCCAGGTCCGAAGTTATAAATTCATCGGCGGGAAAATCCAGATCGCCCGATGCAATTTTTTTGGTGGCATTCTCCAGTTTTCTAATGGACACATCCAGGCCCTTCAAAATGCCCAGAGCAGTTCCGATTATAAACAGAATGATAATAGCAAATACGATTTTAAACGGAAGCCCATAAAGGTCTCTGGTTTTTACATCACTGGAAGGATAGGAAAGATACACGGTGCCGGAGCCAGATTTTGAACTAAAGCGAAACATGTGGTAATCCTGCTTGGTATCTTTCCCAAATGCAGAAATATCCAGGGTTGTGGGGTTCTGGAACAGGATGCGGCCATCATCACTTTTTATTACGATTTCAGTACCATCTGGAAGCTTTGAAAATGCATCATAATTTCCAGAATCAAGAAACAGCTGTACCCGTCGGGATACATTCTGCACCGATTCCATCAATAAAAAAGAATAGGAAGTTCCTGCGGTGAACCGCTGATAGGCAATCAGGAGTCCCCCCGAAATAAGCGGCAACAATACAATGACCAAAACGATAACCAGCAATTTGGTTTTAATTGTCATAGCTGAACAGGTACCCCTTCCCTTTCACGGTAATCAAGTATCTTGGCTCTGCAGGATTTGCTTCGATTTTTTTTCTGAGCCGCTGTATATACACTCCGATAGTAGTTATATCGCCGTATTGCTGACCCCACACTTGGGTGTAGATTTCTTCAGGTGCATAGGTCTTGCCTGCATTTTCAACCAGAAAGGCCAGCACATCAAACTCCCTGGCAGAAAGAGGAACCCGCTCAGAGCCCTTCATCAGCATGCAGGCATCAAAGTCGATTGTGTATGGGCCGAACTGAGTTTCGCGGCGTCCAGCTTCATCATTATTCTGCATATGCATACGGCGAAGCAAAGCCCGCACCCGGGCTACCAGCACTCGAGGGGCTACCGGTTTGGTTATATATTCATCTGCCCCCATGGAAAGGCCTGTAATAATATCTTCTTCCGTTTCCCGAGCTGACACAATAATAATGGGTACTGTGCAATGGGTGCGCAATTCCTGAAGAAACTCGAACCCATCCATTCCAGGCAAGTTGATATCCAACAGAATCAGATCTATTTCGTTCTGCTCCATAATGGGCAGGGCTGCTTCTGCCGATGGGGCAATATGGCATTCCAGCCCTTCCCTTTCCAGGTACAACACCATCAGATCTGCGAGAGCCTGGTCGTCCTCTATTACCAATACCCGCGCTTTCATCGGTCAACTCCTCCCTTAGAATGTAGCCATGGAAAGGGAAACCTTCAAGGTAATGGATGAAGCAACGCTTCCAACGGGGCGGAATTCTGTGCCTTCCTGACCATAGGCATAAGAATATGCAATGCTGCAGTTCAACTTATCCAGACCGCTCCAGGACAGAGTTGCACTTGTTTTCCCTGAACTGTCGCTTAAATTTCCCAGCCAGAAAAAGGACAGACCAAAATCGGAAGACAGTATTTTACTGATTCCAAGGCTACCTGCCCCATAGTGCTGACCCCGTTCCTTAAGATCCTGGACGGTAATAGTTTTCTGTTGCAAAAGCGATGCAACCTGCATGGGATATGCAATGAACAGATCCGAATTTTCGTATCCAAGGCCGTTGTAATAGTATTGTCCCCGCAGAGACAGGGAATACCGCCCCTCACTGTCATCCATGGACCATGAAAAGCCGATTGTTCCCTGGCCAAAGATTTTATCCTGCCGAGTCTCTGCTGTCAGGGCCGGACCATTTAGCACCAGGAAATTCTTGTCTATATTGCCCTTCACGGCTCCTTCGACAAACATGTCCAGAGGCCCCATGGGAAAGGTTATACTGCCTGTCACGGCCCAGGGTTTATCATTCTGCCAGTAGGCACCCAGACTTAGTTCCGAGGAACCCAACACCCATTCCGCCTTGGGGGCAAGGCCAATGGGACCGCCCGAATAGGCAGAGTCGAGCAGGAGGTAGAGGTAATAGTTGCTGGTGCGCTGGGACCGCTGGAATTTTACCGCCAGGGGACCGGTTCGTTCTTCCGTCGGATTTTCCGGATCGATGGTCCCGAAGTCCAGCAAATTCCCTGGGCTGAAAAAGTACCCTACACCCCAGTTTGCGGTCTGTTTTCCCAAACGGGCATTGATTCCGGAAAGGGGCTCTATATCCGCATAGGCTTCCCGTAAACTGAAGGGATTATTTCCCGAAGAGTCGGAGGTATAGGGATAACTAAAACGGCCCTTGATGAAAAATCGGAAATTATCCGCGGGCCGGGCATCGGCATAGAGGTCTGCATAAGATACAACGGAAGGAGTCGGATAATCAGAAAAGATCGTTGAATCTCCCGCAGCAGTTCCGGCAAGGCTGAAGGTAAAAGCGCCGCCTATTTTTACGGTCTCGGTCTTCAGTAATCCTGTTGAAATATCAGAGGCAGATGATTCCACAGGTTTTACCAGTGGAGCCTCTGTGACAAGGCTTTCGGAGGACCCGAAAAGCTCATCATCAGTCTGGGCCTGCAGGGGGAAGAGGCCGGCCATCAATAGACCTGCTGAAACAATACTATAGAACAATGTTCGCATATTCATGGCAGCCTCCCTAGCGGTTAACCCGTTCCAAATAAGCCTTGGTAAAGACCGAGTCTGGCAGATTATCCAGCGAAATATCCGTAAAGGTTATGCTTGTCCGTTTTCCCTGGACCAGGGCATCCACATACATGACCGAATTGGCGATATAGGAAGTACCTATTTTTGCATAGCTTGTGAAATATGAAGTACGCAACAAGCGCTTGGAAAGGGAGTAATCTTCGCTTTTCAGCAGCAGCTGGTCCTTTTTGGTCACATAGATCTTTTTATAGGGATAGGTTACTTCGTTGGTTGCCCCCTGCAATTCCAGAATCCACACATCGTAGGCTCCCAGTTTCCCTTCGGTCCAGGAAGTGACGGTATAATCGACAGAATAGGTGGATTGCCTAAAATCGGAATTTTTAGCATCCGTGCCCTGCACATTCTCCTTAAGAGAACTGTGGGTAAATTTTCTGCTCTGAGGGTCATAAAACCACATATTGTCCCCCAGCTTCAGATACCCCTGACCGAGCTGATCCGCCGGTTCCATAAAGAGTATCAAAAAACTGTCATCCCGGTCACGACGGAAGGTCTTGGCCACCCGGGTCGTGGTTCCTTTTTCGGGATCTTCGCTGACCATTTTTATTTTTGCGGAAAAGTCCCTACCGGTAAAATTGCTCCGTTCATCGATGGTCTTAAGCATAGCCTTGAAATCCGGGACCGCGGAAGCGGCCTGTGCGAAAATTCCGGACATCGGCACCAGCAGAAGCACTATAACCAGACTTACTAACGCATATCTCTTTCTCATACAAAACTCCTGACTATAATAAAAATGTGGACCCCCGAAGCCCGTTGGCTCGATGTCTCAGCCCGGCCCTCGGACCCAGGGACACATTGCCCTTAATAGGTTGCCCGCAAGGCCTGGGCGGGTTCCAGATTTGCCGCACTCCGGGCGGGGAGATAGACCGCCATGATGCTCATGACACAGATTATCAGCATGTTCTTGAGCGCCTCCGGAATGGAGAACTGAAGCACAAAGTGCCCCCTGGCCAGAAAGAGGGACAGGAAACTGCCACTGCCAAAATTGATGAGGCTCAAGATACCTCCAATCAGCAGGGCCAGTACAAAGCCGCTTGCGGTTCCCAGCACAGCCTCCGACAGGGCTTCGGTGAAAAAGATAGTTCGTATCCCCGACTTCTGGACTCCCAGGGCTCGCATGGTGCCGATTTCTTCGGTTCGCTCAATCATAACCATCCGATAGGAATTCATAATTCCTACCATGATGATCACCAGCAGGATGATAAAGACCAAGAAGGCCACTGCCTGAATAATGGAGAGCAGCGACAAAATGGGCGACATGAGGTCCTCTATGGTAGTCACGGAAAATTTGGTGCCCTTCCATTGCTCCTCCTTGGCAACCTGAACAATCTGATTCATCCCCATGAGGCTGCTCCGCATGGCGGACATATTGCGGGGACTGCTGGTAGAATCCGCGGAAATACGGGGACTAACCGGAGCATTGCTGGCAAGGTTGCTATAGAGCCTATCGGCCACCGTTTGTACTTCCGCTACGTCCTTAAGAAATATATTGATGGATTGATAGTCCCCCTCATCCAGGCCGATGAGGGTATTCAGGTAGGCCTTGGAAGTATATCCAGTGTCCATCACCATAACGCTGCTGCTGGTTGTTGTGGCAATGAGAGTAAATTCGCCAATGTTCTGCTGGCCCGTTACCGTACTCGCTCGGTAGAGCAGGGTCTCTCCAATCTCGACGCCCAGTTTTTTCGCCGTAGCCTCCGGAAGTATCAGAGAGCCCGGCTTATCAATATCCGCAAGGCTACCCTTGCTTATATCAATATTGGTCCGGAAGGACTGCTCCGCAGCGAAATCGACCCCTTCCAGTTTCTGGGTTTGTTCTTTGTTCCCGAAATAGAGGGTACCCGTCGTCTTTGAACGGTACTGCACCGAAGCGACTCGATCCGAGATGGCCTTGATAGCCTCTTCTGCGGCGAAACTATCCTGGATCATGGGCAGTTCCGAACCCAGGGGGCTCACGATGGAGCCGCTTATATAAATATGACCCCCAAAAAGATGGGAAAGGTTTTCCTTGGTAGTTTTCAGAAGTCCTCCGGTAAATCCATTAACCAGGGTAATCACCAAAAACCCGAATGCAATCGCGCTTCCCAACAGGATACTTCGTTTTTTTTGCCGCGATATGTTTCTCAGGGCAATTCGTATCATTTGTAACATGGTTACCTTCCTAAATTTTTTGCATCGCCTTGACTGGTGCGATTTTCAAGGCAATCGACGCAGGATACAGGCTTGAAACTAGACCAATTGCAACTGCCGCAAGTAGACTCCAGACAAGAGATCCCATGGACAGCACAGGCCGCAGGGTAGACCCGCCAAAGAGGATTGCAAAAAACATATTGCTGGAAGCAATACCAACCCTATTCACCACAAGGAGAAGCACCGAACCGATGAGGAGGCCCACAAGGCCGGCCACCACCGACAGGGTCAGGGTTTCCCAGAGGATCATGCGACGGACAAAACCTTTTCCCGCTCCGATGGCCCGGATGGTCCCGATTTCGGGAATCCGTTCGGTTACGGAGATGACCAGGGTGTTCATGATGATGATGATGGCCACCACAAGAATAATGGCGATGATGATGTTGAAAATAAACTGCAGGGCCATTGCCAGGGTTGCCACCGTGCCGGCCCCCCAGCTCCAATCAGAGACTTGTGCATCGATGCTGCCGGTAGTCAGCATGGTCTGAATCGATTCTTGTGTTGCCGGTATAGAGGCTGAATCCTTAAGACGGATAAGCAAAAAATTCCATGCATTGGGATCAAGCTCGGTGTATCTATTCCGGATCGAGGTATCCCCTAGAATAGCATCATAATTCACCAAGGCACCCGACTGGACTGGCTGGATCGTTTGAACCAGACTTCCCCCATTACCGAAGAGTTCATCATCTGTAGTCGCAGCTTCTGTAGTTCCATTAGCGCCCAAGGAACTGCTGGCGATATCCACCCCCATTGGGTTCCTGGTCATACCCTTTAAACTGCGGAGGATGTTTGCATCTATAAGAGATACCAGATTAAGCTGTTCATTACCCCGCTTAAACCGGAAGAACCCGGCAATCGTCGCCTCCCGCAGACGGCTCCCGCTGGCGCCAAAACCTGCCAGGGTGATTGAATCTCCGATATGAAGGGGTTTCCCAGTTTCTTTTTCCGCAGCTTCCCGGACACTTTCTGACAACAGAATATAGGGGCCTGGCTCTTCCGGAAATCCGCCCTGGGTAAATTCAAGAGAATCAGGAAACATCAGTGCGTATTCATCAAAATTGGCTCCCCATAACATGGTGAATCCCGCAGTTTCTTCATTTAAACTGATGCTTGCAGACCCGGAGAGCAGAGGCAGAACAGACTGCACCTGAGGCATCTGTTCAATACTGCTGCGGACTGTCTGGAACTCCGGTATTTGCGGAATATCCGAACCGGAGGCGGCGCCAGGACCTGAAGCGAGGAGGGAAAAGCTGTCTTTCGATGTCCCGTGCACAATGAGGTCCCCGGTATAATTGGCGGAATAGCTCTGCTTCATACCGGTCCGGATCGTATCCAAAATTGAATTGCCCGTAACCATGAACATGACCGCCAACGCAATAAGGGTACCCACAATGGCCGTTTTTACCTTGTGTTCCAGAAGATTTCTGAAGGCAATTTTCAGGATGACCATGTTACACCGCCTTTGGCCGATAATTTTCTGAAACGAGGCCGTCCTTGAGCCGGATCACATGGTCCGCCAGATCCACAATTTTTTGATCATGGGTGCTGAAGAGGAAAGTGGTGCCCAATTCCTTGTTCATTTTCTTCATCAAGTTGATGATGGTCTCACCGGTGGCGGAATCCAGGTTTGCCGTCGGCTCATCGGCCAGCACAATCTTAGGTTTTGTGACCAGCGCCCGTGCAATGGCGACCCGTTGCCGCTGTCCACCAGAAAGCTCGTTGGGCCGATGTTTTTGCCACTGTCCCAATCCTACTTCTTCAATTAAGAATTGTATCCATTTTTTCTGTTCCTTCTGTGAGATTCCCGTATCTCCAATCAGAAGAGGGAATTCAATGTTTTCGTACACATTCAGAACGGGAATGAGATTAAAGGACTGAAAAATGAAGCCGATAGTGCGATGCCGGAGTCTGGTAATCTCCTTATCATTTAAATCCGAGGTCTTTACACCATCTATTTCTACGACCCCTTCTGTGGGCGTATCGATACAGCCAATCATGTTCAAAATAGTCGTTTTCCCAGATCCTGAAGGACCAGCCAATGAGATAAAGTCACTCTTTTGAATTTCAAAGTCGACGCCTTTTACCGCCGGAACCACTGTTTTTCCAAGTGGGTACGTTTTTTTTACCTTTTCAAGTCGGATAATCGCCATACATACCTCCGTGCATGGATTAAATTTAGAGAGGTATGAAATCTTAAACCATAAACAGGGAATGAAAGTCTGATAGCATTTTGTTATGGAGCCGCGTCTTCATTTTCGGCTCTTCCGGCATTCCTGTGGGTCAGGTCATGACTTCGGACAATAAATAGATTTCCAACCCGGAATCATGGTGGCTCTGTCTGGGTATTTCAGTGATTCCCATTGTTGTAGATTGGTTGTCCCTCACCACCCCTTCCTGAGTTTCTCAAGCTTCTCGAAACGGTTGACCACCTCCGCGCAATGTTCCCAATCGGGAATATCCTGGATGCCCTGGCAGCGATTTCGATCTGATGCTGGAACGCAAAATCAGAACCATGATCAGCAGGTGAGAAAACGCCTTTTCGGACCAACTCTATTTGTTATCTCTCAGGCAATTCAACACTGATTTCGAAATTGAAGAGAGCACAAATAGTGAGCAAGATAAGCTTGAGTTTTAGTTTCAATGGTTTACCGAAGGCATGGTTTTTGGGTTGTAGCAGCCGCGAGCCAAAGAATTATTGTCGCAATATTACAGCCATCAGCCTAGAGAATCACCATAACCACCATCATGCAGTTAGAGACTCTTGAAAAATTCATAATACCTTGTAAGATAAAAGAATACATGATAAAATAACCTTGGAAAGTGCATGAAAATTGCAGAAATTGCCTCAAAACCCGTGCACTTGAAAGGGAAAGAATGTACCGAACGAAAGAAAAAGTACCCGAATTTGAGAAGTTCGACATGGTCTTTGGAGGGAAACTGAATCGGCAGAATCGGTGGGTTATTCTGGCTAATTTGATCCCGTGGGACAGGGTTGAAGAAAAATATGCTGCGCTTTTTGTGTCGAATAATGGCAGACCTGCGCTGCCGGTTCGAGTCGCGTTAGGCGCTCTCATTATCAAAGAAAAATCAAAGCTGGCTGATGAAGAACTGGTTGAATATATTCGGGAAAGTCCATACCTCCAATACTTTCTGGGATTCGAAGGGTATAAAGATGAACTGCCCTTTGATCCCAGCATGATGGTGCATTTCAGAAAAAGACTATCGGGAAATATTCTGAAAGAGATCAACGCAATGATCATCGAACGCCAGAAAGAGGAAGCTGAGAAATCTCATGATGATCAAGAACCTCCGGAAGGAGGGAACAAAGGAACACTGATTGTTGATGCAACCTGCGCGCCGATAGACATACGCTTTCCGCATGATGTGACACTGCTGGATGAGGCGAGGAGAAAAACCGAGCAGATCATCGATACGCTGCATGAACAGGCTCCGACAGGGTATGAAAAGCCGCGGACGTATCGGAAGATTGCGAGAAAAGAATTCTTGCGGTTCATACGGAATCGCAAGCCACGGGAGCAGACGATACGGAAAGCACTGAAAAAGCAACTGCAGTACATTGAGCGGAATCTGAGAATCATCAATGATTACAAGGGTCTGGTGGGATTGGGCGGGCTTTCCAGAAAGCAGTATAGCGATCTTGTGGTGATCCATGAGCTGGTGTGGCAGCAGCGACACCTGTACACGAAGAAGAGCCATTCGATTGAAGGAAGGATACTGAGCATCTCAAGGCCGCATGTGCGGCCGATTGCGAGAGGCAAAGCACGCGGGATGTATAAGTTTGGGGCGAAGCTGTCGGTGAGCTTGGTGAATGGACTTGTGGAAGTGCATCGGCTTTCGTGGGAAGCGTATAACGAGAGTCAGGATTTGAAGGGACAAATCGAGCAGTACAAACGGCGGTATGGACACTATCCCGAAGTTGTATGCGCAGACAAAATATACCGGACACGAGAAAATCTTCAGTACTGCCAGGAATATGGGATACGGCTTTCAGGGCCGAAGCTGGGGCGGCCGTTTGCCGAGAGTGAAAAGAATCGAGCAATCCTTCGCGAGCAACGAAGGATCGAGCGGGAAGATGAAAGCACGAGGATTGCGGTCGAAGGGAAGTTTGGGGAAGGGAAGCGGCGATACTCCTTGGATCGGATCGGGACGAAATTCCGAAAGACGAGTGAGAGTGCAATCATGCTGGTCTACCTGGTGATGAACCTGATGGTGCTGTACCGGAAAAAGGCGAAAGCCTTTTTTGTGTCTCTTTTGGATGGCCTTTTCAAGATAGTCAGAGAGCATTTGGAAGACAATACAGGCTGCTTATTGCGGCTTGATACAGTCAAAAGGGGGTTCTTCAGGAACCCCTACGTACAGCTATACGCCTGAATAGTAAGATTCTATCAAATAGCATCAAAATCCTATAAATGCTTTAAAAGTGCTATTCATTCTGCTGCTTTTTCGTTCTTCGGTTCGAATTGCAAGGCTTTTCGCGCAGCATCCAGTGCCTCGGCGCTTTCGTGATCGTAACCTTTGAAGGCTTGCAGGCTTCGGTGGCGGGTGATTTTGCGGGCGAGAGCGGGGCCGATCTCGTCAGCCAGCAAGGAAGCGGCGAAGTGCCACCCCCCGTGCAGGGTAAGGCGGCGAGCTTTTTGCGCTTCAGGTGGAATACCGATCCATTCCAGAAGACGAGAGTAGCCATGTTCAAGCCCTTTTATTGATATGGGCTTGTTCGGTGTTGTGAGCGAGAACAGCACATACTCGTTTATATTATAGCGCCCCAGCTTGAACGCAAGGGTTCGGAGAGCTTGCAAAGGTTCGCGCAAGGGTTCAGCAAGCGGCACGATGCCGTATGATTCACGTTTTGGAGCTTTTAGGCCATCGCCCTCAACAAAGTTCTGCTCAATGTGGATTCTGTTCTGCTCAAAATCAATCGCTGCCCAACGAAGGGCGCGAATCTCGCCCGCCCTCATCGCCCCCAGGTGGGCCAGCAGAACACCTACTTTGATTCGCAGATCAACGGGGCCAGGTGTTTCGTGCGTTTCGCCTTTCTTTAATCGGGGCCGTGGCTGTATCGTATCGGCTACATCAAGGGCGATAATTCTTGCGAGCTCTTCGCGAGTGATCATGCCGCGCGTCCTATAGGTTTCCTTCGGGCGAATAATGCCGGAGAATGAGAATGGTTCCAGCACAAGGCCGCGTTTCATTGCCCATGAGAGCGGCGTGCGGATCGCGTTCAGGCAGTCGCCTACTACATTTCCCGATACGCCCTTTGCGCGCAAGTGGCGGATATAGGTCTCGATCAGGAATAAGTTTGCATCGCGCAGGGCCGTTGTTTTGAATCCCTCAAAGGGTTCCGCATGCGTTTTTACATTTGCATACTGCGCGGCGACATAAGCAGAAGATAACGGCTTGCCGGAATCAGCGCGGGCCAGCAGGTAGAATGATTTTTCTTTGTTCCAGAACAGTACAAAGTATTCCGATAGCGGCATGTTTTCCATCTGCGAAGCAGAGGCCGCGTCAACGTTGCCAGTTTTCGCCGCGGCAAGGCGCGTAAAGTCCATTTTCGCGGAGAGCTCCGCGATCAGCTCGCGGGCGGCCTTCCGTGAATCGCTACCAGTGGAACGGGTGAGCAGGGCTTTCTTTGTTTGGATGTCAACAGCGCGCACATAGTAAACCGGCTTGCCCTGCTTCGCGTTCGGGCGAGAGTAAATCTCCCAGCGAATTGCTTTTGCTGATCGGGGCATGGCAAACCCCCTTTGTGTTTGTACCGGTTTCCGTTACATTTTTCCGTTATATTGCCGTTTTTCAAGCATCAAATGTTCTGTAATTCCTTATGGAGAATAGGGGATTCGAACCCCTGACCTATAGATTGCGAATCAATTCCTTCCTGTTTCACCGAATATCTTGAAAAATCTTTAGTTATTATAATATAAGACATTAAAATGTCAACAGGTATCAGTGCGTATCACACGAAATCAGGAATTTGGGTAACAATTGGGTAACAGTACGACAATTGTTACCCAACGTTCTATCAGTAAGGAGGAGCCGAACTGATATTCCTGCATCAATCTTACCAAATTACTTGAGAAAGCATCGCTCGAGAAAGCATCGCTCAGCTGAAGTGTTCAAGCTTGGCGCGATTCAGGCTTGGGTCCAAATGATTTAAAAACAGGCAGGCGTTCTTGTACTCATTTTACACAGTCATATTTTAATGCTACCAAAGCCAATCTCATTATCATATAATATTCTCTATCCCAAAGGGGGCAATAATGTCAAAATTGCTTGTTGACAGCATATTGGAGAATATTGACC
>DHHG01000085.1 GCA_002403175.1 Syntrophaceae bacterium UBA4778 | reverse complement strand
CCGGAAGCATCTCCGACCGCCATACCGGATATGGTTCTACCATCGAAAAAGTCATTAGATACCGTCACCACGCTGTCTATATCGTTAATTGTGAGACCTGCATCATCCAATGCCGCACGGGTTACATCAAACACCATATCGGCAAAGATCTGGTCTTTTTTTCTTCTCTCGTATTTTGTCTGAGCTACACCGACTATTGCTGCTTTATCCATATTTCACATTCCTCCTCTCTCTAAATGAGCTCGAAGGAGTCGATATCAAGGATAGTCCCTGTGCGCTCCGTCTTAAACTTGGCCTTTACTCTGAGGCCGTTCTTTATTTTATCGAGATCCTTCTTAATCAAATGCAGGAAAGCGACATCCGCGCCGTCCAGCTTGATCAGTGCATATGCAAATGGCGGTTCGACCGGCTGTACGGGATATGAATACCGCACAATCGTATAAGCCGTAACGACACCTTCATCCGCAATCTCGACCCACTCATCCATATCGACGAAGCATCGTCCACAATTCTTGCGGCCGGGAACATAAACCGTTCCGCATTTGCTGCACTTCGTGCCTAGGATTTTCTGATCATCTCTGATAGAAACCAAAAATTTACTGCCGACTTCACCTACTTGCCAGGTGTACGGGACAGCAATCTGACCTTTCTGGGTCAGCGGTTCTACCTGCTTAATCCAGTCCGACATAAAATTCCCTCCAATGTATTTATACCTTAATCATGATGGCTTCCCCCTGAGAGAGACCACCGCAGATCGAGGCGGCCCCTATTCCACCACCTCGCCTTCTAAGCTCGTACATCAAAGCCATTGTGATCCGAGCCCCACTTGCACCAACCGGGTGCCCAATGGCTATGGCACCACCATTGACATTCGTTCTGTCCTGAAGTGCCTGCCATTTCTTCGGATCGTCCTTGGCCAGCATTTTCAACGACACCAGGGTAACCGCAGAAAAGGCCTCATTGATCTCCAAAAGATCCATATCATCTACTTTCTTTTTCATTCTGGCAAGCATTTTTTCAATAGTTTTAGCAGGAATACAGGCCATATATTTCGGTTTTCCCGCACTACATTCACAAGCAAGGATTTCCGCCAGGGGTTCAAGCCCGAGGGCATCCGCCTTTCTGCGGGACATGATAATCATAGCCGACGCACCGGAATTCAGACCGGGCGCATTCCCTGCCGTAACGGTCGGACTCCCGTAGACCGTCTTGAGAGAGGCCATTTTTTCGAGACTCAGATTTTCACGGGGCGATTCATCCTGCTCCAGGAGAATATGTGATTTCTTGCCCTGAATCTCAATGCGAGTGAGCTCTTCGCCTTGTTTCAATTTGCCTTCCCGAACTGCCTTAAAATACTTTTCATGACTCCCCAGAGCCCATTCATCCTGTTTTTCCCGGGGTACACCGTATTCAATAGAAACGTAACCCGCATCGGTTGCAACCGGAGCAAATCCCTTTCTGGTATATCCAAGCTCAAAGAGCATATCTTCCAGTTCAACAGACCCCAGCCGGTTTCCCCATCTGACCTTCTCCGCACTGGCCAGCAAGGGAACATTTCCCATGCTTTCAGCACCGCAGGCAACAACAACTTCCGCACAACCCGATTTAATGGCGTGAAATCCAAGCCGAAGGGCAGTCATTGAAGAGCAACAGGCACGATCAATTGTCAAAGAAATATTTTCTTCCGGAAATCCTGCAAGGAGCGAGACCTGTCTGGCAGGGACATTGGTATAGATGGCATACTCGGCAGGAATACAAGTACCGTAATAGAGTTCGTCTATATGGCAAGGATCGAGATTGATACGCCTGACCACATCCTTAAGGGCGATGACTCCAAGATCAAGGCTGGGCACGCTTCTCAAAACACCATCAAATTTCCCGAATGGCGTCCTTAGAGCGCTAACTATGACCACATCATCTTTTAGCTTTTCCATCTTTCATCCTGTTCCAAACACGGCCAATCAATACGTGCAACAACTGTTCCAGCGCCTCCTAACAGAAACCAATCGTGTTATCGTATACTTAGAAACGAAATTTCTTAGAAAAGCTCACTGGACTTTAACATATGTCCAGATTTGAACACATGTTGACACAAGAACCTTTTTTTTATATGGTCTAAAAGCTTGAGAGATATCGCCTTTCTTTTCGCTTATTGGACGGATGTTTTTGCTCAATCTTTTTCAACTTCACGATCAGCCAACTTGCCATTCAAAATTATGTACCATTTCAGAGCGAAAAGGATGATCTTTTCAGGTTTCAAAAAAAAGAACTAAGGTAAATCAATGCAGATTCTGGAAAATTTTTTATCGCAACTCGCCGTGGATGAAAGAAACATCCTTATTGATTTTGCTGCTTTTTCAGATTTCTTTTCTATTGACTGGTTTCCTCAATTTCCCCCATCAAAAATAATGAGTCTGATCCGCTTACTCGAAAAGCAGCAATGGATTACTACAAGGCAGGAGGATATTGGCTATTATACCTGGTCGGAAAAATTCCCCCGATCGGAGGTTTTGGACCTTATCCCCTCAAGCACAAGACCGGGGCACTTTCGGAAATCTGCTGAAATCCTCTCTCAAAAGGTTGCCGCCACGGACGAGATCACATTGACGATCGCCCGTTTCTATCTCCTGGCCGGATTGCGAGAAGAAGATCTCCACACCATCTTAGCCGCTGCGCGTATCGAGGAAATGAATCACAGGATTTCATCTGCTGTTACCCTGTATGATTCCATTCTGAAATTCATGGAAGATCTGATCGGAAGCGAAAAAATTCAATTATCCGAAGAGACTTGGCATACCTTTATAAAGTCAATAGAGCATCGAGCCTCCTTATCCCTTTTCTACCCCAGCCTGAAAAAGATAGACCGCTTTCTTTTCACGGCGTTGGATATGGCAAGACGGTTCGGCGATTTAAGAGCTCAGGCTTCCCTTGAATTACTGATCAGCCAGAACTGCTGGATGTATTTCCAACGCAATCAGGCCATAGAGCATTTCAATAAAGGCTGGGATATCATCCAAAATATCGAGGATGAAGTTTTGTACAAAAGAGGCCTGAAGATTCGCGGGTTGGTTTATGTGATCGAGGGTAAATATTTTGACGCGATCGAAACGTACGAGCAATCGCTGGGAGAACTGGATTCTGCAGACAACAGCGATTTTTTCCTTCTCGCCGCCCTGAATCTGGCTCTTTGCTACACCCAGGTCGGCATACCGCAAAGAGGATTGGGCATTTCAGAATCAATTCAGAACCAGTGCCGAAAATCAGAGAATTTGCCTCTGCTGTCCATTGCCTTGGTCGTAGCGGGAATGATTTTTCTGGAAATAAGGCAACTCAGAAACAGCCGTTCCTATTTTGAGAGAGCCATCGAAATCGCCAGGAAAGAAAGCATTCCCATGGTGGAAGTCCTGGCCAGCGTCGGGATGGCCGGAATTGCTTGTCAAGAGGGCAATTACGAGGATGCTGCCGAATATTACAAAGCGCTCTGGAAAATTCAGAAATCCAGCTGGTATCACATCCTCAATTACTATCCCCTTTGGGACACCGGATATATACTGCACAACAAAGGCGCCTCACCGATCGAGATGAAACCTGTTTTTGAATTTTTGTACCATCTCAGTGATGATGAAGTGGATCCGCTGATGTACAGCATGATTCAGCGCCTTCAGCTCGGACTCCCGGAGAATAAGACGCCTATAGACGAAAAAATACGATTTTTTACAGATACCGAAAAAGCCGTCGAAAAAATGGGAGCCACATTCGAATTGGGAAAGATCAGGATAGAACTGGCCAGGTTGTTCGTACAAAATAATGACTGGCTCAATGCAGAGGGCTACGCCAGAAAGGCCTGGGATTTTTTTAAGCCGATTGCAGAAGATTGCTTCCCCCCGGATCTAAAGCACTTCATTCCTCAGAATAGAACGGCTAAAAACGACCGGCTTTTCGACCTCGTTATCGAAATGGGAGAGGCCCTGACCAATCAGGAAAATACCGAAAAACTGCTCACTAATATTATCACTTCCATTTCAAGATTAACCGGATCGGAGAGATCTGCTTTGTTTATAAAAGGGGAAGGCGCAACGGAACTCAATCTGGTGGCTTCAAGAAATCTGATGAAAGAGGAAATTCAGGATGAGCGTTTTAAAGAAACCTGGACGGCAATTCAGGCCTCGGCAAATTCGACCGATGGGAAAATCATTCAATTTGAACCAAGCGGAGCGGACCCCGTAGATCTCCGACGCGCAATCATAACACCCATGAAATTGGGGAAAAGGATTATCGGGGTCCTGTATCAGGATAGCCGCTTTTTTTCTTTCAATACCAGTCCGGGGAACATAAAACTTCTCTCTGCTTTTGCTTCGCAAATTTCCGTAT